>NZ_JBNJOI010000001.1:0-478476 GCF_050113675.1 Vibrio sp. TRT 21S02
AGAGCCAGAGCCAGAGCCAGAGCCAGAGCCAGAGCCAGAGCCAGAGCCAGAGCCAGAGCCAGAGCCAGAGCCAGAGCAGTATAAGTTGGAGCCCATGCTGCAGTCTGTGGATGAAAAAAGTTACTACCATCCTCAGGCTGAAGAGCTTGAACTTCCTAATTTGGATGATGTCGAGCGGCTACTGAAGCAACTGGAATCGACAAACCCAGTCGCAGAACTCGATCTTGAAGAGGTTATGGAGCAAAACACCGCTCAGATTGCCGTTCAAACTGAAGTTGAAGAGATTCAAGATTGGGAAGTGCCGGAGTTTGTTGAACCAGAAGTATCCTCAGAATCGGTGGTCGAAATTGCGGGCGAGCCTGTTGAACCAGCTGCGGAGCAAGTTGTTATTGAGGATGTTGAGTTAACGACAGAGTTAGAAACTCAAGCTGGTGGACAAGATCTCAAGCAGTGGCACAGCACAGAAAGGAGTGAGTCATTCCAAGTTCTGTACTTTGAGGTCAATGGTGTCACATTTGCCGTTCCATTAGATGAGTTGGGTGGTATCCATCAAATGGGAGAACTTAGTCATCTGATTGGACGTCCACCATGGTATTTGGGGCTACAGACGAATCGAGATAACCAGCTTGATGTAGTCGATACTGCCAAGTGGGTAATGTCCGAAAAATTGACCGATGACAGTTATAAAGACGGCTATCAATACATCGTCATGTTAGGCGAAAGTATGTGGGGGCTAGCCAGTTCGGAATTAAAAGGAACCGAGCTTTTAGAAATCGAAAAAGTTCGTTGGCGAGAAAAGGCGGGTAAACGGCCTTGGCTTGCCGGAATGGTTAAAGAAAAAATGTGTGCTTTGATCCATGTCGAAGCTTTGATAGCTATGCTTAATGCAGGGCTTGATGTCAAAGCACTAGAGAAATAATACGTTCATGCCAGAAATGGCTCAGAGAGGAAAAGGTATGTCTCAAACTAATGAAGTCGAAGTAAGAAAAGATCAGTCAAATGACGAAGTACTTCAGTGGGTGACGTTCCAACTGGAAGAAGAAACTTACGGTATTAATGTAATGCAGGTGCGTGAGGTTCTACGTTATACCGAAATTGCCCCTGTACCTGGTGCACCAGATTATGTTTTAGGCATCATTAACCTTCGAGGCAACGTTGTTACAGTTATCGATACACGTTCTCGTTTTGGTCTAATGGAAGGTGAAATTACTGATAATACTCGTATTATTGTGATTGAGTCAGAGCATCAGGTTATTGGTATCCTTGTAGACAGCGTTGCGGAAGTTGTGTACCTTCGTGCGTCTGAAATTGACACTACACCAAGTGTTGGTACCGATGAGAGTGCTAAGTTTATTCAAGGTGTAAGCAACCGTGACGGTAAGCTGCTAATCTTGGTTGATCTTAATAAGCTTCTTACGGATGAAGAATGGGATGAAATGGCTCACCTATAATGGTTAATGAGTGGATTACCAGCGCTCCAGTAATTGCTGGAGCAGTAGTGCTTGTTGTCCTTGTTATTGCTTTAGCGTTATTTCGTTTAAAGAGAAAACAGACATCGATCTCGGATCATCTAAGGCAACAGAATCGAGCACTGGATAAAGAGTTACAGAAAGCGAACAAACAGATTTTGGAAGTTCGTTCTGTTGTTGTTGGTTTGGGGCAGCGCGTTAGTGAGCAGCAGGATATTATCCAGCATCTTAATGAGCGCATTACTGAACTTGAGCAAGCTGACAGTGATGGTCGATTGTATTCTCGGGCCAGTAAAATGGTTCAACTGGGTGCCGACGTCAATGAGTTAATTCAAGAATGTGAGTTACCAAAAGCTGAAGCTGAGCTCATGATGTCACTGCAAAAGAAAATTGCTGGCAAAGAGAAAATTCCGCCATTAGAAGGTAATCCAGAAAGAGCCACCACTCAGCCATATCGGCGTAGTGGGATCAGAAAGTAATAATAAGGGATACGCAATGTATCCCTTTTTTTGTGCCCTTCGTAACACTTTGTGGTTAATTGCGAAGAAAAGTGATTAATTATTAACAGATTCTTACTTAGTTTCGTGACTCGTAAAGGTCTTATGCTATTTCGAAGCAAATTGGCTGTGTTAAGATAAGAGCTCGAATTTTTCATAGTAGTTCCACATGTTAGAAGTTAATCAGCTTACCGCTATCCGTGATGAAAGAGTTCTGTTTGAATCCCTTTCCTTTTCTATTTCTTCTGGTGAATTAGTTCAAATTGAGGGACGCAATGGTACGGGTAAAACAACACTCTTACGTATCGTTGCCGGCTTGGGTGATCGTGATGAGGGAGAGATAAGCTGGAATGGTGAGAATATCGAATCTAATCGAGATGCTTATCATCAAGATTTGCTGTTCTTAGGTCACCAGACGGGCGTTAAACGAGAACTTACTGCCTATGAAAACCTTCATTTTTATATGAGTGTGCATTCAAAGAACTTGGTCAGTCGAGATACAATCTATGGTGCATTAACCAAAGTGGGGCTTGCAGGGCGTGAAGATGTTCCTGTTGCAAAGTTGTCAGCAGGGCAACAACGACGTGTTGCCTTGGCAAGGCTATGGCTCAGTGAACAAAAATTGTGGATTCTAGATGAACCCTTGACTGCGATTGATAAGCAAGGTGTTAAAGTGCTTGAGTCGTTGTTTCTTAGTCACGCTGAAAATGATGGCATTGTCGTATTAACAACACACCAAGATATGTTCGCCGACAACCCAAAATTAAGAAAAATAAAACTAGGTGACTAAACATGTTTTCAATTATGAACAGTATTGTTCGCCGTGAGCTGTTAATTGCATTTCGCCGACAAGCCGACGTCCTTAACCCATTGTGGTTCTTTATTATTGTTATCACGCTTTTCCCATTGAGTATTGGCCCAGAGCCGAATTTGTTAGCTCGAATAGCAGCTGGCATCGTATGGGTGGCGGCGTTACTGTCTGCGCTACTTTCACTTGAACGATTATTTCGAGATGACTTTCAAGATGGTGCATTGGAACAAATGATGTTGATGCCTGTCCCACTACCTGTAGTAGTTATCTCCAAAGTCATTGCTCACTGGGTTCTAACTGGGTTACCGCTTATTTTAATCAGCCCATTACTCGCAGTGTTGTTATCACTAGACTTTAATACTTGGTTGGCTGTCGTACTTACTCTGGTGGTTGGTACACCAACATTAAGCTTTATCGGTGCAATTGGAGTTGCCTTAACGGTAGGATTACAAAAAGGTGGGGTGTTGCTAAGTCTGCTTATCCTGCCGCTATATATTCCAATTTTGATTTTTGCTACGTCCGCTATTGATGCCGCTTCACTAGGAATGGCATATAACGGGCAGTTAGCAATTCTAGGGGCGATGTTTATGGGTGCTTTAACATTAACACCGTTTGCAATTAGCGCGGCTCTTCGAGTAAGTGTTAATTAATTGTTTTTGATCAAGCACGAAAAATCCCCTTTTCTATAAATTACAAAACTAAAAATAGTCTCGATACGTTGTCGGAACGTGAGACAAAACGAAGTAAAGAGTGAGAATAATAATGTGGAAATGGCTCCATCCCTATGCCAAACCCGAAGCAACCTACCAGCTCAGCGGTAAGTTGTTACCTTGGTTCTCTATATTGGCCCTTCTCTGTTTATCTGTTGGTACGGTTTGGGGGCTTGCTTTTGCGCCTTCAGATTACCAACAAGGTGACAGTTTCAGAATCATTTACATTCATGTTCCATCGGCAATTTGGTCTATGGGTGTATATATGTCGATGGCCATCGCCGCTTTTATTGGCTTAGTTTGGCAGGTGAAACTGTCTAATATGGCAGCGGCTGCGATGGCTCCGATTGGTGCAGTTTATACCTTTATTGCTCTCCTTACCGGAGCGATTTGGGGTAAACCAATGTGGGGGACTTGGTGGGTATGGGATGCACGTCTAACATCAGAGCTCATTCTTCTATTCCTTTATCTTGGCGTAATCGCGCTTTATCACGCATTTGACGATCAAAAAACGGCGGCGAAAGCTGCGGGGATTCTTGCGATTGTTGGTGTGGTAAACCTGCCAATTATTCACTTCTCAGTTGAATGGTGGAATACCCTTCATCAAGGTGCAACGATTACTAAATTCGAAAAACCTTCAATCTCAAGCGATATGCTTTGGCCGCTACTGTTGAATATCTTTGGCTTTGCGTTCTTTTTTGGTTCTCTAACCATGGTTCGCTTACGCAATGAAATCATTAGTAAAGAAAGCCACCGCCCTTGGGTTATCGAATTAGCTACTAAGAAATCTCAGTGAAGGAATTAAATTATGCATTTTGAATCTCTGAGTGAGTTTTTCGCGATGGGTGGTTATGCCTCTTATGTTTGGGGTGCGTTTGGTATCACCTTTCTATCAATGTTTATTCTACTTATTGTGAGCGTACGTCGTGGTAAAGCTTTGCTGAATGAAGTTCAGGCGAAAGTCGATCGTCAAGCGCGAATTGAAGCAGCAAAAAATCTGGAGAACACTCTATGAACCCAAGACGTAAAAAGAGGCTCGGTATTGTTCTGGCTATTTTCATTGGTATTAGTGCCACAATTGGTTTGATGCTTTATGCGCTAAATCAAAATATGGACCTGTTCTATACACCAACAGAATTAGTCAATGGTAAGCCAGACGGCACGAAACCAGAAGTTGGTCAGCGTCTACGTATCGGCGGAATGGTCGTTGAAGGTTCTGTGAAGCGTGATGCCGAATCTCTGAGAGTTTCGTTTGATCTGCATGATGTCGGTCCAAAAGTGACGATTGTTTACGACGGTATCCTTCCTGATCTGTTCCGTGAAGGGCAGGGCATTGTCGCCCAAGGTGTGTTAAAAGATGCAACCACTGTTGAAGCATTTGAAGTGCTTGCTAAACACGATGAAGAATACATGCCACCTGAAGTTGCGGAAGCGATGAAGAAAACTCACGAACCGCTTAAATATACAGAACAACAAAAACAAGGAAGCGGTCAATGATTGCTGAAATTGGTCACTTTGCGATGATCGCCTCGTTGGCGATGGCAGTCTTGCTCAGCATACTGCCGCTAATTGGTGCATCTAAAAACAATACAATGCTCATGAATACCGCAAGACCGTTGTCTTGGGGGATGTTCCTACTGTTAGCGTTGTCATTTGGCATCTTATTATGGGCGTTTTATACCAACGATTTTACACTGCAATATGTAGCGAGTAACTCAAATAGCCAGCTCCCTTGGTACTACCGCTTAACCGCGGTTTGGGGGGCTCATGAAGGCTCTTTGCTACTTTGGGTGTTAATTCAAGCCGCATGGACTGTTGCTGTCGCGACCTATAGCCGTGGAATGCCACAAGAATCGGTGGCTCGTGTGCTCGGTGTGATGGGGATGATCAGTGTTGGCTTCCTGCTTTTCATCATTGTTACCTCGAATCCATTCTTACGCACGCTGCCTTTCTTTCCGGTTGATGGGCGAGATCTAAACCCATTGTTGCAAGACCCTGGTTTGATCATTCACCCACCAATGCTGTACATGGGTTATGTTGGTTTCTCAGTGGCTTTCTCATTTGCTATTGCGTCGCTAATGACAGGTCGCCTTGATACCGCATGGGCCCGTTGGTCTCGTCCTTGGACAACCGCTGCATGGCTCTTTTTGACGCTGGGTATCGCTCTAGGTTCATGGTGGGCATATTACGAGCTAGGCTGGGGTGGCTGGTGGTTCTGGGATCCAGTTGAAAATGCTTCATTCATGCCGTGGCTTGCTGGTACTGCTTTAATGCACTCACTTGCTGTCACTGAAAAGCGCGGGACGTTTAAAGCGTGGACAGTGTTGCTGGCTATTTCTGCATTCTCTTTGAGTTTACTTGGTACATTCTTAGTGCGTTCCGGGATTTTGGTTTCGGTTCATGCGTTTGCCTCTGATCCATCCCGAGGTATGTTCATCTTAGGTTTCCTCGTCTTTGTGATTGGTGGATCATTACTGCTGTTTGCTCTAAAAGGTGCGTCGGTACGAGTTCGTGGTAACTTTGAGTTGGTATCTCGTGAAAATGCTCTGCTAGCAAATAACGTTCTTTTGATTGCAGCCCTTGTGGTTGTATTAGTGGGTACTCTACTTCCTTTAGTACACAAGCAGATTGGTCTAGGTTCTGTTTCTATCGGTGCTCCTTTCTTTGACATGCTGTTTGCTTGGTTGATGATCCCGTTCTCGTTCTTACTGGGTATCGGTCCACTTATTCGTTGGAAACGCGACAGCCTTTCTACGTTGCTTAAGCCAATGGCTATCTCAGGTGCGCTTTCATTTGTACTTGCTGGCGTGTTTGTTGCCCTGCTCTCAGCACATTTTACTGCAATGGCTTATATCGGTTGGGTGATGGCGATCTGGATCATCACAATGCATGGCTATGAGCTACACCAACGTGCAACTCACCGCCATGACTTTGTGACTGGAGTGAGAAAGCTACAACGTAGTCACTGGGCGATGATGCTTGGCCACATCGGTTTAGCTGTTACCATTATTGGTATCGCGATGGTTCAAAACTACAGTATTGAGCGAGATGTGCGTTTGGCGCCGGGCGAGCACTTTAAAATTCAAGGCTATGACTTCTACTTTGCCGGCCTTCGAGACAAAGATGGTCCTAACTATGATGGTTATATCGCTGATTTTGAAATCACTCAAAATGGCACTTACGTCAATACTCTTCATGCGGAAAAACGCTTCTATCGTACTGCTCGTTCAATGATGACTGAAGCAGCAATCGATCGAGGTATCACACGTGACTTGTATATTGCGATGGGTGAGCGTTTGGACGATAACAAGTCTTGGGCCGTTCGTATTTACTACAAACCATTTGTTCGTTGGATTTGGGCCGGTTCATTGTTAATGGCATTAGGTGGTGCGATTGCGATTAGTGATAAACGCTACCGTTTCCGCAAAACTGCAAAACAAGGAGAAGCATAATGAATAAGAAGTTACTCTTTATTCCGTTAGGTGCCTTTCTAGTATTGGTAGCGGTTTTTGCAACGCAGTTGGTACGTAATTCTGATGGGGATGACCCGACCAAACTGGAATCCGTACTCATTGGTAAACCTGTTCCTCAGTTCCGTCTAGAAGACTTGGCGGAACCGGGTAAGCTTTATGATCAATCTATCTTCAAGGGTGAGCCATTATTGCTTAATGTTTGGGCAACTTGGTGCCCAACGTGTTATGCCGAACACCAATACTTGAATGAATTAGCGGGTCAAGGCGTCAAAATCATCGGCATGAACTATAAAGATCAGCGTGACAAGGCGATCCAATGGCTTAATGAATTGGGCAACCCTTATCTCATTAGCTTATTTGATGGCAACGGTATGTTGGGTCTTGATCTTGGTGTATATGGTGCACCAGAGACGTTCCTAATTGATGCTAATGGTGTTATTCGTTATCGCCATGTCGGTGATGTGAACCCTCGCAATTGGGAAGAGACATTAAAGGCAAAATATGAGCAAATGCTAGCGGAGGCCAAATAATGAAGAAGGTAATTCTAGCATTGTTGGCCATGTTTGCATTTTCAATGACGGCGTCAGCAGCGATCGAAGTGTACGAGTTCGAGAACCTTGAACAGGAGCTTCAGTTTAAAGATCTGGGCAACACACTGCGTTGCCCTAAGTGTCAAAATAATACGATTGCAGATTCTAATGCGGAACTTGCGCAGGATTTACGTCAAAAAGTCTATGAAATGACGAAAGAGGGCAAATCTAAGCAAGAAATCGTGGATTACATGATTGCTCGTTATGGGAATTTTGTGACTTACAATCCACCATTCACTATCGCAACTTCAGTGCTTTGGCTTGGCCCTATTTCAGTCCTGCTGATTGGTTTTGGCTTTATTGTTGTAAGAAGCCGAAAAGGTAAGAAAAAGGCCGTTGAAACAGAAGAAAAGTGGGATGAAGAAAAGGAAGCCCGCCTAAATTCGTTGCTAGATGATAAGAATGATGGAGATAAGCAATAATGACTTTATTTTGGATTTCGTCAGTTCTTATCGTAGTACTGAGCTGTGCATTGATTGCGCTCCCTATTCTCAGAAAGAAAGCAAACAATGACGATGCACTGCGTGACGAATTAAACAAAGCTTTTTATAAAGACCGACTTTCTGAGCTAGAAGAGGAAACTGAAGAAGGTCTAGTTGAGAACCAGCAAGACTTGATAGCAGACCTCAAACAGTCATTACTGGATGATATTCCAGCGGACAATAAGCTTGAGAAAGCCCAGTTGGTATCACCGATCGCGGTCTTCGTTCCGTCGATGTTGTTGGTGATTGTTTTATCTTACGGCATGTACATGAAATTTGGTGCGTCCGATAAAGTGATCGAATGGCAGCAAGTGAGTGCAAACTTACCCGCACTGTCTAAGAAGCTGATGTCTCCTGAAGGCGCAGCTTTGACGGACGATGAAATGGCGGATCTAACTTTAGCTTTGCGCACTCGCCTTCATTATCAGCCAGATGATTCGACAGGCTGGTTACTGCTTGGACGTATTGCATTAGCGAACCGAGATGTTGAAACCGCCATTGGTTCGATGAAGAAAGCATACAAGCTTGAGCCAGAAGATGCCGATGTTAAATTGGGCTATGCACAAGCCTTAATGCTCTCACAAGATGACATCGACCAAGAGCAGGCGCGTGGCATACTTGGTAAGCTTGTTCAAGAAGACTATGTCGATTTACGTGTATTTTCGTTGCTGGCTTTTGATGCATTCGAGCGTAAAGATTTCCCTGCTGCGATCCGTTACTGGAGCATTATGCAACAAATGATTGGTCCAAAAGACAGTCGTTATGAAATGCTTAGCCGAAGTATCGAAAGTGCAAAAAAACAGATGGGTGAGAATATAAATGCTGGAAAGACGGTCTCTGTAACTATCCAGCTTGGAGAGCAAGTAGAAGCAGATCCAAATGCCGCGTTGATCGTTTCAGTTCATCGCGCTGACGGTTCTCCAATGCCAGTTGCGGCTGCGCGTTACCCAGTAGGTACATTTCCTCGAACTGTGGCTCTGGATGACGGTAACAGCATGATGCAGGGCAGCAAGCTCTCCGATTTGGAAGAATTGATGGTTCGCGTACGAATCGACAATGACGGTAACGTCGCAACTCGCGAAGGGGACTGGTTTGGAGAGAGCGAAGCCGTTAAACTTGGGGAACCAGTTGAAGTAATAATTAATAATCGTTATTAATAGATACGATTTATAAATTGTTAGCTAAGGCCGGTGTTTACATCGGCCTTTTTTTATCGGAAATAATAATGACAAAAATGAAATCACGGATGTGGCTCGTTCTATTGGCAATAGTGGCGCTTGGAGGATGTTCAAGTGTGCCAGATGAACAAAATGCAGGGACGAATGATCCCTTAGAAGGATTTAACCGAACGATGTGGACCATCAACTACGACTACTTAGATCCGTATTTGGTGAAGCCTGTATCATTAGCGTATGTTGATTATGTACCGACGCCAATACGTACGGGCGTGGCTAATTTCCTAGGTAACTTAGATGAGCCAGCAAGCATGATCAACAACTTGTTGATGGGCAATGGTGAAAAAGCATTAGATCATTTCAATCGTTTCTGGATTAACTCAACCTTTGGCCTGCTTGGTTTAATCGATATTGCCTCAGAGGCAGGAATTACTGACCATGGTGAAAAAGCATTTGGTGATGCTGTTGGTCACCACGGTGTAGGGAATGGGCCTTACGTGATGGTACCGGGCTATGGTCCGTGGACAGTGCGTGAAACAGCGGATGTGGTTGATGGTTTGTATGCGCCGCTTTCTTATCTGAATTTTTGGGCAGGTTTAGGCAAATGGGCACTTGAGGGAATGGAAACTCGAGCAGCATTAGTGTCGCAAGAAGCTTTACTCGATAACTCTCCAGATCCGTATGCGTTAACTCGTGATGTCTATATACAAAGGCAAGATTACAAAGCAGAGATTCAAGTTGACGATTATGATGAGGATGAAGAAGCGTTCCTCGATGATTATCTTGATGAAGAATTTGAATAATAAAAAAGGCTTGGGATTACCAAGCCTTTTTTGTGCATCGAGTATTAGAATGTGTAATTCGCTTGTAAGCCAATCAGCCACACATTACCAGATGTTGTTCCTGTGAATTGACCACCGATTGCCTGAGCAATATCGTCGGATGGGTAACCACGAGATTCTTTGATGTCAGCATCTTTAGCAAAAATGTAAGTAAAGCCTGCGTCCAGTGAGAATTGTGCTGTGAAGTCGTAAGTGGCACCAACACTTAGCCATGTACGATCTGTCTCAGGGATAGTGATCGTGCGGTTTTGATCACTTACTGCTGAAGTGTCGTAGGCTACACCAGTACGAACCGCAAGTTCAGGCAGAACTTGGTAAGTAGCACCCATAGCAAAGCGGTAGTTGTCTTCCCAATTTTCCACTTTTACGGTTTGTGAAGGCAAAGTGTTGAGATCTGCATACAGCTCTTTAAAGCTGCTCCAATCTGTCCAGTTAACCCCAAAATGTACGGCTAAGTCTTCGGTCAATTGATGGTAACTAGCGAGTTCTGCTGTTGCTGGTAATTCCAAATCCATCGAACCCGTGTCGTTAAGTACGGACAAGCTATTTTTATCAAACAGTTTTGCTGTGCCTGAAAGGCTAAGCTCTACTTCTGATTTATAGCTCAGGCCGATACGATGATTTTCGTTAATCTGCCATGCCGCACCGATTTGCCAACCCCAGGCTGTATCATCACCTTCCATATATTTTAGGGTGGTGCCCGTTGGAAGTGGCGTTTGTGCTGGAGAAGTCGCGCCAAAATGGCCTTCGCCCGTTACAAAGCGAATACCACCACCAATGCTAATACGTTCATCAACTTTGTATGCAATATTCGTGTTTGCTTCGACGGTTTTTACCATAGCTTCGTTGCCAAAGTGTGTTGCGGCAAAATCGCTTCCTAGTTTGGTTTCCATGCCATAGTTGGTACCAAGTGCAAAGCCAAGTGCCCACTTATCATTTAGTTGGTGGGAAAGGTAAAAGTTTGGAATGACTGCATCATTAGCAAAGTCTGAAGATGAAGTAGGTAGTGCACCGTTGATTTCTCCCTCAACGTCTAGGTTCGGATTCACATAGATTGCACCGACGGAGATCTGTGTACCTCCTAAGTACGTCAGCATTGCAGGGTTACGCCATTGTGCGCTGGCATTATCTGCCATTGCTGCTTCACCAGCATAAGCACGGCCAAGACCGGTTGCTGAATATTCTGCAAGCTGGAAGCCCGCAGCAGTTACTGAAGTAGAAGCAGTAACGAGGCCAAAGGCAACCGCTACGGAAACAAGGGATTTATTTGATTTCATTATTATGTTCGCTGAATGTACTGTTTTGAGTGACGCGATAATAAGGTTAGAGCAAAAGCTTTAAAAATTAAAAACACTGTATTGCTATTTTTTGGAGTTATTATCTAACCAATGGGTCATTTGTAGTTATAAAGTCTGAGTTGCTAGGCGTGAATGATTTGATTCAGCGTACAGTCGTAGTTTGAAATAAGGCGATTTCAATACAGCTGTACGCTCAGTTAAAAATATTTAGTAAGGTAGAAAACAAAAAAGGGCTGGAAAACCAGCCCTTTGTATCGATCAACAATGTTGCAACAGTGCTTAGAAGCTGCGGCTGTATTGTAAGCCGACTAGGATTGCATTTGCACGTGTTGTTGCTGAAACTCCAGAGATATTTGGAATGTCACCAATTACAGGAGCTCCAGAACCGTAAGCAGGGTTAGGAGTTGATTCATTAACATCTACGTCTTTACCTAGTAAGTACGTAAAGCCAAAGTCGATGTTTGAAGCATCATCAATATGGTAGGTAAAACCAGCAGAGAACCATTGACGATCTGAGTCAGGAACTGATATCGAAGTCACACTGTCTTGTGCACTGGTATCGTACATATAACCAGTACGTAGTGTCCAATCGCTATTCAAGTAGTACGTACCACCGATTGCGTAGTGCCAGCCATCTTGCCATTGGTAGTTTTTGTTGTAGCTGCCAGTTAACAAAGAGTCTTGCAGGTTTTCGAATTCGATTTGGTCAAATGCACCCCAACCAATCCACTGTACGCTATAGTGAACTGCGAACTGAGTGTCTTCGATTTTGTGGAAGCCTGAAAACTCTGCCATATCTGGTAAAGGAAGAGTGATTTTTTGACCTTTGTCATCTTTCGCTTCAAATTCTGGGCTGTAGCGGTAAGAAAGACCGAATCGATTGTTTTCGTCTAGCTCATAAACAGTACCGAAGTTAAAACCAAGTGCCCAACCGTCTGCTTTATCAACATCAAGAAGTGGCTGTCCATTCAAATCTAAAGGTTGGAAAGAGTTTCCTGCAACTCGTTTCATTGTGCCTTGACCATAGATGATATCAAGACCCGCACCTACACTTAGTTTCTCGCTAGCACGATAAGAAGCGGCAAGACCTAAGTTAAAACTTTTAACGTCAGTTAAACCACCAAATTCGGTTGCTACATAGTCGTCTGAGAATTCAGTTTTAGTACCGAAATTTGAGTAAGCGTTAACGCCCCAAGCGAATTTGTCGTTTACAGGTACGATAAGGTGGATATTTGGTGCGATAGACGTATCGCCTACATCATCAGTATCAGAGACTGGTACTGCGCCACCAAATGTCGTATAAGATGCATCTTTTACTTCAATCATTGAAGTGATGCTCTCAAAACCTAGAGATAGCTCCATTTTGTCAAATAGAGCCATTGCTGCTGGGTTACGAGCCATTACAGACGCGTTGTCTGCAATAACAGCATCACCGGCAAAGGCACGGCCAATACCTGTCGCAGATTGAGCGTTGAGCTGGAAGCCTGCAGCGAGAGCGTGCTGAGAGGCTAGTGTTGCGGTTGTGATTGTCACTGCTAAAAGCGACTTTTTAAACAGACGCGAGTTGTTCATTTTGTTTTCCTTTTCTATTTCGCCTCTATGTGGGCGATATATTTGAGCAAATGCTCAGTTGGGGGCTGATCCTAGACGCAAGTATAGAATATAGAAATCCGACCATTGTCTAGTTTGAAGGGAAAATTGCTGAAATGATGTGTATTTGGCAAGAATGTGCTGGAATATGCGTCTTTTTAGAGTTTTGGCTCTATTTTTGTGAGTAAAGAATGGGCTAAAGCATGACGCTATAACCCATTTTGAATTAGCCCATAGGTTTGATGATTTTAGCTATTCTTTCGGCAATTTTGGCGACATCTTCACCTTGTTCACCTACGATGATCATGCTGTTATTGCCTACGGGTTCTACAATGCCTGACATGCCTTGTTTTTCAAAATCAAAGGTAGATTTTGATGGTGTCGGGGTTAGAAACAAAGTGACTTTGCCTTCAACGCCTTTAAATACCATATGGACAGCGTGTGAATCTCCAAAACCACAGTGGTTGAGGTAGTACACGTGGTACGGAAAATCGTTATCTAACTCTTTTGCAAATGGTTGCATTTTCGCATTGATTTGAGACACGTTTACTTGTTCATCTAACGGCGCGATAAAGGCGTTTTCATCCAAAACATGTTGTACTGCCGTATTGGCAAGGCTTGCTTGAGCCGGAGAAACAATGACATTTCCCCAATTGATCTGCCCAACCAATAAGCCAGCAACAAATGCAACAGAGGCAGCCATTGCCATGGCTTTACGTGCAAAGTTAGGCTTAACAACGTTGTTTTCAGGTGCTGATGTTTGGTTGAATAAGATCCTATCTGCCAAATCATCGGGGACATCGACATTCATTGCCTTCGCAATTTGAGCGTCTAGATCCATGATGTCATCGACAAATTTGCTATTTTTTTCACTTGAGCGAATAGCTTCTAGTATGTCGTTATCCCGTTTCTTTGGATCGGACATAATTCGGCGGCGAAACTCTAAATCATCCATTTTGCTGCCCTCTCTGGCCGTTTTCGGAATCCAACATCTCTTTGAGCTGATTGCGAGCTCTAAATAGACGCGTCATTACCGTGTTTTTATTCAGATTGAGTATCTGACCAATTTCTTCTCCACTAAAGCCACCAACGACTTGAAGAAATAACGGTTCGCGATAATCATCTTCCAATTTCATGATTTGGGCTTGAACCCACTCACTACGGTGGTGAGGCTCATCACTGACCTTAGCATCATTGCCAAAATCATCGATATCAACCAAATCAAGTTGTTTTCGTTCGAAGCGGCGGGCATTTTCACGTCTCAATATAGTAATGAGCCAAGATTTAGCGGCCTTTTCATCTTGTAAGCTATCTAGTGATTTCCACGCACGAAGACACGTTTCCTGAACTAAGTCTTCAGCAATGGATTGATCTTTACACAACCAGTATGCGTATCGATATAGATCTCTATGATAGGCTCGAACAAGCGCTTCATATTTTCTTTGTCTGTCCATATCCGAGTTGACCGGAGTGGATGACTTTTTCTTTCCAAAAAAATTTACGATTGACACATGAGCCTCCGACTTGCTCTGTGATTTAATTATTTTTAGTGTGGCTGATTCTCGTAAAAATAGCCTTGTTTGTGTTTGCTAATAGCTAAGTAGGATTTAAGCAAGCGACTAAAAAATAAGCCAATATTGACTTAAATAGCAACAAACTAGTACAGGAAGTTCATATAAAGAGAATTGAAATAGATAAATCAACATAAACTTGATCTATTTCAAAATCTGCTGAGCTCCAGCCGTTATAGTACACCTTGTCATCTAGTTAGTCTTTATGGCTAACATGTTGAGCAAGATGACACTTCCTTTTGAAGGCTGACTTTACTTTCTCCTAATCAGGAAACTGATTATTTCAATTGGCGTAAGTTAATTGCTTTATACATTCCAACCACACAGTTATGTGTGGTTTTTTTTTGCCTCATAAACGCACATTTGCGCTTCATCCATACGTCATCTAGCCATACTGATGCTGATTGCTCACTGATTTACGAGCCGTATTTTCAATCTAAATCACGTTTATCCAAACAGCTGTTTGATTGCGTTAACATCTTCGTTACAATAACTCTGGTCAGACCTCTTATTTTAAGGAGAAACAATGGGCAAGCAGGAAGTCAAAACACGCGGAGGTGAGCGTGTGGCTATCGTTGCTGGGTTACGAACGCCTTTTGCGCGCCAGAGCACCGAATTTAGTCAGGTACCCGCAGTTGATTTAGGCAAAATGGTGGTGAGTGAACTACTCGCGAGAACCGATATTGACCCTAAATTAATCGAGCAAGTCGTGTTTGGACAGGTGGTGCAAATGCCTGAAGCTCCAAATATTGCACGAGAAATTGTGTTGGGGACAGGAATGCATGTTCATACCGATGCGTACAGTGTAACTCGTGCTTGCGCGACGAGCTTCCAATCAGCTGTGAATGTCGCGGAAAGTATCATGGCAGGGAGTATCGATGTAGGTATTGCCGGCGGTGCAGATTCTTCCTCAGTATTACCAATTGGCGTCTCTAAAAAACTGGCGGCGAATTTATTAGCCTTGAGTAAGACGAAGACGTTAGGTCAAAAACTTAAGTTACTAAAATCTCTTTCGTTAAAAGACTTGATGCCCGTTCCTCCTGCTGTTGCCGAGTATTCAACTGGGCTTTCTATGGGGCAAACCGCTGAACAAATGGCAAAATCACACGGTATTAGCCGTGAAGAGCAAGATGCGTTTGCACATCGTTCACATACCTTAGCTTCTCAGGCTTGGAATGATGGCCACATCGAAGGGGAAGTGATGACGGCTTTTCCTGCGCCTTATAAAAAATGGATTGCACAGGATAATAATATCCGCCATGACTCAACCATTGAAGGATATGCCAAACTACGCCCAGCATTTGATCGCCAGTATGGTAGTGTCACTGCTGCGAACAGCACACCATTAACCGATGGCGCAGCGGCCATCATGTTGATGCGAGAAGGGAAAGCAAAAGAGCTTGGGCTCGAAGTCATGGGATATATCCGTTCATACGCATTTTCAGCGATTGGAGTTGAAAGTGACATGTTGATGGGACCTTCTTATTCGACACCAATTGCGCTTGACCGAGCGGGAATTACATTAAATGACTTAACGTTGATTGATATGCATGAGGCGTTTGCCGCTCAAACGCTTTCAAATGTGAAGATGTTTGGGAGCGAAAAATTTGCACGGGAGCAATTAGGTCGTACGAAAGCCATCGGTGAAATAGATATGGATAAATTCAACGTGCTTGGCGGTTCAATCGCCTATGGCCATCCATTTGCCGCAACGGGCGCTAGGATGATCACGCAAACTTTGCGTGAGCTAAAACGTCGAGGCGGTGGACTTGCATTGAATACCGCTTGTGCTGCTGGTGGTTTGGGTGCTGCGATGATATTGGAGGTCGAATAATGAGTGATGTTAAAGCGTTTTCTTTAAATATCGATGACAACCGTATCGCTTGGCTAGCTATTGATGTTCCCGGCGAAAAAATGAACACGTTACAAGCCGCTTTTGCACAAGAGATGCAATCAATTTTTGAATGCCTAAGTGAACAAAAAGATACGTTGAAGGGGATGATCATTCATTCTCTTAAGCCGGATAATTTTATCGCTGGTGCAGATGTTCGTATGTTAGATGCATGTCAGTCGGCTTCAGAAGCACAAGCTTTAGCCACACAAGGGCAGCAGATGTTTCAGCAGCTATCGGATCTGCCGTTTCCTGTGGTCGCAGCAATTCATGGCCCCTGTCTAGGGGGAGGGCTTGAACTGGCTCTGGCTTGTGATTATCGGGTGTGCAGTGATTCGGATAAAACGCGGGTCGGTTTACCTGAAGTTCAGCTAGGATTATTGCCGGGATCTGGTGGGACGCAGCGTCTCCCTCGTCTTATAGGATTGCTGCCTTCACTGGATATGATTCTGACAGGTAAACAATTACGTGCGAAAAAAGCGAAAAAGCTTGGTGTGGTAGATGCTTCAGTTCCTGAAACAATTTTGCTCGATGTGGCAAAAAGTATGCTTGAAAAAGGTAAGCGTAAGCTTACCAAACAAAGCTCTGCGAAAGAGAAGCTTGTTGCACAGACTGGGTTAGGGCGCAAAGTCATTTTTGATCAAGCTGCAAAGAAAACCCATGAAAAAACACGGGGAAACTATCCGGCTGCCGATGCCATTTTGGCTGTGATTCGGCATGGCTTAGAAAAAGGGATGACGCAAGGATTAGCGTTAGAAGCTGAGCGGTTTGGTGAGTTGGTCATTACCGATGAGTCAAAAGCATTACGTTCAATTTTCTTTGCTACGACGGAAATGAAAAAAGAGCATGGTAGTAATGCCCAACCTGCGCATGTAAGCCGTGTCGGCGTTTTAGGCGGTGGCTTGATGGGGGCGGGTATTAGTCATGTGAGTGTGGCAAAAGCCAAAGTGCCAGTGCGCATCAAAGACGTAACTAATGATGGTGTTCTAAACGCACTGAAATACAACTATAAACTGTTTGAAAAGCAGAAAAAGCGTCGTATTTTGTCAAAAGCGCAACTGGAAGCCAACATGATGCAGTTGTCTGGTGGTACAGATTTCACCAGCTTTCAGCATATGGATGTGGTAATTGAGGCGGTGTTTGAAGATTTGGACCTCAAGCAAAAAATAGTTGCAGACATTGAAGCCAATGCAGGTGAGACGACAATTTTTGCAACCAATACTTCTTCGCTTCCTATCCATCAAATCGCGGCCAAAGCGGAAAGGCCTGAGAATGTGATTGGTCTGCACTATTTCAGCCCAGTGGAAAAAATGCCGCTTGTGGAAGTGATCCCTCATGAAACAACGTCTGATGAGACAATATCCACCGTTGTTGAGTTGGCGAGAAAACAGGGCAAGACACCAATCGTTGTAAAAGACAGTGCAGGCTTTTATGTAAATCGAATTTTAGCGCCATATATGAACGAAGCAGCCCAAGTTTTGATGTCGGGTAAGCCTATTGAACATTTGGACGCCTCTCTGCTCAACTTTGGTTTCCCTGTTGGACCAATCACATTATTGGATGAGGTCGGCGTCGACATTGGCGCTAAAATCATGCCTATATTAGTGAATGAGCTAGGCGATCGCTTTAAGGGGCCAGATGTATTTGACACCTTGCTCAATGATGGGCGTAAAGGCCGAAAGAGCGGCAAAGGCTTTTACACCTATAAAGGAAAGAAAAAGGAAGTCGACAAGACGGTATATAAATTACTTGGTTTGACGCCGGAACCTAAAATGTCTGAAGAAGATATCGCTTTGCGTTGTGTTCTACCGATGTTGAATGAAGCGGTTCGCTGTCTAGATGAAGGGATCATTCGAAGCCCGAGAGACGGTGATATCGGGGCTATTTTTGGTATTGGTTTCCCACCATTCTTAGGGGGGCCATTCCGTTATATGGATCAACTCGGAATAAAAAATTTGGTTGAGACGATGAATCAATTTGCCCAGAAATACGGTGAACGGTTCGCGCCATGTGATGGTTTGTTAACCCGAGCAGGGCTCGAAGAGCGCTTCTACAAATAAAACCGATTATTTGATTACACTATAGGCGAACCGAAAGGTTCGCTTTTTTTGGACTGAGCGTTATTATCAAAAGAAAACCAAGGCTTAGTCAATGCATAACACTTAGCTAAGCGGATACCTAGAAGTAAAGAAGGAATTTAAATGGACGCTTTGGATTTACTGTTAAACCGACGTTCTATCGCCAAACTATCAGCACCTGCGCCTGAAGGGGAGGTGTTAGAGAACATTATTCGTGCTGGTCTTAGAGCTCCTGATCACGCCGGCCTAACTCCTTGGCGGTTTGTGATTGCGCAAGGTGAAGGTTTACAAAAGCTGTCAGATCTTCTTGTGAACGCTGCACAAGCAGAAGACAGTGATGAAGCTGTAATAGAAAAGGTTAAGGGAGCCCCTTTTCGTGCGCCGATGGTGATCACTGTTATCGCTAAGGTTACAGAGCACGAGAAAGTGCCAGCGCTAGAACAATATCTTTCAGCGGGGTGCGCGGTACAAGCGATGCAAATGGCTGCTGTTGCTCAAGGCTTTCAGGGTTTTTGGCGCTCAGGGAAATGGATGTTCCATAAAGCGGTGCATGAAGCTTTTGGTTTGGAAGGAGAGGACGAGATTGTCGGCTTCTTATACTTAGGGACTCCTGGGTGCACCGCCATGAAGGTACCTGAGCGAGATTTGAGTAAATTTGTCGAGTTTCTGTGACATAGAGTTATGAATGAAAAAGGCTTGGAAATTCCAAGCCTTTTCTTTTAATGAATATTGTATGCAATCACAAAATCGATGAACAGGCGTACCTTTTCCGGGAGATGGTCTTTGTGGTTATACAACATGTAGATGTCGCGAGGGTTAGCACTCCAATCATTTAGTACACGGACCAGACTTCCATCCTCGATGTACTCTCGAATCATCACATCTGGCATTAAGGTAATACCTAACCCCTCTGAACAGGCGCTTCTTACTACATTGAGAGTATTAGACTGAAAACGCCCTTTTTCATTGTTAACCACCGTTTCACCATTACTGTCAGTCAGCTGCCATTTCAGTAGAGGGTGGCCTTTCAGTAGAGAATGGTTGTGTAAATCTTCTGCGTGCATGGGGGCTTGGGTGTTATTGAGGTAGATTGGACTCGCTACCAAAATATCCTTCACCGAGCTGATTTTACGAGCGATTAAACTTGAGTCACGCTGTGGTCCAACTCGGAAAATAACATCCCACTCAGTTGGGTCTAGCTGATCCGCATGGTCGCTGGTGGTCAGTTCTATGTTGATGTCTGGGTATTGCATCATAAATGCATTGAACATTGGCATCATCATACGTTTAGTCAGATTCGACGGAGAGGAAATACGTATTTTGCCCGAGGCTCCGCGACATTCATCAGTGATCTCTTCGGCGGTTGAAGATAATCGCTGTAGCAGAGGAGAACATTCGTTAAAAAATCTTTCTCCCGCTTCTGTAAGGGAAAGCTTACGCGCATGACGATTTAACAAACGTAAATTAAGCGAGTCTTCTAATGCCTGAATGCGTCGAGTAATGGTGGCGACAGGTATCATAGTCTTGCGTGAAGTTGCAGTGTAGCTCCCATTTTCGACGACAAGTCTAAATAGGTTGAGATCATCTAATTTCATCGTTTCAGACACATTTTTTTACTGATTTGATTAATTTATATGTATATCAAATGTCAAAGCTTGAGTCACATCAACAAGTGAGACGAAAAGGTGTAACACGTACATCTAGTATGTACAAAGGTTGAAGCACGGAAGATTTGTATAAAACCGCTATCGCGACTACCTTTTTAAGGAGTGTTTCAAAACCAATAATAACAGCACACCATGTGGTTCTCTAGTTGTGTGAGGCGAAGGTTTATGCAGAAAACATACGAAACGGCGACTGCACTCTCGGCGAATAAATTACTCGGTAATAAGCTGATTATGGTGGTTGATGACGATCCGGTTTTCCGGAGGATCACCAGCGGATTCCTTATTGCTCAGGGTTATGACGTCATGGAAGCAGAAAACGGGTTAGAGGCGTTGAAGAAACTTCGAACAGCTGAACCTGACTTGGTGCTTTGTGATTTATCGATGCCCGTTCTTGATGGTATCGAACTCGTTGAAGAAGTTAGCCTAGAATACCCATCTTTACCGCTCATTGTGGTATCGGCGACGGATGAAATGGCCGATGTTGCTCGGGCATTACGCTATGGCATCAAAGACTTTCTCCCGAAACCGATCAGTAATCATGAGCATCTCGCTAGTGCAATAGAAAATACACTGGACGACAGCTATGACCATCTTTCTGATCAGCGTGATTTTGCCAGCCAATGGTTCCGTGTTGAAAGTGGTGATATGCCAGAAGAGCAAGAGCTGCACTGGCACCTTGAGTATTTACAAGAGCACCCAAGCGCTGCAAAAGACTTACTTCATGCGCTACTTCCAGAAAAAGACACCTCTCAAGGGGACTGGAAATGTTGTTATCGATTGCTGCAGTCTGCCGACATCATGCCTCTGGTGTTTGATTATGCTTGGCTTATGAATGGGCAGTTTGCTTTCTATTTAGTGGATTCTAATAGTGAAACTGGAGCGGCAACGACGCTATTAATTCGAGCCTTGTTCCATGATTATCTACGTAATTTAAAATGCTTTAATGCGGATCTCAAAGACATTGCCTATATGTTGGAGAAAGGCATGAAGTGTACAGAAGGCGTCAGCCCAGTTAGAGCCATGTTTGGTGTGGCTGATTTGTGTACCAGTAAAATTTCGATATTACCTGCAGGGCTTGAAGGGCAATGGTCGAATGGCTATGCCTCTCATCATATTACAGAAGGAGTGAAGCTCGGAGAGAATTGTGCGAAGAACTTTATCACTTCAGATCTACCGATACAGTCAGCGTGTCAATTATCTCTTAATAGCCTTGGTTCGGTCAGCTTCAGTCTTGATATTTACAAAGGGGGTAGGGCTTGAAACTAGGTTACATCTCATGTCTATAAAGGCAACCGCTAGAGGTTGCCTTTTACTTTTTTGCACGACAGTAAATGATTAAACGCCAACACGTCTTATCAAAATAACCCTTCTTTTACTTGGTTTTTGTGAAATCACCATTACGGTATAGTTGTCGCCAACAATTCGCTAACAGATAAATAACGAATTGTATAACAACAATACAGCGACATTAGAGAAGTGAGCCCATGGCAGACAAAGATTTCAAAGAACCTTATAATGTTTTCTACTTTTTAGGTTTCATTGCAGCCCTATTAATCCCAACATTACCCGCAACCTTAACTTGGATGCGTGTATTTAACGGATACTAAGGCTTATCGAATTAAACGGAGCTTACCATCAGTATTCGTCGATTGAGTTTAAATATTGTTGGTGGGCTTAGTTTGTGCCTTGGCATACTAGGCATCTTCCTTCCTCTTCTACCAACAACCCCATTTTTGTTGCTTGCGAGTGCATGCTTCATGCGCAGCAGTCCAACCTTTCATCGTTGGTTACATCAACACCCTACCTTTGGCCCCATTCTGGATAATTGGCAACAACACAAAGCTGTAACTCGTAAAGTGAAAATACGCGGAGCAGCATTCATCATTTTGAGTTTCAGTTTCTCGATCTGGTTTGCCCCCCATATGTGGTTAAAAATTCTGCTGTTAGCATTGTTTGTTGGAGTGCTTAGCTGGTTTATTCGTTTGCCTGTGATGGAGCGCCTTGCAGAGCGTCGGGGAAACACATAATATTGCAGTGAAGTGTGCCTGCTCTTCGAGTGGGCATTTATTATTTGTGCGCAGTAAAAAGCGAGTATGCTGACTGTGCATCGAGCCAATGCTACGATTTCGTCAACACCTACAATACAAGGACGAGGGGTTAGCTAATCAAAGTACATAATCATGACAACTGAAACAATCTCGCTGATCAAAGCAAGCATCAAAAGCATTCCAGACTACCCAAAACCAGGCATTCTATTTCGTGATGTCACTAGCTTATTGGAAGACGCTCAAGCGTATCAAGCAACCATCAATTTATTGGTCGAAAAGTACAAGGATATGGGCTTTACCAAAGTCGTAGGTACGGAAGCTCGTGGCTTTTTATTCGGTGCGCCATTAGCACTCGAATTGGGTATCGGGTTTGTTCCTGTCCGTAAACCAGGGAAGTTACCGCGCCAAACTGTGGCTCAATCTTATGAGCTTGAATATGGAGTGGATACATTAGAAATCCATACAGATGCTATTTCTGAAAGCGATAAAGTTTTGGTTGTTGACGACCTACTTGCCACAGGTGGTACGATTGAAGCGACAACAAAGCTTATTCGTCAACTTGGCGGTGAAGTAGAACATGCCGCGTTTGTTATCAATCTGCCTGAAATTGGCGGTGATAAGCGTTTGGAAGGTCTTGGTCTAAACGTTTACAGCATTTGTGAATTTGAAGGTCACTAATCGGAAGTTTTCATGAGTTATCTTGCCTTAGCGCGAAAATGGCGGCCAAGCCGCTTTACTGAAGTGGTTGGTCAGGGACATGTACTGACAGCATTGGAAAATGCGTTAGCCCAGAATAGATTGCACCACGCGTATCTATTTAGTGGTACTCGAGGAGTTGGTAAAACATCCATCGGCCGCTTATTTGCGAAAGGATTAAACTGTGAGACAGGCATTACAGCGAATCCTTGTGGCACCTGCGATACGTGTAAAGAGATCGAGGAAGGGCGCTTTGTTGACTTGCTCGAAATCGATGCAGCTTCTCGTACTAAGGTAGAGGATACTCGTGAACTACTTGATAACGTTCAATATAAACCTGCCCGTGGTCGCTTCAAAGTCTACTTGATCGATGAAGTTCACATGCTTTCTCGCCATTCATTCAATGCGTTATTAAAGACGTTGGAAGAGCCGCCTGAGTATGTGAAGTTTTTGCTTGCTACGACCGATCCGCAAAAGCTGCCTGTTACGATTTTATCGCGTTGCCTTCAATTCCATTTGAAGCCAATCAGTGTCGATAATATTCATGAGCAGTTGGATCGCATTCTAGCGCAAGAACACGTTTCTGCTGAGTCTCGTGCTCTTGGTATGATTGCACATGCTGCTGACGGCAGTATGCGTGATGCATTAAGCCTTACCGACCAAGCTATTGCGTTGGGAAATGGCTCAATATTGGCGGACAGTGTTTCTCATATGTTAGGAACACTGGATACAGCTCAAGCTGTTCATCTGCTTGAGGCAATAAGCTCGAAGCAGGCTCAAACCGTGATGGATAGTGTCCAACAATTGGCACAAAACGGCGTTGAGTGGGATGGACTGCTACAACAGCTCTCCACACAGTTACATCGTATTGCGATGTATCAAGCGCTTCCGTCTACGTTAGATAAGTCGCAGCCAGATGCTGAAAAAATTGAATTATTAAGCCGTGCTCTTACGCCTCAAGATGTGCAGTTGTATTATCAAATTGCATTGAAAGGACGTGATGACCTTTCGCTTGCGCCTTCGGCTCGAATTGGCTTAGAGATGGTGCTGCTTCGCATGATGGCATTTAGGCCTGTAGCAGTAACAACGGCGAATACTATCTCAACTCAAGTTTCAGAGCCTGTACCGTCAGTACAAGCGAAACCGCAAAAGATTCAGACTTCTTCTCAAGTACCATCAGTGGCAGAAAATGCCCCAGAGCCTGTAGTACCTCAGGCTCCTTCTGAGCCGCAAATGTCCGCTGATGAACCTGTAGCTGGCTACGACATGGTTCCTCCGGAGTATATGCAGGCTCCGCCAAGCTATGAACCAGCTCCGATGGAGACTCCTGTTCCTCAACCTGAGCACCAACCCAGCCAAACTGAGAGTGTGAGTTCGCCTGTGAGCGGGTTACGCCATCAGTTGCGTTCACAACGAAAAGGGCTGTCTCCGACACCTACTAAAGGGAATGATGGAAAAAAGCCTAAAGCGGCATCTGCAAAAACAGAGTCGGTTCTTGATCGTGTAGCACAAAAGCACGGTGGAACTGAGCGGGTGTCGCTATTGTCAAATCCACATGAGGTTACATCTTCTACCAATGGTAAAGATGAGCCTTATCAGTGGAAGCCGTCGGCACCACAAGTTATCGAAACAAAACCTGAGTTGACGCCGACTTTGTTGAAGAAGGCTCTTGAGCACGAAAAAACACCAGAAATGGTTAAAAAATTGGTGAAAGAGTCGCAAGCGCAAAATGAATGGGCAGCATTAATAGACCAATTGCAGACGGCTAAGTTGGTTGAGCAGTTAGCGTTGAATTCGGTTTATGAAAAAAATGGCAACTCAATTTCGCTCATATTGCGCTCTTCTCAAGCTCATTTGAATACAGACAAGGCGCAAAGCGAGTTATTAGCAGCGCTAAATAACGTGTTGAATGAAGAATGCCACTTGTCGGTTGAAATTGGCGAAGGGGGTGAAACCCCATTAGAGTTAAGAGACAAGCTCTATCAGAATAAACTTCAGTCAGCATTTACGAGTTTAGAAAGTGACGAAAATGTGCAGTTTTTGGTAAGGCGATTTGCCGGCGAACTAGACTCTGAAAGTGTCAGACCGATTTAATCCAATACGGGGTTGAAAAACACGATTTGAACCCCACTTAGTTACATAACAAGCGAATTAAACCAGAGAGATAAACATGTTTGGTAAAGGCGGTATGGGTAACCTAATGAAGCAAGCCCAGCAAATGCAAGAGCGTATGCAAAAGCTTCAAGAAGAAATCGCAAATATGGAAGTAACAGGCGAGTCAGGTGCTGGCCTTGTAAAAGTGACAATCACTGGTAGTCATAGCGTTCGTCGCGTAGAGATTGATGAAAGCTTGATGGAAGACGACAAAGAGATGCTTGAAGATCTTATCGCAGCAGCATTTAATGATGCTGCTCGTCGTGTTGAAGAAACTCAAAAAGAGAAAATGGCTGGCGTAACTGGCGGTATGCAATTACCACCAGGTATGAAAATGCCATTCTAAGAACGAGTAGGTTTTAATGCGTACCAGTCATATGCTGGAGCATTTGATGGAGGCCTTACGTTGTCTGCCAGGGGTCGGTCCCAAGTCAGCTCAGCGTATGGCCTTTCATTTGTTACAGCGCGACAGAAAAGGTGGCCTGCAACTCGCAGAAGCGTTAAGTCAGGCAATGACAGAGATCGGGCATTGCACCGAATGTCGTACCTTTACTGAAGAAGAAGTGTGCCATATCTGTAATAACCCAAAGCGTCAGGAAAACGGTCAGATCTGCGTGGTGGAAAGCCCGGCAGATATTGCAGCGGTAGAAGCTACAGGACAATACTCTGGTCGTTATTTTGTATTGATGGGACACCTTTCACCCCTTGATGGCATTGGTCCAAGTGACATCGGTTTAGATGTGTTGGATTATCGTCTCCGTCGTGGTGATGTTAGTGAAGTGATTTTAGCGACAAACCCAACTGTAGAGGGTGAAGCGACAGCTCACTATATTGCAGAGTTGTGTAAAGCGCATGAAGTGGAAGCAAGCCGAATTGCTCATGGTGTCCCTGTTGGGGGAGAGCTTGAGTTAGTTGATGGCACGACACTGTCTCACTCATTGCTCGGTCGACACAAGTTATAATAAAAAAGCCGCACTTGAATTGTGCGGCTTTTTTATTCCAACCTCTATTAACTCCAATTCCCTACCAACTAAAGCATACGAGAGTCAAAGTAGAGCTCGTTGTTTAGAATGTGTACGCCAAACCTGTGGACAAAAATAGACTGCTTTCATCATAGAATTCGATATCAGAGTCGGTCTCTTGGTAGCCTGCCATTACATTCCATTTTGTGTCAGGGAGTGCAAAAGGTTTATCAAAACTGTAGATAGAGAAGACTCCCAGCGCATTCGCGTCCTGCTTTTGATTAAACATAGGGTTATCTTGCTCATAGTCCGCGACACTGGCTCTCATTGTTGTGACGAGACTATGGCGGGAAAAGTTCATCACAATACCAAGCTGTGCTGCATAGTCACTGTAACTGTGTGCTTTTCCATCTGCATCTTTCAATGTGTATTGGAAGGCAGGCGCTAAAATAATATTGCGGCTCAGTGGAAGGTTTGTCTCGATCGTGGCGCGATGATATTGGCTATCACGTTTTAAAAGGGAGCGTTGCGTGCCATCAAGTAAGCTATTTTGACCGATTTGGTCATGCTCAATATCACTTTGCGCATACGCGTAACGCAGCGTAACAGGGATTGGTGCAAAAAGCTCAAACGCAACACGACCACCAATGATATCTTGATCGGTTTTACTACGTGATTGCTGGGTGAGGTAAGGATCTTTCCATGCCTCAGTCATCCCCGGAATGGTACTAAACATTGCAAATGTAACTAGGGTATCAGGGGTGAATTGATGAAGAATACCAAGTTCAGATTGGAACTGAGCTTCGGCAATTTGGTCTTGGCTGTTACCAAAGAAAATGGCCGTTTCACCAAATGAGTATTGTAAGCGGCCTAAGGGAAACACCTTGGCATCGGTTACTGATGTTCCGTTGTTATTCAAGTCTGGGGTGATAGCATTGTTATCATCTGTATTTAACTGAGATTGGCCAGAAGAATAACCCAAGTTAAGGCTTATCCCACCACTAAACCCTTGCTCTAAGCCATGACTTGGATTTGCTATCGCAAGCCCAGAGAACAAAGCACAAAGACTGACAGAGAGTAGACGATAATGGTTCATACTCGCTCCTTGTATAGCCACTGACGGTCATTATTGTTTCTACATGAGTTTTTATAACGTCAATATGCAAATAATGCGCTATCTGCGAAGTTTTGTGGATTATATAAGTCACACTTTGTCAGATTTGTTGAGTGAATCTATGCTAAATGCAAATTTGAGAGTGCTTAGCTAAATCTGAGAACGTAAAAAAGGGAAAGTTGGCAAAGATAAGAAAGGGAATAACAAAACGGCCTCCGCATAGGGAGGCCGCTAAATCGATTGTAGACTTAGGCTTATGCTTCGTCAGAACCGGCAATGACGCGGTAAACGATTGCACCTAGAATGGCACCGAAGATAGGTGCAACCCAGAATAGCCATAGCTGAGACGTTGCCCAGTCACCTACATACATAGCCACAGCAGTACTACGTGCTGGGTTTACTGAAGTGTTGGTTACAGGGATACTGATCAAGTGGATCAGTGTTAGACACAGACCGATAGCGATTGGTGCAAAACCTTGAGGTGCACGTGAATCAGTTGCACCCATGATGACGATAAGGAACATCATCGTCATTACCACTTCAGTGATAAGTGCTGCTGTCATTGAGTACTGGCCAGGAGAGTGTTCACCAAAACCGTTTGACGCAAAGCCAGATGCCGCAACATCAAAGCCAGCTTGGCCAGATGCGATGAGGTAAAGAATACCACCTGCTAGTAGGCCACCAATCACTTGAGCAGCGATATAAGGAATAATGTGTTTTGCATCAAAACGGCCGCCTGCCCATAAACCGATGGTTACTGCTGGGTTCAGGTGACAACCAGAGATATGACCAATAGCGTAAGCCATTGTCAGTACCGTTAGACCAAATGCCAACGATACACCCAGAAGACCAATGCCCACATCAGGAAAACCTGCTGCTAAAACCGCACTACCACAGCCACCTAACACTAACCAAAACGTACCAAACGTTTCTGCTAAATATTTTTTCATGATTTGTCCTAATCGTTTCGTTATTTTTCAAAGACCCGTGAAAAATAGTCTAGAAATGTCAGGTTTGTGTGAGACAAATAGAGAAATTGAGGAAGATCACGAGTTTACGGATCAAGGTCTCAAATATGAGGCAGGTTAAGTGAGTAATTCCAATTCAGTAATATTGTTCAGCGCTTCTTGATTGCTTTTTCCACAAACGACTGGGCAAGGTTTGAAATCATGGCAAACTTTTGGTCGCTCTGGCTTGCCAAACAGTTTGCAAAGGTTGTCTTCGGTTAACTGAATACAACGGGTACCCGCTGGTTTACCTTTTGGCATTCCAGGTATTGGGGAAGAAATACTTGGTGCAATGCAACATGCACCGCAATATAAACGGCATTCCATCGTTGTTAAGCTACCACCACATGAGTTGTATTGAGGACGGATCAGGGGGCGCACTTTAACAAAGCTTGACGTTTGAAGAAACTAAAAAAATGCGGCTGTAAAATCAGCATTTGAAATCAGCAAGTTGGCTAATGCTTAAGATAAATAGATTATGAGTCAGTCAGCAGTGGCAAGGCATTTTCAGTAGTGAACAAGGGAAATGGCTAAATGTGATGACGTTAAGTGTTATCACAATGGCCAATGTGATGCTAAAGCGATGGATTGGTAACTTAGATTAATTCTCTAAAAAGTTAATATTTTCAATGGGTAAGTGGCGCTAAGGGTATTTCTTTGAATTTCATCCACTTGAACTTTGTGACATGAAGCGGTATAAAACGCTCCCTTTATTGAATATCTAAAGATTAAGTCTATGAGCACACCATTTTGGCAAAGCAAAAAGCTAGAACAAATGAGCGAAGAAGAGTGGGAAGCTCTATGTGATGGCTGTGGTAAATGCTGCTTACATAAGCTCATGGATGAAGACACCGATGAGATCTACTACACCAATGTCGCGTGCAGCTGGTTAAACAGTAAAACGTGTTCGTGTAAAGATTATCCAAATCGATTCTCTTCAGGGGAGGAGTGCACCAAGCTGACTCGTGAAGATATTGATGATTTTACTTGGTTACCTCATACCTGCGCTTATCGACTTCTTGCTGAAGGGGAAACACTTCCCGTGTGGCATCCTTTAATTACGGGAACTAAATTAGCGATGCACGAAGCGGGTGAAAGCGTCCGGAATAAAGTGGTCTACGAGATTGATGTCGTTGACTGGGAAGACCACATTTTAAACCATCCTAACAGGGGCTAGGCGCAGCAAGGTATATCAAGGCTTTGCTTGTGGTCACTTCATCAATAATCATCAATGTTTATCTATATTCTGAAAATTTGTGGACATAATGTGGACGTTTTAGTGTCCACATTAGCCACTTATTTGAGGTTCGCTAAAGGGTTTTTCGTGACCACATCTTCTAGGTGATCGGGGGCTAGGTGAGCGTATCGCATGGTCTGTTTTATGTCACTGTGACCAAGGATTCGTTGCAGGGCGATAATGTTACCACCATTCATCATGTAGTAAGACGCAAAAGTGTGGCGCAGAACGTGGGCGGCTTGCTGCTTTAGTCGCGGAACATTACGCACGATAAATCGGTAAACCGTCGAATAGCCAATGTTAAACAATGGTCCAGAACCCTCTTTGTAAATCACATCATAAAGTTCTGGGCTGATCGGTACCGAGCGATTCTTTTTGCCTTTTGTCTGCGTGAACGTGACTTTGTACTTAGTGAGCTGTGCGCCAGTAAGTCGGGATGCTTCACGGAATCGACCACCTGTTGCTAAACAAAGTTTGATGATCTTATGCATGTCGTCGTGGAACTCGTGCGCTTCGGCATTGGCAATCAGTGTTTGCATTTCCTCAACGGTCAAAAACTCCATTTCCGTTTCATGTAGTTTGAATTGTCGAACAGACTGCAGAGGGTTTTCACCTTTCCATTCGCCCATTCGTTGCAGTTCAACAATCACCGCATTTAGCAAGTCTTGTTCGTTGTTGCAGGTGCGAAATGTAACAGCCACTTTTCGCCCGTTCAGGTCTGCGACTTCTCCGGCAATGCGTCGAGTTCGATAATCGGTGAACATAGCTGGCGTGACTTTTTGATAAAGCGGATCGCCCATTGCCAAACCAATAACTTTTAATTTGTTATAGGTGTATTTTGAATGGGCTAATGACTGGCCGTGGCGTTCCTGCCATAAATCAATCATATCCAGTAGGCTGCGAGTTTGGCTTTTTTCACCTAACCACGGTTTGTCGTCTGTTTCTTTTAAAACAAACTTTTCATAAGCCATCGCTTCGCCCTTAGTAGCGAAGCGTTTTCGTATGCGTTTACCATTGCGACCATTTGGCCGGACATCGCAAATCCATGGCTTTTTGTTTCCGTCTTCTACTTTTCTAACAGACATGTTTAAGAGTTAAACCTGTTAAATACTCGCACCGTATTTTAGGTGCAGTTCGTAAGAGTCCAGATCAAGGTATTTTTCTATCCATTCATCTGGGTCAAATCGCTGACTTCCAACTTTGATTTTCGTTTCGAAGTTATCAAGCTTGAAAGTTCGTTGTTCGTTGGATTTGTGGCAAATGCCTTTTACATAACCACGACCATTTCCATCAATGCCAAATTCATGGGGTGTTAGTGTTCGGCGTTCTTTGGGTTTTGACCAAGAGGTGGCATAGGAAAACTCAATATCTTTAGTCGTCCCTGTCCAAAGTGTTGTGCAGTCTCGTTCCCACTCTTCGATGCTGTCATATGACTTCCAGTCATCTTCGCGATCGGTTGTAGATGTTGTGATAGAAACTTTAATAGCTGGTTCAGAGGTAGGTAACTCTACAGGTGGTTTCTCGATGCCGTAAGTTTTTAAAACGAACTTCTGAGCTGATGGGGTAAGTTTCTTTTCAATACAATATTTTGCCCACTGTTCATCATCGTTGATGATGGTAAGCATTTTTTGTTTGCGCTGGTTTGCTTTTTTAAACAGAAATACAAAAAGCTCACCAATGCTATAAACAACAAATCCTAATATGGTTATTCCAACTAATGTACTAGCCTGCTTGTCACCGGAAGCAGAAACAGCCAATGTGAGAAGTAGCCATGCGAAAGAAATTACTCTAGATAAGGTGCTGTAACCTTTCTTGAGAGTGAACCAAGAAAAAACAATAGGGAGAAGAACAATCCCCAGTTTCAGCTTTACGCTAACCGATTTATCCATTTTCTATACTCCTAGCCATATTACGTGTTTTTATTTCTTCTTCATTTCCAAAGCTATACGACCAACAACCTTGATATCTTCTTCGGATACTTCAATGGTTGATGTTTCAAAAGCGATAGCTAGCTTTTTACCTGGTAGTCGTTGGAGGTAGTTAACTGATAGAACCCCATCAATATCTAGTAAGTAATCACCAGAAGCAGGTTGACGTTCTGCAGTGTTTACATACAAATGGCTACCATCTTGTTCAAGAACGAACAGGTTTTCTTTGATTAGACCAAAATCATTGAGCGTTGATAAACCTAGCTCTACAGTGCCAACCTTTTCTAGTTCACCGTTAACAATTGCAAATTTATCAATGTTGCTTGAGGTTGGGGCTGCTTCATTTTGCGGAAATGGTTCACCTAGACCAAGTGCCAAATAACGAACAGAAGCACCAGAAGCTAGATGCTCCCTAACGATTAGTTCAAAGCCAGTTCGGTTATGGGTGTGCCATGTAAAAAAAGTAGATTTGGGTACGCCGTAGTGATCAGCTACTAAGTCAAATGTAGAACAGCCAGTCACTTCTTTTAGCTTTTCCGTGAAATCTCTGCCTTTTAAATAATCAAATGCTGGTACCTTTGCTGGAACTCTGCTCATTTCGATGTTCTCTCATCTAAATAGCGCACTTTATGTGCGTTCTTGATCACATTTAAGTTATTTAAAACTCGCATTTAACTAATTTGGTCGAAAATAAGAGTTGACCAACTCGGTTTTGCGATCAAGAATGTGTCATATGTGAGTTGATGCTGTCATGTTCCACCAATAAGCATCAACAAATCTCAAACAAGTAGGATACCACTATGGCAAGTATTCAAATAGCAGTTGACGCACCTTTTTGTACTAAAAAAGAGTTTCTGCGTCGCACTGGTTGGTCAACATCTTCACTTGACCGAGCAATTGCGGCAGGTGACATCCCTATCCTAGAAAAAAAAGGTGAGCGCGGTAGCGTTCTAATTAACTTGGTAAAGGTTTACCAACGTGCTGCGGAGCAACAAGTATGAGCTTCGCTATCCCACCTAAAACCAAACTCACCCAGCAAGATGCAATGAGTGAGTCTTGGGAAGATAAATACCCGAACAAATGCCCAGTATGGCTAGAAGTAATTGGCTGGGCTTTCGTTTTCGTACCGTTCTTCTTCAATTGAGTATTAGTTATGGACGCAAATAACTCAATGTGCGTATTACGTGAACGCAAACAACAAGCTTTTGATGCAGCTTGCTGTGATTTTGTTGTCAATCACGATGTTGAAGCGATTGCCCGAAAGCTAGAACTTAGCGGCACTATGCTTCGCAACATGTTGAACCCAAATCAACCGCATGTGCTTAGACCTGCTGTACTTGCCTGCATCAGCCGTGTTTCTGGCGATTACTCAATCGTAAATACGTTATTTGCCGATGATGGGGTGGTCACTATCCCACTGCCAAAAGCAGTAGATGAACTGAACCTGCTTGAACGAGTTCTACAGCTACACACCCATTCTGGTGAGCTTTCTAGCGATGCATTAGCCATGTGCACCGCAGAGCGTTTACCGCGATCTACCAAACGCAAAACACTAGCCAAGGCACAAGCTGCTTTAGGCAACTTGGTTTTGCTAATCAATGACCTTGAACACCGCACCACAGGCCTGCAGCCACTTGTACAAATGGGCACAGACTTTTTGGCTAATGGTGCACCTATCCCCGGCTTAGCCTAAGGAGTAACCATGAGTCAGTTAGCTAATAAACAAGACCTACAACCGCCTGTTCATCAAGTAAGTACGCCAAGCGCACTAGAAAGTATCGCTGCGTGTAAGTCGCTTTTCGATAAAGGCGCAAAGCGTCAAAAGCTTCGCAAGATGTATGACGAAATGAGTGATCGCAGCCGTGGGCTAATCCTGATTGCAGGTGGTATGTCACCGAAAGACTACAACCGATCATTCGATTCATTTGATGATTTAGAGCTGCAGAAAGTCCGTTCTGGTATGCAGCTTTTAAAAGAAATGGTGTTGAAGTTTGACCGCAAAGTGGGCGATGTCCGCCGCTTGAAACACTCCGATATTTGCAACGTGAATTAATCACCTAGCCAGCCTTGCCCCTGTAACAGGGGGCTTTTTTTCGTCTTAGCGTAGGAGCATAGAAGATGAATACATTTGAAACACTCATCGAAGCAAGAAACCTCTTAGACCAAGTGATTAACCGTAATGTCGGTTCAATTGGTCACATCGATTTGCCTGCCGAAGCTTTAGCAAGCAAACAGAAGTTACTTAGTGGACTGAACACTGACAGAGAAGTATTCGACATCGTTAACGCAATTAATGCGTTGGCAATGGCAAATACTGATGTGATTCATGTGTTTGTTAATTTTTCCGGACATGTAAATCATTTACAAGTTTATGCAAACCCGGCAGATACCAAATATCAAGCGTCTGTACCAAAGCAGACCCTACTCGATGAGGATATCCGACTAAATAAGGAAAATGCGCTTGAGCAACTTTTATTTGTTGAGGGACAACTCACCGAGCTGATCATTGAAGCTCGTGAAGAAGCCGAAGCAAAAGCGGAGGTGACAGCATGAGCACACACGTAATGTTAGACCTAGAAACCATGGGAAATACGAGCAATGCAGCAATCGTTTCTATTGGTGCGGTTGTGTTTTCACCTGTGACTGGCGCACTTGGTGCTGATTTTGAAGTAGTGGTTAATCTTAATAGTTCTGCTTACTACAGCGATATTGATGCATCGACAGTAACTTGGTGGCTTACCCAGAGTGAAGAAGCGCGTTCAATCTTCCTGAGAGATACGCCTAAGTCGTCTTTGAAAGATGCTTTGCTCGAGCTGAACCAGTGGTTTGCTGATCTTGGTGACTCAAGAGATATTCAAGTTTGGGGTAATGGTAGTGGATTCGATAACGTGATCTTGGCGAATGCTTTTAAAGCTGTTCGCATCAAACCTCATTTTTCTCATTGGAATGACCGTGACGTGAGAACCATTGTTGAAATGGGACGTTCGATTCTTGGCATTGACCCGAAAACAACATTTACCCGTCAAGGTGTCCACCATTCCGCGCTAGATGATGCGAAGTTCCAAGCTAAATACGTTTCAGCGATTTGGAATGCGTTTTCTTCTTGTGCAACGGTCGCTAGTTTGCCAGTGGAGGAAGCGTAATGTTATTGCACCTCGTACCACAAATAATGAATCGTTATTCGAATGTTGAGCTGGAATTAATTGATGTTCAGATTCCAGAGCTAAATGTGACTCTAACGGGTGGTAAAGACCTTGTAGTTAGAAAACCATTTCCAAACAAATCCTACCATGTTGCATGTCGAAAGGTGGGGCGCAAAGCAATGCATGGTCTGTACTTGGAGGTTGATAAGCAACTAAAGAATTTCTCAGTGATTACACGCTGGAAAGCTAAGTGTGCCAATTGGACAGATGAACAAGAGAAAACACTTACTCACAGAGTTAATTACACCGTGGCTGACACTGATTTTGATGTGATCAGTGACGACCATACTATGCAATATGCCCAGTTTGAATTTGAAAGCCGTTGGCTTACAGATTTCAGAATTGACCCGCCCGTAAATACACAACCTCGTATGGATCTTCTTATATGCGAGTACCACAAACGTGGTGAAAACATTTCGCTTAAAGATGAATACAAAGATGTCGTGATGGTCAATCGAGTAGAGGACATTACGCTACCAACTATTGAAAAAGAAAGGCTAATGGAGAGAGGGGCGCATAACGACCGCTTGCCTACGTTAGACCAAAGATTCGTCGTTGATTTTTCAGAGGTGGCAGCATGAGTTCAACTACCGGAAAAGTGCAACCTCGTGAGCTGTACCCAACGCCGCCAGAAGTTGTCGACGCATTGCTATCAAAGTTAACTGTTCGCCCAACCGACAAGTTCTTAGAACCTTGTTACGGTACTGGCGCAATATTCGACAAGATAGCTTTGCCACAAAGCCAAAAGTCATTTGCTGAAATCGAAAAAGGTATTGATTACCTAACAACAGATTTTGGTACCCAAGATGTGATCATTACCAATCCACCTTTTTCACTAACGGAAGAATTCATTCGCAAAAGCCTAAGTGAGTTAGCCCCAGACGGGACAATGGCGTACCTGCAGCGTGTTAACTATTTAGGCTCTAAAAAGCGTTTGCCATTCTGGTTTGAAATCGGCTTTCCACCAAAGTGCCCAATCATCGTTCCTCGCCCTCGATTTGTTGGCGGTGGTTCAGATTCGTGTGAATACGCTTGGTTTATCTGGGATAACGGCAACCGCTTCGATATTCCTCAAGGGCTAAGCCATATCGTTTCATTTGGTCATGAGGTGGCGGCATGAGCGAACAACAGGTGATTTGCCAAGACTGCTTGAAGCTTAAACCTTTCACCGTGGCTCGCCATAACTCAGAAGAGCAATGCGAATGTGGCGGTGATTTCTGCGGTTGTGATGGTTGCCAGCACACCATTAAAGGTCTGTTGGCAGGTAAAACCAGTGCAAAAGATTTAGGCACTGTGAAAGATATTCACGGTTGGACATCAGAGGGAGTGAAGTCATGAAAGTAGAACTACGCCGAAAGTTTGTACCTAACAGCAATGGTCGTTTACAAGTTCTATCAAGTGGTGGTGGCACTCAATCTATTTGTATGGTTGTGCTTATTTATATTGGCGCAATTCCAAAGCCAGACTTGATTATCATGGCTGATACAGAGCGCGAAGCGAGCAATGTATTTGATTACCATAAAAGACACATCAAACCTATTTGCGATGAAATGGGAGTTGAGTTTGTTATCGTTCCTAAATCTGATTGGACAAATAACGATATTTGTACTGAGAGCGATGATGAAACGGTTCTGCCTGCGTTTTTCACCGAGTTCAATGGTAGAAGTGCAAAGGGGGAGTTAGGTAAGCAGCCGGGGTTCTGTTCTAGCAAGTGGAAAGTAGAGCCGATACAAAGGTACCTAAACAACAGGTTTGGAGAAAAGGAGTTAACCAAACGTGGTGTAGATTTCTGGATAGGAATGTCTTTCGATGAGCGCAATCGAGTTAAATATCCATCTGGAAAATGGCAAAAGCGTTACCCACTATTTGAAGCAGAAATCCTGCGTGAGCAAGCAATTCAAATCGTGCAAGATTTTGGTCTACCAGAGCCGCCACGCTCTGCGTGTTGGATGTGTCCAAATCGTCACGATGAAGAATGGATCTGGATGAAAGAAAATGTCCCACAAGATTTTGCTGCTGCTCGTCAATTTGAACAAGAACTACAGCAAGACTTTCCTTGGTTGTACTTGCATAAGTCTGGTGTGAAACTGGGTGAGATTATTTTCACTACCAAGCCTAAACAGCAAGATATATTCGACCAGTTCTGCGACACGGGTATGTGTTTCGTATGAACACCCTAATCGAACCAACTGAAATCGACCTATACGATTTTCCATGGCAAGCCCCTTTGACTGAGGTTGAAGCGGGCTGCTTTGGTTCGCGTCGATACAACTCAATTATTGAACCTGATGATCTTAGTGTTCTGGAACGTAAGCTATTTGAAGCTAACCCAGACGATTTCGAGTGGGCGAAAGATAAGATTAAAGACCTGCCGGACTACCTAACCAAGTACTTTGTTACTCGTTACGTTTCGGTGTTCGAAAAGAAAGGTCGTAAAGATGCCAACATATTTTTGCGTGAACGTATGGGGCCAGCCGCAGAGCGTGCGCTGATGGTTTTGCGCAAATACAAAAAGCTACCGACAACCCAAAAGGTTTCTTTGCTTAGTGAAGAGTTTAGCGACACTGAGCAAAGCGACTTTGCACAAAAAGAGCAAATGCGTTTTGACTTCGAAAAGGCAGAACGCAACCGCAAGCCAGTTAAAAGCCGACTACTGGCAGAGCTTGAGCCGTCAGAACTAAAAGACATGGCATTCAAAATTAGCCAAATCACTAAGGCTAAATTCCCTCTTATCGCTGCACGTGTGGCTAACCGTGATCTGGATGAAGACGAAATTCCAGAGGTGATCGGCTATGAAGAATTAGCCGAATTTGTCTGCCACTTTGGTATGACACCACCGCGCAAGAAAAAGAAACAAACCGACCTAACCGCACTGAATGACATTTCACGCATGTTAGATGAAAAGTGGTGGTATGGACGTCTTAACAAAACACGCAAAATCATGCGTGAACACCTTGCCATTGCAATGGGGCAAGTCTCTTCAAAAGCATCACCTTATGCGTCATGGGATTGCGTTCGTGAACACCAAGCGCAGCAAACTGCTAACTATGAATACATTAAACAATGCCAGTTATTAGATGAAGAAACAGGCGAAGAAGCTGATCTATGGGATATGGTCAAAAAGAGTGTGGCTAACCCTGCTATTCGTCGTCATGAATTAATGGTGCGTTGTCGTGGTTGTGAAGACATTGGCAACGAGTTGGGTTTGCAAGGTCTGTTCTTAACGTTGACCACTCCATCTAAGTATCACAACTCATACAAGAAAGGCGGCTTTATTGGTCATTGGAACGGTGCAAGCCCACGTGATGCGCAATCTTACCTAAACAACGTATGGCAGCGAATCCGCGCTAAATTAGGTCGTGAAGAAATCCGCTGGTTTGGTGTTCGTGTCGCTGAGCCACACCATGACGGCACACCACACTGGCATTTGCTTATCTGGGTAAAACCAGAAGACGTGATGCAAGTGCGTGACATCTTTATTTCTTACGCCACGCAAGAAGACCGTGGCGAACTGCACCCAGAACTTGAGAAAGAGAAGAAAAAGCCATTCCGCAAAGGTGCTTACGTTGGGCCGCTAGATTACCGCCCACGCTGTGACTTTGGTTTTATTGACCCAGAGAAAGGCACTGCAACGGGCTACATTGCTAAATACATTTCAAAGAACATTGACGGCTTTGCAATGGACGGGGAGATCTCGGACGAAACAGGCAAGCCAGTCAAAGACATGGCGAAGAATGTTAGTGCTTGGAAAAGCCGTTGGAACATTCGCCAGTTTCAGTTCTTCGGTGGTGCACCAGTCACGACTTACCGTGAACTACGCCGCTTCGCTAACCAGAACAAAAAAGCGTTTATGGAATACCTCTTCATGCAAGAGCGTGTCGACCTACTCACTATTTACTCAATGCTGCAGCGTGATCTTGTTGGGCCTATTAAGCCTAGCAAGCTGATCACCAATGAAGAGTTAATGAAAGTGATTGGTGATAGCTACCAGTCACGCATGAAGACCGAAGACGCAAGCATCACAGACACTTTAAAAGCTGCTGACCATGGTAACTGGCAAGGTTACATCATGGGGCAAGGTGGCCCATTCGTTAAGCGTGAAGATTTGCTGATCGTGAACTCTTATGAAGTGCTGCCGTTCGCTTCACCTCATGGCGAAGACGTCCGCAAAATCGAGGGTTTCACTACACCAGAAGAAACCATCAAAACACGCACCAAAGTTTGGACGATTCAGAAGAAATCAAAGGTTAATGATGAAGCTAAAGCGTGCGCTCTTGGGAGCGAAGCGACCGCTTTTGGAGCCTTTGGCTCCTCTCGGAGTTCTGTCAATAACTGTACGGAGCCTGAGAAAGTACAGGTCTGCGATCAGCTAACCCGATTATTAGAACCTGTTAATAAACGGGCGAATAAATCACCAAATATTGATGAAGCGGCACTGGCCGCACTGCTAAAAGGCAGTTCAATTCGCATCGACGATGCAACCAGTATTCAAATCCGCCCTGCGGAGGTAGACGAACACGGCAATAAACGCCCTGCCCAGTTGGTAGAAGTGAGCCGTCAACGTTCGGACGACACCAATTGGATGGATTTTGAGGGTTGGGACAACCTATTCGCCCAACCAGAAAAGCAAGAATATCAACAACCCGACCTGTCGATTTTCCCTGATGGGGACGACTGGCCGTTAATGTAGGAGAAAGAAGTTATGAAGAGTAATGCTGAAAGCTTAGATATGGAGTTGGTAGATGTGCTCAGCTCTGCAATTGAAGAATACGTATCAAAGATGAGCGAAGACGCGACAGACTTTGAAATTCAGTTGGCTATAAAAAATGTGTTGTCAAAAAAAGAGAATGAAATAGCAATAAAGATGCAAGGCGCAGCCTACTATGCAGCGTTAAAGAACATAGGGCGATAGCTTTAAGGAGATGACAGTGAAAAACTCGAAAGCTAAGAGAATGATTGTCACGGCAATAAATACAAATTATGGGTTTGATTACGCAACATGGGAAGGCAAAGAGTTAATGCAAACAAACTGGCATAAGAGAGTATCTCAAGGAGTATTCAGATGGTTTGGAAAGCTAAAAAAATGACTTAGCTACTAACAGCCTTTATCAACTCAAGTATTGGACGGCGGATATGAAGAGGAACATGCTTCATAGCTGCCGCCAAGTCCATATCACTGATTGACCGTTTACCAAGTTCTGCCCAAGCAAAGTCTAACCAAGTAATACCGTAGTACTCAAAGAGTCCTTGTAGTTCACTCAGCCTTGGGTCACGTCTTCCCTGCTCTATGCGCTGGTAAGACGTAAGCGAGATGTCAATTTGATTCGCAATTTGCTCTTGGCTTTTGCGATTTTTCACCCTTAATTGGATTAAATACTCAACTATTGGCTCTAATTGTTTGTTTTTACTCGGCAAAGATTCAAATCCCTAAGTCATTTCTGACTAGTAGTTGCGATTTATATGCCAACGGTGACGAGCCTTTATGGAATGGTGATCCACATATGTTTTGTGGTTATGCACCTTATGTATTATGCGCTGGCTAGGTAAAAAGCTAAGTCGCATAACCCAAATTATAGGCGACAAAAATCCATAATAAATTTGTTAGATAAAAACTACTGTATTAATATACAGTAAATCGTCAGTTAGGAGGCTAAATGTCTGAACTACATAACAATGCGGAGGCGTTTGTTTTATGCGCTTTGGCTGAGGATACAAGCGGGAACCACGAAGAAAACCAAGACATTGGCATGTTCTTAATTTCGTTGATTCTTGCCCACAAAAAAGGACAGCTAAAAGCTGTCCATGTTAATGGGTCTGAATGCGAGAATGAATTGGTTAAAACAAAGCTAACTGCTGCTTTAAGTGGTCACGGTGATCAGGCTTTAGCACCTTGATTAAGCAGTTAGCCAGTTCACTGGTATCTTTCGATGATGGGCTTAGTGTGTGACTAAAATACAAAGACATAACAAACTGATGTTCACACGCTGGGTTCTTACACTCACAATACAAATCTGCACAGTCGTTCGATAGGCGGTTGGTTTTATTAATCACCGCCCGTTCGCCACAACCGCAAGTAATGCGACTACCAAATAAAGACGGCTTACTAGTTGCACCAATTCCGAAATGAAGCTTTGACTGTTTTAGTGAGTGGCGATAGCCGATAGAACTCACAAAGGTATGCCCACATTCTGGGTTAGAACAGGAACAAGATAAATCTGCGCAATTGGCATCTTTAGCGATGCTTCTACTTACAATCGCGCGTTCACCACATTTGCAATAAACTCGCATACATTGACCTAACTTAACTGACTGACAGCATAATATTACGTCAATGGCTGTGTTTTTGTACAGGTTTATGCTGCTTCTCCTGTATTCACATCAAACTTTAGGTGTAGGCTTGCCATGCCTTTGATTTCTGGGTCGTTGTTCACCTCATCCATAATTAGGTGACATACGGGGATGATCTCGTCTTTGTCATACTCACGACCGACCTTTTCTGGGTCAGGGAAGTTCGAACCAGGTTGCGGCATCATTCCCCCTTTACCTGCAGGGAATCGGTGACCTACAAGGATGTCTTGAGCTGTGATGTTCTTAATTCGCTCGAATTCATCCTTTGTGGCTATGTCGCCAACGGGTATCAACTGAATGCCTTTTTCATGACCATTGGGAATATTCACAAACATGCTGCGGAAGTTGCCAACACCTTTTGAACTGGCGATCTTCTCTTTCAGCATCTTTTCATCATCATCACTTAGGTTCGGGTCAGTGGCATAGAAGATAAAGCCCATGTGAGCCCCGTTTTTGAAGTATCGACGTCTGAACAATGTGGCGTCTTGGTTCAACATGCTGCTTTGAATGCTGCCTAGATAATCAGGCAATCCATAAACCTGCTGTTGTGGGTCGTATTGGCTCAAGAAAATGACATCATCTGGATTATAGGTGCGTTGTTTGTTGCCACGCTCCAAAATGACAATTTTCCCATTCTTGCGTTTCCGAAGGTACATAGCTGGCAATGGATGAAAGCGGACTACTCGACCAAAGTGATCTCGAATCTTCAATAATGCTCCATGACCAAATTGGAAGTAATCACGGCAAAAAGCCAGCATTTGCTTTCGACGGATGGCACCTTGCTGAAAACGAGCGGTGACATAATTGCCACGGGCAACTAATAGCGAACCATGGTAGGCGTTTGCCCTTGCTATATCTGCTAGCCCTTCGGGGGAGATTGGCGGTTCCCAATAATCGTCAGTGTCGTTGTAAAACAAGTCCGTGTAGTTTGTCATCCAACTATTTGAATCGATGGATTCAGGTGCGCCAAGGTCTACGCCATACACCGATGATGATTGACTTTCTTGTTGTGTTACAAGGTGTGTTGTTTTCTCTGTCATTATGCTGCCATTGCGTAGGTAGATTTGCGTTTTGTTGAGTGATCGATAGGTTCGTTAATCAATGCGTGTGAGAGTGCCCAGAAATCATCGGCATGACCAACCAACTCGCTTCGATCGGCTTTAAACGTTAATGCGTTACCACTATTCGTCGGTACTCGTTTTATCGCCATGAATGACATTGCGGTTTCTTTGAGTGTTTCGTCGAATTGAAGTCGATTGCTGTCAATAACATCAATCATTTTCATGACTAGTCGGTTTTTACTGTCGTTCGAATAGTGAATGGGAACCACTTCACGTGGGAATTTGTTTTGGAGCAGGTCGTAAACACCTGCACCGATACCGGTGACGTCGATACCAAGGTAACTAACGTTAAAGCGTTCGAATACTTTGGCGATCTCACTGGCCTGATGCTGAAAACTCAAACCACGCCAACTTAGTTTCTTTAACACTCGGAACTTTTCGCCAGCGACAATCGGTGGAGCGACCACCATTAGCACAGCGTTATCACGAGTTCGAGAAGGGTCGTAACCTAACCAAACCTCTCTATTACCAAACGGTTGAGGGTCGTCAGGGTTGTAGTCTCGCCATATTCCAGAGTCGACCATACATTTCTGAATTTTGTTAAATTCAAAAATGGAGCTAGCACCGTCAACAAAAATACACATGAACAGGTTGTTGAACTCTGCATCACTGTATTCATCGCGGAGATCTTCGAGGTCTACCAGGTCAAAGCCACTGGCGACAGCATCTTCAATTGTGATGACATAACGCCATTGCTTGTCAGGGCATAATCGACCACCGTCTCTAAACTCATCGAATGTTGGGAATTCGATGTTTTTACGAGAGTCTTTGCCTTCCTTCCATGCGTCACCTGTCCAGAATGTATAGGCTGGATGGGTTTTACTTGATGGGGTAGAAAAGTATGTTCTGCGCCAGTGCTTATGAGTAGCGATAGCAGACGAAACTTTTTTTACTTCTTCAAACCGGCTAATCCAGAAGTATTCATCTGTGTATAAATGGCCGCTGTATGACTGTGCGGTTTTACCATTGGTAGAAAGAAACCTAAGAGTTGCGCCATTAGAGAGCACAATAGGGTTGCCAGATAGTTCAAGGTCGAAAAACTCTTTAGCAATACGAATGATGTATGTGCGGAATACTTCGGCTTGAGCTCGTGAAGCTGAAAGGAATATTTGATCATCACCATTGATGACCGCATCTTCAAAGGCTTCACCAGAAAAGTAATAGGTCGCGCCAATTTGTCGAGATTTTAAAATGTTGCGAATGCGCTGATGCAAGTTTTCGCGCATGACTTTTTGAAAGGCATAAAGTGAATTGTGCCATGGAGCAAAGTCATCACCTGTCAGGTGGTCGACGTTGTTTTTCTTCTTGCGTCCACGTGATTTTTTACCATCGCCTTTATTATTACCGCTGTTCTCATTTCGACCTTGGGGCTCTGGTTGGTTTAAGCGTTTTTCAGCTTTGGCTTTAGCGTCAGCATTTGCCCTGAGTAGTTTAACGTGATGTTCGATAAGACGGTCCATCTCCTTGAGCTGCTGGTCGCTCTTTTCGTCTTTATCAATCAACACCGCTAAACGGCGGTTAATCATCTCTTCAACAGATAAATCGTTAACGAGTAAATCCCAGCCGAATTTCTCCGCCCAGGTATAAACAATGCGTGAACTGTTTAAGCTTAGTTCCGCTGCTATTTCTTTAGGAAGTACGCCACGGATATACATCCTTTTGGCGGCTTCTCTTATTTCATCTGAATATGCCATAAGCGCATCATACGCCCCGAAAACTCGCAAATGACTAAGCAAAATTCGGATGAATTCGGATATGGGCTAAATCCGAATTTCTAGGAATTGAAGTGGCTGAAACGACTTATTCAAAGGCGTATTGTTTGCTCAAACAGAGATGTGAATAACTAACCTGAGAGCGAAAATGCCAAAAATTAGTGATTGGAAAATCATTGCAACAGAAGGTCCAACCGTTGACGGGAGAAAAATTACCCGTGAGTGGATAGAGCAGATGGCTGCAAGCTATGACACCAAAGAGTACACCGCACTGATTTGGCCGGAGCACCGCCGTTTTTATGGCTACGGTGAAAACTGGGGCAAAGTCGTTGAGCTAAAAGCTGAAGAAAAAGATGGCAAGTTACGCTTGTTCGCAAAGCTTGAGCCTAACGATTACATGCTAGAAGCCAATCGTAAAAAGCAAAAGCTATTTACATCTATTGAACCAAATCCCGATTACAAGGGCGAAGGGCGTTGCTATTTAATGGGCCTAGCTGCGACTGACTCCCCAGCCTCCACAGGTACATCGCTCCTTCAATTCTCTCGTAAGCAAGGCGAAACCACCGAACTTGAATGCAGTGCTCTTGAAGAAATTGACTTCTCAGCCTGTTTCACCAAGAAAGACCGCTTTTTTGCGGCATTCAATGAATTTTTCTCTTCTGGCGATGAAGAGCCAGAAACTCCATCAAAAGTAGAGGACACCGAAGTGACCGAAGAGCAACTAAAAGCAGCACTGAAAGAGCAGTTTTCTGCGTTCAAAGGCGAGTTCAAAAAAGAACTGAAAGAAGAGTTCAACTTGCAAGCAACTCCAGAGCAAAGCGAAACACCAGAAACGCCTGATAAACAGAATGCAGGTGCAACGGTAGAGCAGTTTTCTACCACTTTGGAAGCGCAGCTAAAACCATTGTTGGAAAAAGTTGACGGCTTAGAAACTAAGTTCAACCAACTTTCGAAAGAAGTACCAGGTCAAGAGCCTAATGACGCTGGTAACGGTGACGATTACAGCCCCGTTTAAACCGCAGAACTTGGCTAACTGAATTAACTAAATTAGGAGAGATCGCGTAATGTCGCAGATTCTTACTCAATCAGCCCGTGACAACATGGACCATTTCGCGCAGAAGTTAGCGCAGAGTTATGGTGTCACCAATGTGGCTCAATTGTTCAATGTATCACCTCAGTTAGAAACTAAGCTGCGTGCGGCTATCGTCGAATCGGCAGAGTTTCTAAAAATGATCACGGTGACAACCGTTGACCAAATCGAAGGTCAAGTGGTCGATGTTGGCGTTAGCGGTCTGTATACCGGTCGTAAAGCTGATGGTCGTTTCACTAAACAACTTGGTGTTGGCGGTCATAAATACAAGCTAGTTGAAACAGACTCATGTGCTGCAATTACTTGGGCAATGCTTTGTCAGTGGGCTAACCAAGGCGGTCGTGGCAAGTTCATGAAACTGCTGACTGAATTCTCTAACCAGATGTTCGCACTCGATATCATTCGTGTTGGTTGGAATGGTGTGTCTGCTGCTGCAACAACTAACCCAACGACCAACCCACTTGGTCAGGATGTCAACGTAGGTTGGTATCAGTACGTGTTGGAGAAGAAGCCATCACAAATCGTTGATGAAGATGTCTATTTTGATGACGCTGGCGATTACAAAACGCTTGATGCGATGGCATCGGACATCATCAACAACCAGATTCACCCAGCGTTCCGCAATGACCCACGCCTAACTGTTTATGTTGGTTCTGGTCTAGTTGGTGCGGCTCAGTACAAAACGTACAGCAAAGCCGACACGCCAACAGAGCAAATCGCTGCGCAAAAACTGGATAAGTCTATCGCTGGCCGTCCTGCTTATGTGCCGCCGTTCATTCCAGATAATGCGATGGTTGTGACTATTCCTACCAACCTGCAAGTGCTGACGCAGCATGGTACTACCCAGCGTAAAGCGAAGCATGAAGAAGACCGCAAGCAGTTTGAAAACGCTTACTGGCGTATGGAAGGTTATGCCGTGGGTGTTCTGGAAGCCTTTGCTGCTTACAACCCAGCGAAAGTCCATATCGCGCCTAAACCTGCTGCCTAACGGAAGGTAATCGATAGCTATGAACTTATCCCCAGCAATGCGCCATAAGTTGGCGCATATGAAAGCCGAACAAGAGCCAATGAATGTTGAAGTGGTAAACACCGATAGCCTTCATTTAAAGCTCATCGAGTTCGAAGAAGACCGCAAGTACTTAAAAGGTTTTAACGCCATTGCTGATCGAGTGGAACATAAACGCTCTGTATTGGTGCCTAAGTACAAGCCGTATATCGAAAAATACCTAGAAGATGGTGACGTTTATTCGAACCCTATTTTCAGCGACATGATCGTGTGGTTGTTCGATATCCAAGAACTTGAATTGGCAATCGACTGGTGTTTCAAAGCTATCGATTTGGGCTTGCCTCTTCCTGAGGGCTGGCGTCGAAAAGACTGGGGAACTGTCTGTGCTGATTTTGTTCTGCAGTGGGCAGAGAAAGAGTCTGCAGAAGGTCGCAGTGTAGAGCCGTACTTTAGCCAGGTATTCGAGAAGGTCGAAAAAGAGTGGCGTTTGCATGAAGAAGTTCATGCCAAATGGTTCAAGTTTGCTGGTCTGCACCTGATTCGAAATGAAGAAGGTAAACCACTCGCTTCTTCGGTGGGCTGCGTTGAAACACTGCAAAAAGCTTTAGTGCTGCTTGAGCACGCTGACGACAAAAGCGAAAAAGCCCAGGTGAAAACGCACATTAACAAAATTAAGAGTCGGATTAACGCCTTACAAGAAGGCAAAAATCTGTAACTCAAAGACTCCTACGCCACCGCGCTCGGCTGGCGAGGTTGCAATAACCGCAAAGGTTCATTGTAAACCGTCGACCCAGTGGCTAGAGCGCCCCTATTTTGAAGAATCGTAAGGATTGATCATGAAGAACTTAGTTAAATGGATAGTTACTTTGATGCTAGTGATAGCGGCATTAGTTAGTCACCAGTTGGGTTATGTAAGTGAAGGTGTGGTCAATCTGATGTTGGTAGCCGCTTGGCTCAATGCAGCCTTACTGATTTGCATGTTCTTCGTACTCTTTGATGACAAGAAGTTAAATGACTTTGCAGATCGGATTAGAACATCTGGGTTAAAGCCTTGGCATAGCAAATTGCAATCAACACTCGTGACACTGATTGGCTGCACGTTTATCTATTTTGGTTATTGGATTACGGGAGCAGTCTGGTTAATAGCTGCACTGATTGCATCGGTAGTTACGTACGCTCTTCATCAAATGGCGAGTGTTGAACGATGAGCTTTGGTGGATACGTCGAAGAAAATGCAAATACAGACATCGAGTCCGGTGGCTGGCCTGTGCTGAAAACCAGTGAGTTTCGCCAGATGAGACGTATTCCTTCACTGTTCGATGAAAGCTCAATTATTACTGCACTTCAAGCCGCTAGCTTGTACGTGCAGGGTGAACTGGATGAATTGTTGGTTGATGGTGAAGCACCTGCACTCGATACGCTGAAAGCATCCGTTTATAAGCGTGCCGTGTATGGAACCGCTCATGCTGACTTATTGCCAGAGTTCGCAACTCAAGACCGAAGAGAAGCGGCAGAAAATACAGCCGAAGACGATTTCAAACAGGCTGACCGATTTAGAACTCAAGCAAAACGGGACATTAGTTTGTTGCTTGGTAGAAGTGTCAACAAGGTGGATTTGATCTGATGCAAACCAAATTACAAGCCTTACACAAATACCTATGTCAGCAACTTCAAGGCAATGTCCATGCGAAAAAGATTCATGCTACCCAAGCTGGCGGTGAGTTGATTGTAAATGGTGAAGACAGAGGCAATGGCGGCTATCGAATTGCTAACTGGTTTTACCAAGCAGGGATACTGATCGAGAACTTCCCTCATAACAAATTAGACCCAAATACATTGTTCGCTTTGGTGGCTTGTTGGATTTCTGAATTTGACCCTGAAAGGGACGAGAACGAAGAGCTTGGTAATCCTGATATCGAGATCGATGTAAACAACGAAGAAAGCGCAGATGTATTAATAAAAATTGCCTTTGAAGAACCCATCGAGTTGATACCAGACCCGAAAGGGTTAGTGCTTTGGAATAGCCAAACTTATCGAGTGAATCCAGTAGAAATCTGGATAGCGGAAGAAGGCGAAATCACGAATGCAGCCAACGATAACGCTTAACGCCAATGATGCAGTCAGTGCCAGAAAAGCACTTGAAGCGTTGATGCTGCCACCAAAGAAACGATTTTGGATTCTAAAAGATTTAGGTCGCTGGGAAATACGCAATACCCGAAGCCGCATTAAGCGTCAGAAAGACACTAAAAACAAAGCGTATGACAAGCGAAAGAAAGGCGAAGGTGCAGTACTAACGAGCTTCGCCAACGGGATGGAACCCTACGTTAAGAATGGAGCAAAGGATCTCGACTTAACGTGGAAAAGCCGGATTCAGGCAAAAAAAGCCGCTGTTCATCAACAAGGTATGACAGAGACGGTCACCGCCAGGCAGCACATAAAAAGCCAGAACAAAAGGTTTGGACAACCTGATTATGAAGCGCAAGCCACTGATGAACAAGCCCATGCACTGCGCCGTTTAGGTTACAAAATCAGGCGAAAAGATGGCGGATTTAATCGCCTGAGTAAACGCAATATTCAAAAGCGACTGACGTTAGGTCAAGCAGGGCTAATTATCCGCATGATGCGTTCAGGTAGTCCGAAAGGGAAACAGAGCTGGACGATAGAAACACCAGAACGTGAGTTGCTTGGAACCCGAAAAGAACTGGTCACCAAACGACTGTTACGCAACATCGAAAAAGCCAAGCACCGCTAGGCGAAGAGAGGATAGAACTGATGGCAACCGGAAAGGTAGAAGTCAATAACTTGAACTTGGGGCAAGGCGATATCCCCGAAATTGAACGCCATCTGCTTTTCATTGGCATTACGTCAAAAGCAGAACTGCAAGGCAAAGTCACTCGTGTTTCTGCAATGACTGACCTATCAGGTGTTGTCGCAGAAGATGAGTTGGGGGCGAATGTGATCGCCGCTCAGCTCAACGGTAAACAAAACTGGACTGCTGCTATCTATGGTTTAACCGCTCCAGAACTTTGGACGGGCGCAGTAGATGAAGCCAATAAGACGGATTCGTTCGAAGGTATTGTTCTGGTAGACAAGACCACGGATAAAGCCGCTTTTGATGACATGATGGCAAAACACAATGAGCTAGTGAGCAAACTAGGTCGTTGGGTGTTCATCTTGGCTGCAGTACCTGGTATCGATTCAGACACTCAAACATGGTCTGAATATGAAACGGCAATGCTTGCACTAGTGAAAGATGTTGCTGCGAATATGGTGGTACCAGTGCCACAGCTTCACGGTAATAACATCGGTGTGTTAGCTGGTCGCCTGTGTGATCGTAGTGTCACGGTAGCAGATACACCTATGCGTGTTGCAACAGGTAACGTGCTGGGCTTGGGTGATGCACCTGTAGACAGTGCTGGCAAAAAGCTTGAAATGTCGACCATTGAAGCACTTGCAATCGCTCGTTACTCAGTGCCGCAATGGTATGCCGATTACGAAGGTATTTATTGGACTGATGCGACTACGCTCGAAGCTAAAGGTGGTGACTATCAGTACCTAGAGTATGTACGTCCGGTACACAAACTTAATCGCCGTGTTCGCGTGAAAGCGATTCGTCGTATTGGTGACAAAATTCTCAACTCTACACCAGAGTCTATCGAGCTCAATAAGCAGTATTTCTCAAAAGACATGCGCCAAATGAGCAAAGGTATTCAACTCGGTGACATTCAATTCCCAGGTGAAATCATGCCGCCACGTGATGGTGATGTGACTATCCAATGGATGACCAAATCAAAAGTGGTGATCGGTTTAATGGTGCAGCCGCATAACTGCCCTAAGCACATTGTCGTCAATGTTGCGCTAGACCTGTCTAACCCAGCTGATCAGGAGGCATAACCATGCGCATTTCCGGTAAGAATCTCAAATTCACTTTAAATGACCTCAAGATTAGTGCGCAGAAATGGACAGTTTCTATCACTGACAATAGTGCGGTGACCAAAACCAATGGCGTCCCTGATGGCTTTGTAGAAGGTGATGTCGAAGCGTCTGGCGAACTAGAGCTGATCACCAGTCAATTTAACTTGCTGATGAAAGCTGCCGCTGGCGCAGGTTCATTCCGTGGCTTGCCTACGTTCGACGCTATGGGCTACGGCAAAACGGAGCGTGACGAGCTCAAAGTAGAGATGTTTGGCATTAAGTTGAAAATCTCTGATCTGATTGATGCAGATAGCAACGGTGGCAGTGCGCTAGTTCATAAGATTCCGTTTGATGTGACTGATCCTGATTTTATCAACATCAATGGCGTGCCGTACCTACGACCAGAAGAAACCGCCGACATTATTGGGTAGGTGGTAGATGCCGGACTTATTTGATCATGCAAGCGGTATCGAAACCAAACAAACGGAAATGGCACTGGCCAAGCAATTGGCAGCCAGTGCCAAAGCGAAAGCAGAACACCCGAACGGCGAAACGCATTGCGTTGAATGCGGTGAGGAAATCCCAGCCGCACGCCGAAAGTATCTGCCTCACTGCTGCACTTGTGTAGCTTGCCAAGAACTTCTAGAGAAGAGGGCAAAACGTTGAAACGATTTGTATTGAAACGCCGTTATTTTCAAGACGGCACATTTGGAACACTTCACCGTGAAGACGGAAGCCAAGTGTGTGTGATTGCTGAACGTAGTTGGCGAAATAACCTGCCTGGTAAATCGTGTGTACCAGAGGGTTCTTATCAAATTCTGCCACATAAATCGCCTAAGTTTGGTGATTGCTATGCGCTAGAAGCTAGCGAACTGGGTGTAACTCGTCAGGGTCCGAGTTTAAGAACTCACATTCTGATCCATAAAGCGAACACACCAAGCCAACTTCAAGGATGTTTAGCACCAGGTGTTGATTTTGGTTTTGTTGGGAATGAATGGGCCGTGGTTAATTCAAAAGCAGCATTTGAAGCATTGATGCACGAGCTTGATGGTCAATCGGCTGTTTTAACCATCGTAAAGGACTGAGCCATGTGGGAAAGCGTTAAATCATTAATTGCCACAGCCGCGCCAATGATTGGCACTGTGATCGGTGGCCCTGCAGGTGGTGCCGTAGGTGCGATGGTTGCGAGTACTTTAGGCGTAGAAAATACGCCAGAAGCTATCGAACAAGAGTTGCGAAACAATCCTGATGCACTGCTAAAGCTCAAACAGCTTGAAAGTGATGAACGTATCAAACTGCAAGAGCTGGCTTTGAGTCACTCAAAGATTGAAAGCGAAGAACGCAAGTTGGCGATTACCACTCAAGCTGCAACCCAGCAAGCAGAGTTAGCCAGCAATGACGCCTATGTTCGACGTTGGCGACCAACGTTTGGTTATGCGATGTGTTTGGCTTGGTCCCTGCTGTTCTTCGGCTTGGCTTTTGCGCTGGTTTTCCACCCAGAGCAAGCAGCCAGTGTTGTGAATAGTGTTGTGGCTCTTACTCCTTTGTTTAGCGTTGCTCTAGCCGTGTTGGGTATCAGCATCCATAAGCGAAGCCAAGATAAGCAAGTCGCTCAAGGGACTAAACCTGCAGGGTTTATCGGGAGCTTAAAGCAAGCCGTTACGCAAGGAGGCTAAATGGAAGATTTGCGCGTGTGGTTGGCAGTGGCTGCTTTTCTACTGACTCTGATTGGCTTTGTGTACACACGTGCAGAGAAATCCAATAGCACAGCAAACAGCCTAATGCAGCGCACTCATCAAAATGAAATTGCTATCGAAAGAATGAGAGCGGATAACGCGGAAAAATACGCAACGAAACACGAGCTTAGGGAAGCCGTGGACGATCTTAAAGAATCCATTAACGGACGGTTCGACCGTCTAGAAACGAAATTAGATAGAGAGAAAATCACATGACTCAGAAAACCATCGTTTTAATCGTAGCAGGTAAAGAAATGACATTTGTGCCAGATGCTGACATGTATGGCGAGTACATTGGCTCAAGTGCACAAGGGTTGATCGCAGATGCATCACACAACCTTGTAATGCAAGCAGTAGCTGATGAATCGAAAGAAGAAGTCCGTACGTTGCTAGATTCGAATGTAGGTGCAGCTATTCAGTTAGCAGCCAATATCGTGAAGAACTATGCACCTAAAATCGCCATTACGGTAAAAAAATAGAAAGTCTGGTCAAGTCAATTGAAACCAGTGATTTGAACCAGATGTACACCTTACGTAAGAAATGGCTACCTCATGAACCAGATACAGAGAAAACCTTGGCACAGGCTGTTTGGTTGGAAAAAAAGTATTGGGAAGATATGAGCTCAGCTATGACGAATGGAACAGCAAGAGCATTCACAGGATAACTGATGTCACTACCAGAACCACTACGTTACACGATAGGACTGATTGACCATATAAGTAAACCCTTGGCGGATATTCAACGCCAGTTTACTGGTATGGCTTCATCCTACCGCGATGGTACTCACACTATGGTGTCGGGTGCTGCTGGCGTAGCTGGTGCTGGTATAGCTTTGCAACAGGCGTTGATGCCAGCGATTGAAATGGACAGAGCATTGAGTGAGGTAAAAGCACTTGGTGTCGCTGATGACTCATTAAGAGCTATCACTCAAACCGCTTTGGAATTTGGTGCAGAGTTTGGACGAAGTTCCGTGGAGGTTATTCAACATGCAGAAGGTGTTCGAAACGCAATGGGTAACTTGCCAGCCGATATGATGGCTAGCGTTACAAAATCCAGCGCGACACTTTCTATGGCAATGAAATCAGACGCGCAGACTACCACGCGTTTTATGAAAAACCTTTACGGGAATTATAAAACGCAAGCGGATGCCATGGGCGTCGATACATGGACTGCACAAATCGCTGGAATGACCGCAACCGCCAAACAGCTATACGGTGTGGAAATGGATGCCATCGAAGGGATGGTAGATGGGATGCACTCTCTCACTTCTACGATGGGGGTGTCTCTTCAAGAACAGTTTGCCGTGTTCGGTATGCTCAAAGGACAAATGAGTGAAGGTGATGCGGTTACACAATACACCAACTTCCTAGAGAATGCCGTTGGTGCTCAAGAAAAATTGGGTGTGTCCCTGACTGATACAACAGGGCAACTTCTACCAATGGAGCAGGTTTTGCAAAACTTAGCACCACTACTAGAAGGGTTGTCTGGTACTCAAGCAAGAACGCTACTTGATGAAGCTGGGCTAGGTGATGGTGCGCTCATGCTTACGAACTTAGTTGGACGTATGGATGAATTTAGCGCAGGTATGGATGCATTGGGGGATGTTAAGGGGCTTGATGCAGCTACCCAGATGGCGGCAGATATGACCGACCAATGGGAACGAATGGAACAAGGTGTCTTTGCAATTCGAGCCGCTTTTGGTACGGCTTTACTACCATCGTTAACGCCAGTGATCTCATCATTAGTTGACGGTGCAGGAGAGCTAATTAGATGGACGAACTTGTTCCCAAATATTACTCGATGGGTTGGTTATTTAACTCTCGGTTTCTTTGGGTTGGTTGCTGTTGGTGGTGTGCTAACCATGCTGACAGGTGCATTCAAAATGCTATGGGCTACGGTCAGCCTTGGAAGTAGCTTGGTTTCGGTTCTCGGCATTGCGGTCACGGGTTTATCTAAAACACTATCGTTTTTAAAGGTTGCAATGTTAGCCGCAAATATCGTTATTGCTGCCAATCCAATCATTCTAATCGTGGGGGCGTGTGTCGCGGCTGGTGCTGCAGTCGTCGGGCTTATGTACTACTGGGATGATCTTAAAGCTAGCTTTGGTGACACAACATGGTTCCAAGTTTTAACCGCAATCACTGCACCTATTCGAGCTTTGTTTGCCGCTATCTATGGTGGTTGGAAATGGGTGACAAGTGGCTTTACTGACTTATCGGGCTTTGATGGTCTATTTGCCATTGTTGACGAAGTGAAAGCCGTGTTTGAAAACTTGTTCGGCTGGATTGGTGAAGGCTTTGACAGCGTGATCAGTTGGATACCAGGTTTCGGTGATGATGAAGCACCAGGTAAAACCATTGGTGCAGTTCAGCAAGCCACGCCAAAAGCGAGAGTTCAACAAGGTGGCGTTGCTCGTCAGATGTCGACTTACAACCAAGGACGTTCGACGAATTACGGCGGCGTAAACATTTATCCAACGTACATGAATAGCCCACAAGACATGGCTAATGAACTAGAGATGGCTGCGCCATGAGTAAAGACTACTTGTATCAAGATTTGCTCATAGAAAACGGTGATGTCGTTTTAGATGCTGGTCGAAATCCAGTGATGATTCAAGACAGAGCCGTGATCGCCCAAGACATTAAACACGCCATTATCGAAAGCGGTTTAGCGGTGGCTTTGATTGGTGAAAAGTCTCGTGATGGTCGCAGTGACATTAAAAAGCAAATAGAGCTCTTAGTTGAAGAAGAGGTTCGCTTGGTACCAGGTACCGTTCGAATGGAAGAGCCAGAGCTAGGCAAAATCTGGATTTTCGCAACAACACGTGACTTTGGCGACATCGAAATAGAGGTTGAAAGCTAATGGCAAATATTCCACAGCCAGATTATGAAGAAATCCTAAAAGAGTCAGGCATACCAACTGATTCAGAGAGCTGGCGCAAGGTGCTCAAAGAAGAGATGGAAAAAGCAGGTAGCGTGATTAATAACGACAGCCGCTTTTCTCCTTTCTGGCGAATGATAGAGCAAGCCGTGATCGTTTCAACTGTTTGGCTGATTGAAAACCTGTTAGTCAAATACGTGCTGCCTAATACGTTTCTAGCCACTGCGTTCGGTGAGTCTTTGAAACTCAAGGCTTGGGAAGTAGACATCGAGCCAAAAGCTAAAACCAAGGCAAAAGGTACCATTGTTTTTCAACGTGCTGCTTTGCAAGGTCCGGCACTCATTATTCCTAAAGATACGTGGGTTCAAACTGAACCGATTAACGGCACCATTTATCGAGTGAAAGTGCTTGAAGACACGACGATGCCAGAGAACGAAACTACCGTTTCAGCAACCGTCGAAGCTGAACACGAAGGTGCAGCTTATAACTTGGGCGGTGGTTACTACCATGTGATCCCCGTTGCCATTTCGGGTATTGCCGCTGCAACCAATGAAGATGAATGGTTGATAGAAGCTGGCGCAGACGATGAAGACGAAGACGAACTTCGCTTGCGTGTGCGTAACCAGTGGAGTGCGGTTGCTAAATGGCACATTGATGCGGCTTACCGTTCATTGCTGATGAAAAAAGCAGGTATTCAAGACGACAATATCTATTTTGAGCATAACGCCCCACGTGGGCCTGGTACTGCAAACGCTCTGATCTTGTTAGATACGGGTAATCCATCACAAGAGCTGATCGACGATTTAAACCACGAAGTGACAACCAGTGGCTTGCATGGTCATGGTGATGATTTGTTGGTGAAAGCGATGCCAGAAACCCAACACGCTATCAGTGTCAAAGTCTGGCCGAAAGCGAAGTTAACAGAGCAAGAGCGTTTGACGTTAAAAGCGGACATCGAAAATGTAGTGAGAGCGGCATTTCGTGAAAACAGTGATTATGAAGTCACGCCGACGAATCCTATTGGTCGCTTTAGCTTTTCACGTCTAGAAGGTGAGCTACATGCCTTGCTTGAGGGCATCGAGTCATTGCAGTTCGAACAAGAAGACATTGTGAGCAGTTTGAAAATTCCTCGCCTGTCTACGCTGACGATAAACATGCAGGAGTAGCTATGCAACTACCACCAATTAAATTCAAGTACTGGATGGGTAGAGGTGAGCTGGCAAAGTTTGCCAACGCACTGCGTAACTACTGGTTAAGAGTGGACGAAGCATTGCGAATGCCACTCAAAAAGCATGACCCACTGACTGCACCAATTGGCATCGTTCGCCTGATGGCTTGGGAACGAGACATCGAGCCGTTAGAACGTGAAGACGAAATGATTTTTCGTATTCGTGTCGCCAACGCTTATTCGTTTGCCCGTCATGGCGGTGAAACAGCCGGCTTTAAAAACATGTTTAGTAAGTTGGGCGTCGATTGGGTAGAAATCCACGAACGTGAAGACCAAGAGCAATGGGACGTTGTCACCATTGAAACCGCTGACAGCGACTTGGCACAAAAGAACTGGCTAATGAATGCCATGATTCGCCAATACGGTCGCACGTGTCGTCGCTACCAGTTCAATGTGACTTATCCGGTAACGTTGAAGATGATTGCTGCAGCGTTTGGTCACCGGTTCAACCTTCATGCTGCAAAAGCCAATGATGAATCCACCGTGGCGGTGCGAGAAAAACGCATCGAACACAATCAACAGATTTTCACCGCGTCAATGACGCGCCTGAACTGACAAAAGTAAAAGGGAGCGTTAACCATGAGCCAAACGGCTATCCCATTAGAGTTTGAACAGTACCTGCAAAACAAAATTTCGTTGAAGCAGCCTACTGATCTCAATGAAATCATTTTTGCGATGATTCCTGATCTTGATTTGTCTCAACCGATTGACCGTACCGTGTCACTGCCGCCATTAGAACAATGGGTGTTTCAACAAGATGTAGACCAAATCGGTAAATCCGGCAGTAATGCGGTTGTTTATTCCGTGGTGATACCAGGTAGCACAGAACCATTCACATTTAACGCTATGTTCCTGCGTGACAAGAACGTGCCGAAAAGCTGCGGTATGGTGGTTTACAAAGCTACCGAAACCAAAGAAACAGGCATGGCGTTAACCAAGTCGATGCTAATGCAGTTTGATGGAGCTGCAGCCGCGGCGAATGTGACAATTGATGCGGCTACCTGGCAAATTGACTACCAAGCCCGATTGAAAGGAATGGACGAAGACCACCGTTTATCTTGCCTAGATAATTATGGTCATACCGCTTTCGTTGATGGTTTTGACGTAACACGCCATGAAGTCGACCAAACCAAATATTTGATAGCACCAGGTGTTGCTTATGTTGGCGGTCTACGCATCCAAAACGCACTTTCGACGGTGCAAACGGTCGATAGCAAACCAATAACTTTATGGGTTGATGTTTACCGTGATGGTACGGCACTTTCTCAGCATGAAAACCTATTCCAAATCGTAGCGACAACTGATGATCTAGTGGATTACACCGATAGCGAGAACCGATCGCATTATGTGGCGAAACTGGCACGAATTGAGGCAGATGGTTCAATAGTGGATTTGCGTGTTGTTTCTCACGATAAAAAGCTGATGGAAAGCATGGTGGGAATGGTTGTTCCATTCCATATGGAAGGTGAGAAAAAAGGCTGGCTTGATGCCAAAGGCGGTGAGTTTTCAAGAGTAGTAGATAAGGTGTTGTGGGAGTATGCGCAAGGCACTGGATTAGTGGTGCCTCAAGCAACCAAAGACGCTGATCCTATGACTCACGCAATGAAGTTTGGTGATGGTGATGGTGCAACAACTTTTACTTTACCAAATCACCATTTAGGACACTTTGTACGTGGTAACCCTACAGGTGTTAGTCATGGTGAAACTCAAGGTGATGCCATTCGAAATATTTCTGGGCAAGTCAGTGGGCGAACTTCTACTTCAGCAGGCAGAATATTTGGGAATGACGCAATCGGAGCTTTTGAAACTGTAGGTTCGTCTGGAAACTATGCATCACCAACAGAAAACGCTTCTGTCCCAAGCGATCGCCTGTCTCAACTAACTTTAAATGCTAGCAACGTCGTGCCAACAGCAAATGAAAACCGCCCATACACCGCAAACCTTTCAATCAAAATTCACCGAGGATGGATGTAATGAAAATAGCGTATCACTACGATTACAAAACCCTCATTTATCAGGGGAAAAGTCAAATTCATAGAGTGGCTGGATATGATGACTATATCTTACCTCAGTTTTCTACTTGGGTAGCTAAACCAGACTTCGATGAAGAAACTGAACAGGCCAAGTTTGATATAAAAAACCAGGAATGGCTTGTTGAATTAAAACCTGTTGAAGTTAAGGCTTACCATAAGAAGACCCACGAGCCTAAAGTGTTTGACGATGCGTCTTTGGTCTCCGATGAATACACGCAAGAAAAACCATTAACGCACTGGGATGAGTGGATTAATGATGCTTGGGTTACTAACGAAAGCAACAAATACATTGCTGAATATGATCAAGTTGATAGTACTCGCCGTGCTGCGTATCGTGAAGTTAGTGATCCGCTGTACATGGAAGCATGGCGCAAAGAGTCTAAAGGCTTGACTGATGAAGCAGCAGCGTTCAGACAACAAGCTGATGCAGCAGTAGAATTAATCCAAGCCGAACACCCTTGGCCGACTCCGCCAGAGGTGGCTTAAATGCTTTCACTCTCAGCAGTTCGAATTCCCCTCAAGGGCTTAAAGGTCACTGCAAGACAACAGCTAGCCGGACAAGATATGTCCGGCAACTCTGCATCGACTGACCAAGCCGAAACGGGAGATAAAGGTAAGGTTCTCGCTGTAACCGGGACTTTGCCATATGACAAAGCCCCAACACTAAACCAACTCTATACACTGGCTGGCGCAAAGCTTGACGGTGCACGAGTGATCTACCGCATCGACAACCGAACTGCTAATGCTCTAAAGGTCAGTCAGGTTAAGTTCCAAGGAACCATTACAGCGCAAGAAGACGCACAGTTGCGCCAGTGGTTAATTAGCTTTGAACTTGTAGAACATATGAGTGTGGCAGAACGAACCGAAAGCAGAGAAGAACCCAAACCTGCAGCACAGCAAAAAGCTGCAGGGGTAGAAACACCAACCACACCACCAACGGCTTCTGCAGAGACTCCACCGGATACCGAAGTGGAAATGACAGGTGTAATGGGGTATCTGCAATCAATCGATAAGGCACTGGCATGAATACACCAGAATTTACGATTCAATGCTATGTTGGCAGTGAGCCAAGAAAAGTCAGCCAACATAGGCTGACATTTTCTGATAATGCGCCAGGTAGAGCAAAGCTAACGATTCAAGGCGAAGCTAACCCAATGCAGCAAGTCGCTATCGAATTGGGTTGGGGTAATAACATTAGGCGCGTGCTGACTGGATTTGTCGAAAGGGTTTCACCAGATAAACCAGGTTACGTTGTTATCTTTTGCAGGGAACTGGCCGCAGCACTTTATCACCCATTGAATGTCATCATGCGACATCCAACGCTTGTTCAGTTGCTTAGTAATATCACTCAACAAACAGGGCTGCAGTTTGTGGTCCCTGATAGAGCTTACGCCAATAGTGCTATCCCTTGTTTCTATTCGACAGGTAATGGCTATCGGGTACTTGATGAGATAGCACAGGCTTTTAGTATTTCTGATTACATCTGGCAGCAGCAAGGGAATGGACAAATCTTTGTAGGAAGTTGGGCTGATAGTTACTGGGCAGACAAGCCAGCGACTATACCTGTCAACATGCTCAATCCACACCAAGCCCAAAAGACGGCAACGGTTCCTTGCACGCCACACTTTAAACCAGGTGTGCTCGTGAATGGTCGTAAGCTTGCCACCGTTGAACATGTTGGAACGGAGACAGTCATAACATGGACGTAAAAACAATTAAGCGTATTGTCTACCGGCTATTCCCAGAACTAACAGGCAACTGGCATTTGCCTCAGCTTGCTAAAGTCGTTGCATTGCCAGAGCTACCGAAAGAGGGTGATTTGTCTGAGCGTTTCTATCCTCACTATGCAGCAGATATTCAGTTGCTTGATAGTAAGTTGGTCGAACGTAAAGATGTGCCGGTCATGCAAGCAGTACCTTTACCAGTACCAGGTATTGGTGAACAAGCTGGACGACTGGAACCGCCAGCGATTGGTGCAATAGTTGAAATTGGTTTTGCTAATGGTGAACCAGACAAGCCATTCATTCGAACGGTATTGGGGCTGGGTTGGAAGCTACCAGCAATCAAAGCTGGTGAAAGTCGATACCAACAAAGACCAGGTGTTTACCACCACGTTGACCAATCTGGTAACTTTCGCAGCATCACCGACAAACTGGCGCAACTGCACTGTAAGTTAAGAGAAGTTCGTGCCAGCACTGAACAAGATTACCGTTCACCTAAAACGTGGCTAGGCTCAGAAAGTGAGAACGTACTCAACTTGTTAGGTGAGTTGATGCAGGTAGTAACCGACCTATCCGATACATGTGCGGCACATACTCACAAGAGCCCAGAGACGCAAGCACCAACAAGCCCCCCAATTCAAGCGAAAGCGTTTACCGGACACGGTGAAAGTAGTACTGGACTAAAAGACAGACTTACTCCTATCACTAAATCCTAACCCTAAGCACTCCACAACAATACGCAGCCAATCGGCTGCGTTTCTTTTTGTCTAAACGTTAGCGAACTCTCACGGGCATAACAGCAGTCAGATAGCCACGAAAGCGAACGATTGGGTGACGTAAAACGCACTCCCCCTCCCCACCTGCGATGTTTTCGTGTGGCAGTTTATTGAAATTCAATTTTGGTGAAATTTAACGGGGCTAAATCAGCCTCTGAGAAGAGTTAAAGCCTTATGGATAGCGGAACGGGGCAGAATTTCAGGGCGTCTTAAAACGCTGCATATTGCGTTATACAAAATTTCTACAAATGAAATTAATTGATCAGTTTTGCAAAAATGAAGATCAGGAAGTTGGTGTGTGTTTGGTTTAAGTTGTTGAATTTAAAAGGGGGATACTTTTTTCGTGTGTTTTTTAATGATCTGCCGTGTGAAAAATAGGATCGTGTTTGTTTGTATTGAAGCCAGTAATGGCAAGGGGTGAGGCGTGTTTTTACACTTGTTTGGTTTTTTCAATATTGATCTGGTGCTGTGGTGTTGAAATTCCGTATTATCAGTGAAAAGCGACAACCACGAAAAACGGCATTTTATCGGTAAGACCATTGCGCAAAACAATCCTTATTGAGACCATCGAGTTTGAAAGTAGACAAAGTGCCGAAAAGTCATGGTGTGGACATTTTTGGGACAAATTCAACGTGGTGAGTCTTTATCTAATTGTTTTAATTGAATTAAATATTTAGCGCGCAATAAGACCACATCTTAAACCATCCTAATCGCGCATAAAGTAGAAAATAAAGAAAAAGGCACTCAAATGAGTGCCTTTCGATTTTTACGCTTCTAACTGTTCATAGAAGGTAATTTGAGGTTCTTGTTCTAGAACCCCTTCCAGATTGTCCAGCAAGGCAAGGAAATGGACTTCTTTACAATGGGCGTCGAACGCTGCCTGATCAGCAAATTGCTCTTGAAAGAGAAATTTACGACTGTCTGCTTTGTCCTGAAAAAGACAATAACGAACACACCCAGTTTCATTGCGTGTTGGCACTAACATTGCGGTTAGCAGCTGATGCAAAGTATTTTCCTGTCCGGCTTTAGCATAAAAATGTGCGGTTAAATGGATCATTGTGTTTGCTCTTATGATTATTAGATAAAACGTCCGGCACGTTGAATGAATTCAATCTTGTAGCCGTCGGGATCCGTAATAAAGAAGAAAGTCGCTAGAGGTTGCTCATTGTGATTGAAGGTTTTTATTTCTGACGCTTCAATCCCCAGATCAGTCAGGCGCTTATGTGCCTCAGCAATCTTCTCTACGCTGACGGCTAAATGACCGTAAGCATTGCCGTGGACATAAGGCTCTGACTGATCGTGGTTATAAGTGAGCTCCAGCTCAAAACCGGTTTCACGATTAGCGAGGTAAGTCAGTGTAAAGTCGCTGAATTCAAATTGATCTGCCACTTCCAGTTCTAGAGCGTTGCGGTAAAAATCGATAGAAGCTTGCAGATCGCTCACTCTTATCATGCTGTGAATCAGTTTTGTCATGGTCTCTCCTCATTAGGAGGGAGTAGCATAATAACAGCGGATTACTTAGTGGTAGTACGTGAGTACGACAGGCGATATTAATTGAATTATGAGTTGATTTGTTCGTTGGCTATCTCAATCGTACTTTGAGGTTGGCGAGCATAAATTAGGCAGGCGCAGCGAAGCAAAGAGGCAAAATTGCTGACTTCGCCGTTATGCTCTAATGCTTCTTTGTACACAGTAGAGATAAAGCGAGGAACCGTTAATCCTTGCTGCTGCGCAATTTCTTCCAGCAATTGCCAAAAGCTGGTTTCAAGTTTAACGCTAGTTGCATGGCCATCGATACGGATAGAACGGGTGATGAATTGGTAATTTTCTCTTGGCTGATGCGCAAATATCTCACACATGACATTATCTCGATACTTGGAAAGCTATTTATCCTGTCGTTTCTTTTAGCAAGAGTCAAATAAACAGTGATACTTAAAAGCTGGTCTTCATGTTGAATATCTGATTTACCATGATATGAGCAACAAAAAAGCGCCCCGAAGAGCGCTGACTCAAAGGGTGAGTAAGCCTGAAACTTATTGCAGCTGTTGTTTAATAAATTCACCTAGTTGCGAGTGATGCATGATTTTAGAGACTGGCAAAATGGTTTTTGCAGGTCCCCACGCAAAGACATTTACAGGGGTATGAGTATGTGTGCCTGTTCCCCAACAATGTTTTGTGCAGTCGCTTGCTCACGCGCCAGTAGATTACCGCGATCGTTATATGGGAAAAAGGCATCAAAATCATTGATGGCGGGGATATTCTCTTCAGCCAGGTATTTATGCCCCGCTAGACGGTAAGGGTTTGGTTTGCTCTTTAGCACATTTTCAGCCTGCTTTTCGGTGATTGGAAAGGCACTACTGTTATTGACAATATCGGCGAATTTTTTGGCTGTTTGCTGGGATTTTTCAAGCTTTTGAAATTCACTGATCATGCCGTAATAGCTCTGTTTTTGGTTGTATAGCCCGTCGAGGATATTGAATTGGCCGAAGTTAAAATTAGGAGCGTAATCGCGCTGGCTAAATGCTTGTCCAGAGCGCTTTTCAGGCTTGGGTAGGTTGTCGGAAGAGTAACTAAAGCCAAATGAGCCCGTTTCATGGTCGGCGGTGACAATGATTAAGGTGTCATCTCTGCCTTTTGCCCAGTCGTAAACCGAACCGATGGTTTCATCGAACTTAATCATCTCATGCAACATGGTACCAGCGTCATTGCTGTGACCAGCCCAGTCGATTTGTCCGCCCTCAACCATTAAGAAAAAGCCGTTTTTGTTTTTTGATAATACATTGAGCGCTTTGACGGTCATCTCTTTTAAGGTTGGCTCAGTGCGGTTTGGAGCGTTTTTGGACTGGCTGTAGGCGATACCATCTTTCATACCCGAGTATGCAAATAGACCAAGGAGCTTGTTTCCTTGTGCTTGCTCTAGCATGGTTTTATTAAATGCTAAGCTGTAGCCATCCTCGCTCGCTTCAGCTAACAAGTTACGCTCATCTTTACGCTTAGACTTAAGGTACACATCGCCTTGCGTTAGCTGCTCGAGGTTTTTGTATGTCTCACCTTTGTCATTGGTAGATTTTGGGATCCAATGACGCAGACCACCAGATAGCATGACATCAACACCCGTTGCTAACATATCTTCTGCGATTTTATTCTCAAGCGAGCGATGTGGCTGGTGGGCGGCAAATGCTGCCGGGGTTGCGTGGGTTAGGCGTGTATCTGAGACTAAACCGGTCGCTTTACCTAAGCGTTTCGCTTTCTCTAGCACCGTTTCAACATTGTTACCTTGAGCATCGATACCAATCACTTCAGATGCGGTGTAAATACCAGTTGCAAGCATGGTGGCAGAGCAGGCGGAGTCAACAACTATCGCATCTTCCGGATGCGTTAAGGAGGAGCCGATAACACCTTGCTCTGCTAATTTAAATAAAGCTGTGGTATCACCTTTGTATATCGAATGTGGAGCATTGTTGGCGTAGGTTTCTAATAAACCAACTTGTTGTGGTCCCATGCCGTCACCAATCATCAAAATGACATTTTTGATTTCGGCAGAAAGCGCATTGAAAGAGAGCGTCGTTGTTGCCACTGCTACAACGAGAGGTTTAATTAACTGCTTCATTGTTATATTCCTTCGTTCAAAAAGCCGCGCCAGTTAATCACCACTCAATGACAGTTTTGTTGCAATCATAAAAGCTTCACGAACTCGAAACGCAAGTGACATAAAAAAAGCCCACCGAGGTGGGCTTTGGTCTTAGGAAGGAGTATGAACAATGGCTAATTTGTCGCAGCAACAGCAACCGCCTGATTGAACTCTTGCCTTGCAAGTTGCGCTTGCTCTGAAGCTGTTAGCTTATTTTCTTGCGCCCTGTTGACGTCATCCAGAGCTTGCTGGAGTGCATCTTGAAGTTCTTGTGGTAAGTGGTGATCTTGGAACGCCTCTTCACCGAAGTGTTCAAGGGCAAAAGCACGGATACGTTTCTTCACTTTCATAACTTGAGAAAGTGCTTCGCGCTCTTGTTCTGCTGCTTCTTGGGCCAGATCACGACTCTTTTCAAACCTTGCCAATGCTATACCTTCTAATGACCAAGGGTCCATTTCTGGTAGTTCTTCGATATTGATGGTTGGTTCGACGTAGTCTTCTTGATGGCGAAGATCGAGAGTAGTGGCTCTGACGGCTGAAATCATCAGCATGACTGAGATGCCAAGCAATGGCAGACCGCCCACAATCGCAGCGGTTTGCAAAGTGCTTAAGCCGCCAAGAAACATGAGCACCGTTGGCAGGAAGGAGAGGGTAAACGCCCAGAACATACGGTTCCAGCGCATCGGTTCTTCTGTCACGTTGTTCTGTACTACAGAAGCAAGAATGTAAGAAATTGAATCAAATGTTGTTGCAGTAAATATGACACACAGTAGTGTGAAAACGGCGATAATCATTGTGCCCATCGGTAATTCAGCAAGCATTGAGAAGATGGCTTTGGTGGCTCCTTCGGTATTAAGAATATTGACCACGTCAAGCTCACCAGAGAGCTGCAGTGATAGGCCGTAGTTCCCCAAGATCATAAAAAATAGGAAACAACCTAAAGAGCCGAAAAAGATTGAGCCAGAGACCATTTGTTTGATCGTGCGACCGCGGGAAATACGTGCAACAAATAAGCCCATGCTAGGGGCAAAAACCAACCACCATGCCCAGTAGAAAATAGTCCAATCTTGTGGGAAATGGGTATTTTCAAATGAACCATAACCACCAAATGGCTCTGCCCAAGTCGCCATAACGAAGAAGTTAGATAACATTCGACCAATGGAGTCTAACCCCGTTTCGAGCATGAAAATGGTAGGGCCAGCGCAAAGAACAAAGGCAAGTAACCCCATCGCACCCCAGAAGTTTATGTTACTCAAGATCTTAATGCCTTTTTCAAGGCCAGCGTATGAGGAGTAAGCAAATATCGCGGTGCAGACAAGCAGCACGGCCACTTGGCTTAACGTACTTTGAGGAATACCGAATAGGAAATTTAGTCCTTCGCCAATAAGTGGAGCTGCCAAGCCTAATGTTGTTGCAGCGCCACCTAGTAAACCAAAAATAAACAGTACATCAACGATCTTACCTGCGACTCCTTTGGTGCGTTCTTCGCCGATAACTGGCATTAACGCACTGGAAACTTTAAGTACGGGCTGCTTGCGCACATAAAAGAAATAGGCAATTGGCAGCGCGGGAATGAGGTAGATCGCCCAAGCAATGGGGCCCCAATGAAAAATACCGTAAGTGGCTGCCCAGCGTACGGCTTCTTCACTGCCGGGTTCGAGCTGAAAAGGTGGTGATTGGTAGTAGTATGCCCACTCAATACAGCCCCAATATAAGATACTGGCTCCAATACCACCGCAAAATAACATCGCGGCCCATGATGCTGTGGCAAACTCTGGCTTTTCGTCAGCATCGCCGAGCTTAATTTGTCCCATGTCACTGAACACGACATAAATCATAAAAAAGAACGCGCCCAAACCAAGCGCAAGGTAAAGAAAACCGAGTTTGTCGGTCATAAAAGTTTTGGCGAGTGCTATCCAGTCGGCACCTTGCTGGGGAAAAAGGATCAACGGAAAAACGATGACCAGCAATAAGCCGATAGCACCAAAAAAGGTCGGTTTATCAATTAACGAAAAAGAACTCTTCACGGTATTCGTCCATAAATGTAGATGTATGGATTATGAAGTGACCGTGAATGAATCAACAAACAGAGTGTCTTATCGTTATCATAAAAATAATTAGCGCAGTCTCTGAAATAACCTAAGCCTGACTGTGACGAAGTGTCACCGTCAGATCAAGGCCAGTAAAATACCTCCTACGGTTGCCGCAGCGGAAAGGTATTGCCCCGCAGAATAAGAGCCATCTTCCTCTTCTTCAATTTTATCCGGGTGATCCATTCCTAATGCGCCATGAGCAAAAGATTCCACCTTATCTCCGACAGATTTCTCTTTGCCCTCTGCAATTTTGTTTTCTTTTTCAATATCTTGTAAAGCGGCAAGCAGAGCCTTACCTTCAGCTGAAAGGGTGACTTTGTTTTGCTCTACCTTCAGTGGTGCAGCTCCATTATCTGCAACCGCAGAGTTTGCTTGAGGCTTTACCTGTTGGGCAGGTGTCAGCGAGGCTGGCCCCATTCCTACTGGTGTCATAGTTTTCTCCTTACAACATCCTCAATCACTGTATCGACCAACGAATGAAAAACTTGCGCAATTTATTCGCACTTTATGTTGGATTTATTCAAGCAAAAATTACGCCTGATTTATGTCGGTAGATTCTTACATTGAAAGAAAAAGTTACTATTTGCAGCTAAGGTCATCATTCCTATGACTTAAATTTTGAAAAGCTTTGATCCGATTCTCGTCCTTTATGAAGCGAGCCGGAGGGTCGAGTACCCACAACAAATAATCTTTCGCAATGTTATCGGTGATATTTGCTTCGGCATTTTGCGTGCCAATAGGTGTAATCACAGCAATATTCAAATCTGGGTTGCGCTTCAGCAACGAAGTTTTGAGTCCTAATCCCTTTTGTACATGAAACTTACCGGCAATATGCAAAATGGTTTTGTTTGGGTGCGCCGCTAAATACTGAGTCATGCTTTCGGCCATGGTTTCATCCCAGCTCATTTGGGCCGCGAACATGCGTTCGGTTTGGTCACTGATGCCATGATGCATCGAAGACATAAATTGACGTTTGTAGGCAGAATCTTGTGTATCGATGTTTTGAGCAATGAGCTGACGTTGTTGTTGTGAAAGAGTCTCGACATAAGGTATCCCTAAGCGGCCAATACAGCGAACAATGTGTTTAGGTGCATTGGCTGCAATCACGTTAAGATTGTTGTGTTTTGCATACTCCATCAACGGGCGGTAATCACTTTCATAATTTGGCCAAGCGTTACCTTCTGTGATTAAGGGTTGCTCTCCAATTTCGCCAGCTAAGTACTGATCAACAATGGGCTGAGCATCACGAGAAAACTGTTCCATGGATAAGGTGACAGGAATGCCTTGTTCATTCAATTGACGCAGTATGTCAGTTTGAAAACGATGTATAGCCGAGTGAGTATGCCACTCGCCAACCAAAATAATGTCGGCAGTGAGAAGCTCAGAAGGTAATTTCGCCAAACTAATGGGTTGGCCTTCAGGAGATGTGAAATGATAGTCGTAAAACGTGCTAACGGATGACGCGGTTGTAGTAACACAAGCCGACAATAAAGCGCTTAAAGCGAAGGGAAATAGTATAGGACGCATGAAAGCCTCCTTGGTTGGAGAGTCAGAAGTATGAGGTTGAGAGTAGCAGTTCACGGCGTAAAACGGAAAGTGCAAACCTGATAATGGCCCACAGGTAAGCACTTTCTATTCAGTTTAGGCGTGGCCTAATAGGCGAAAGTTCCAATTTTCGACGTCACCAGTCTCTAACCGTCGTTTGACTTTCTCCATCCAGCTATTTGAAAGGCGTTCTTGTTGCTGTAGCTTGAGCAAGCCTGAGCGTTCAAGTGGTGTTGTGAAAAAGCAATCACAAACTTCACGGATCGTCATCGCATTTTCGACACGCTCAACCAGTATTAATGGGTTGTTCACACTAACTAATCCGGGTTGAATAACACGAAAGAGCCAGCCGCAGCGGCTAATGTCTTGCATATCCACAGAAAACTGTTCAACTCCCCAGCGCTTACTTAGTTTATAGCAAGGTGAACGAGGTTGGCTGACTTCAATGACCGCTTCACCCCATTGGTAACGGTCACCCAAATAAACCGTTTCTTCAGTCATCCCCTCAGTACTGATGTTTTCTCCCATGCCAGGTGCTTGCCAGATATATTCAGAACGGTACTTTTGTTGCCAATAAGCGTAGTGTTCAACGGGATACTGATGGAGTGCTCGTTCGGGACCACCATGGTGTTTGTGATCGGCACATTGATCACCTTCTAAGCCTGTCATTGAAAGGTATAGTGCTTGTTCAACCGGACGTTTTGCTATCGCAGTTTCCATACCAAACTGCTGTTTTACTTGCCCAACAAAAACGCCTAATAGCGTTGTCTGATGATTCACCATCTCCCTCCATTTCGTCGTGAGTGGTTATTGCTTGCGGTAGACTCTCAGCATAAAGTCTGTTTCGCACTCAAACAAGTCAGGTCGTTTTAACTGTTCGCGTAACTCATCGGTGGCTTTCCAGGCAAATGGGGTCATTTGCAATAAATCGAACGCATCCCCATCTTTAAGTTGCATGACATAGCTCAGTTTCTCTTCATGTTCTAAAACAAAACCATCAATGGATTCAGGCTGTTCATCGTGTAGACGAACGTCTTGATAAATGTGCTCACGTAACTGATACAGGTGACGGCCAGCAGGCGAAACGGTGATCACCACACCATTGTTTCTAACGCAACGGTGAAGTTCTTCTGCCTTACATGGGGCATAGATGCGTAAGATGGCATCAAGTGATTGATCTTCAAACGGTAAGCGATGACTTGATGCGACGCTAAAGTGGCAAGAAGGGTAACGTTTTGCCGCATAACGAATGGCAACTTTGGAAATATCGAGACCATAGGTCATCGACTGTTCGCTTTTTGTGGTTAATACGCGAGCGACTTCGTCGGTGTAATAACCTTCACCACAACCAATGTCTAACAGTGTGTGTGATGTGCCTTCGAGATATTGAGCGCATATTTGAGCTACGCGCTCTCGCATAGTGTGGTAGTGGTTACGCTCAAGGAATCGACGTCTTGCTTGCATCATTTCTTTATTGTCACCTGGATCTTTTGAACGTTTGTGATGTGCTGGCATCAGGTTGACGTAACCTTCTTTCGCCAAATCAAAATGATGGTTATTGTCACATTGAAACGTTTTGTCTGACTGACGAAGCGCTTGGTGGCAAAGTGGGCACTGGTAACTCATATCGATCTCAGGGTGCAGAAATGGGGGCAAAATTTTAGCAGGAAGATAAGAGTCGATCTATAAGGTTATACTTTATGGAACTCTGGTTGGTATTTTATGCTTACCCAATTGAATTAGCAGCAATATGGTGAATTCATGTTGTTTGGTAAGCGTTGTGTAAATTGAATAAAAAACAGGCAGAAAAAACGCTCATAAGCAAACGATTTGCTATCTTTAGTTATTCTTAAGTGTAACTCCAAAGCATTAATTAACATTAAATAAGGATTAGTAATATTTTTAAAAGTCATCCTTTTCCTACGAGAAGTGGAATCTCTGTCACTATAATTGACGTTTAGCTGACGTTTATGACCCTTGCTTAACACGTCAACATTAAAAAAAGTGATAATAGCATTAAATATTTGCATGTAGTTAGATTTGACCACAACCAGATCAACGACTTTTGGTTCCGTTGGCTTAGATTGAGAGCGCTTAATGAGTGAAAAGAGACACTTTAGTCTTAAATTCGTATTTCTTGTCCCAGCCTTGTTATCTCTTATCGTTTTGGCGTTGACAGTAAAAAACTACTACGATGCTGTAAATCGCGATATTGATGATGAGTACGCACGCATTACTCGATCGCTAGAACGTTCGACCAAAATTCTGACTGCTTTAGATTACAGTTTCAGTAATTATCACAAAGCGGGCTCGGATATGATGTTAGAGCACAATAGCCGAGTGAATAATGATTTATGTCAGATGTGGCCAATTGATGCGCTTCTTTTAAGTGACGGTGCACATCTGGATCTGCCACAAGTCGATCTAAGTTATATGGTGGTTGGCAATGCAAACCTATGTACGCCAGCTAGTGCGCTATATCAACGTGTAACACAGCAAATTTCTTTAGCTCCAATACTCTCTTTTTTGCACGATGTGGATAGCTTTATTTATGGTATTCACTACGTGGATACTGAGGGATATATTATCTCTTCTCCGGATACACTTGCCCGCAACATATCGTTAGAACTACTCAATACAATTAAAGCACGTCCATATTGGCAACAAACGGCTCAACATCGTGACCAAGTTACGATGACAGGCCCTGGAAGAGCGCTCATTGTGGATAAGGTGATCATGAGCCTTTCAATGTCGGTATATCGTGACTCTTTGCTACAAGGCATGATTTCACTCGATTTAGTGTTGCCGAAACTGATTGCGAATGAAGGCAAACTTGCAAACGAGATCCGCTTAATTGACTTGAATGCAGAGTCTATTCCTAAAAATAGTGTTCGATTTGAGCCTATCACCATCGATGGTGTGATGTCGTCTCATGCGCTTTTGTACCAATTAGACTGGGAAAATGAGATCGGAAACTTTTTTGTTTTTGAAAGATACAGTTTAGTGGTTGCAGGGTTTATTTATGTGCTTTCAGTGATTGTATTGGCTTATGTCAATGGCCATGCAGAGCGTGTTTATTTGAAAGACTTGGCTGCCAAGGATCCGATGACGGGGCTTCTCAACCGTCGAGGTATGGAAGAGTTTTTAAGTAATACGATCCATAAAGATAATGTCATGCTTGCTGTTTTTGATATCGATAACTTTAAGTCGATTAACGATACCTATGGCCACGATGTTGGTGATAACGTGATTTGTTACATGGCGGATCAAATCGAATGCAACATTCGCGACTGTGACGCAGCGGCGCGCTTTGGTGGTGAAGAATTTGTGATTTACCTGACATGTAGCAACGTCCAAAAAATGCACAGAATCATCGAACGCATTAAGAATGAAATATGCCAACACTCATATAAAGTTGTGGAAGGTGGGTTTACGGTTTCTGGTGGCGTCGACGTTGTTAAAAACGGTAACTGCGACTTCGAAGGCATGTTCAAAGCCGCAGACAATAAACTCTATCAGGCAAAAGAGACCGGTAAGGACAAGTTAGTTTTTTAGCGCCTAATTTGCAGTTTGAAGCAGTTGTGCTTGATAGTGTTGTATATAGTTTACAATCGGCTCTGCCTTGTTAAAGGTACGGATCTCTCTAAATAACTCGGCAGCTTCAGGGTATTGCTGACGAAGGTACGAGAACCATTGTTTGACTCGGTTTGGATAGTAAAGACCTTTGTCGCCCTTCATCTCATAACGAGAATACTCAAGTAATAGATCAACAACCTCGTGCCAAGGCATTGGTGCGTGGTTGTGTTTTACCACATTACCTAAGTTCGGCACATTAAAGGCGCCGCGACATACCATGAGCGAGTCGACACCAGTGACCTCACGACATGCTTGGCCATCTTGATAGTTCCAAATCTCACCATTTGCGATCAGCGGAATAGAGAAGCGCTCGCGAATTTGGTTGATGTATTCCCACTTTATTTCACTTGCTTTGTAGCCGCCTTGCTTCGTGCGTGCATGAACCGTGAGTTCATTTGCACCTGCGCTTTGAATAGCATCGACAATCTCAAAACAGTCTTCAGGGTTTTCCCAACCAAGGCGAATTTTAGCTGTCACCGGAATATCTTTTGACACGGCGTCTCGGCACGCTTTTACCACTCGGTAGATCAACTCTGGATGTTGTAATAATGCAGCGCCACCTTTGCTTTTATTGACCAGTTTAGCCGGGCAACCAAAGTTGAGGTCAATACCTTTGGCACCAAGGTTTTCCGCTACAACAGCATTTTCTGCCATCCACTTCGGATCTTGGCCAAGCAATTGAATATGAACAGGTACACCGGACTTCGTTTGTGAGCCTTGATCTAATTCGGGACAAAGACGTTTGAACACGTGCTCTGGTAATACTTGGTCAACTACGCGTACGAACTCCGTCACGCAGAGATCGTAGTCGTTAATATTGGTGAGGATCTCACGCATTAAATGATCAAGTACGCCCTCCATCGGGCCCAAAACAACTCGCATATACAATCGCCTTAAAAAATGAAGGCGAGATTGTATTCGGCTTACTCAGGGAAGGTCAATGGCATTTGTGGTGTAGAGGATGCTCGTGAGCTGGTGATACGTGTTTCACCAGTGAGTGGGGAGTAGTAAAGAATAGGAAGATTTTCATCGGCTGAATAGCCAGTAGTGTAATAGTAGTAGCACTCATTCTGGCTCGTGTACCAACTAACAATGTCAGTAGTAGAAGGTAGTACCGTACCTGTAGTGGTCTGAGAACGAATAGTGATGTCAGTGCTGAGTAATGCTTGCCACAATGCAACGCAGTCAGAGCCACGAATGGCCTGTCCATCGTTAAGAGGAAGCTGATTCACAGAAATGGGAAAACCTTGTGCGGAAGGATAAATATCTTCTTGCCCATAATCGACAATCTGAGTAACTGCGGGCTCACCTTCAACTAACCATTTTGTATGAAATAGGACGGTTGCTGAAGTAAAGTTTAAAAATGCGGTACTTGCACGACTGGCATGGGCATCTCTTTGAAAATTGACGAGTTTAGGCATGATGAAGGCGGCTAAGATCGCTAAAATGACAATCACAACAACTAATTCTATTAGAGTAAAACCTGATCTCTTATTCATGTTAATAGCGCATTGGTTTAGTTGAAATCATATTATGTTTATTAATATATAAATTCAAAACTAAAAGATAAAATTATGCGTTAGGTAGGCATTCGTATCTTTGCGGGTAACAGGTATAATGCCGATAATTTTAGAAATAACAGAAGTTCACTATGAGTTATCAGATTATCTGCTTACCAGAAGGCCAACATCAGGAGTCTCCTCTATTTATCGAAGGAGTTATCTTAGCGGCAAACTTAGCAACAAAACCTCTTGATCCTGAAAGTTGGCTAAAAGAGATATTTGGTGATGATGCTGAATCTATGAAAGATCTTGTGGTCGAACAGATTAACCTTCAATACAACCAGCTTAAACGAAACGAATACTCAGTTTTGAACTTGGTTGAAGGGAAGCAGCAAACTGAATCACTTGCTGATTTAGCTGAAGGTTTCATGTCTTTGTGGCCTCAAATCGAAGCGCAATGGTTTGAAATACAAGTTGGAGATGGCACCTTGCGGATGTTACAGGCGCTATTAACCACCATGATGCTCGCAATCGATGAACCTCAAACACAGTTACAGATGAAAGAAGCAGGCGTAGAACAGCCCCCTTGCCTTGCAGATATGGTTGAACAGATTGATCTCATGATTAATGAAGTGGCTCATGCAGCAGACGCTGCGCAAATGGGGTTGCAATCTCAAAGTGTCAACCCATATAAAGATGTGGGGCGCAATGATGCTTGTCCTTGTGGTAGCGGCAATAAGTTTAAACAGTGCTGTGGCAAATAGCTGACGTTACGTGAACATAGAATCTTTCTAATCAGTCATCATCGTTACATAAGAGATGGCTAACGGAGTATCCTGAATGAAAAAACTCTTCGCTTTGTTGTTTGTTAGTTTATCTGTGGCCTCAGCGCCAAAAGATGAGCTAAGTGAACGTTTACAACTGACAGAAGGTTTTAGTGCCGACTTTACACAACAAGTTGTCAGCCCTGAAGGTGATGTTGTCATGGAAGGGGAAGGGAAAGTAGAGATTGCTCGCCCAAGCTTATTCCGTTGGACAACCACAATGCCTGATGAAAACGTATTGGTCTCAGATGGTAAAACACTGTGGTATTACAGCCCGTTTATTGAGCAAGTCAGCATTTACTGGCAAGAGCAAGCCACTGAACAGACACCATTTGTTCTTCTCACACGTAACCGTGCAAGCGACTGGAGCAATTACAACGTTGAGCAAAAAGGGGATGTGTTTACGTTAACACCAACAGCAAAAGGCTCGAATCAAGGGCAGTTTAATCTCGAAATTGACAACAAAGGTGCGGTAAAAGGTTTCACCGTTTTGGAACAAGATGGGCAGAAAAGTGCGTTCCATTTTGAGAATATGAAGCTAACAAAACCAAAAGCAGACCGATTTACTTTTGTTATCCCTCAGGGGGTAGAAGTTGATGACCAAAGGAACTAATCCTCAGTGAGCAACTACGCGTTTGATTTTTCAGGGGACGAAGATTTTCGTCCCCTTGCTGCTAGAATGCGCCCAGAAAAACTGGAGCAGTATATTGGGCAGCAACATATTTTGGGCCCAGGTAAACCACTGCGCCGTGCGTTAGAGGCAGGCCACGTACATTCGATGATTCTCTGGGGACCTCCGGGGACAGGGAAAACCACGCTCGCCGAAGTGGCAGCAAATTATGCCAATGCAGAAGTAGAGCGAGTGTCGGCGGTGACTTCTGGTGTGAAAGAAATCCGTGCGGCTATCGAAAAAGCGCGTGAAAATAAAATGGCAGGTCGCCGGACCATTTTGTTTGTCGATGAGGTCCATCGTTTTAATAAATCCCAACAGGATGCTTTTTTACCCCATATTGAAGACGGGACAGTGACGTTTATTGGGGCGACAACAGAAAACCCATCGTTTGAGCTGAACAACGCTTTACTGTCACGAGCGCGTGTTTACAAACTTACGTCTCTAGCAAAAGACGATATCCAACAAACCTTGAAGCAAGCAATAGAAAATGAAGAGCGGGGACTGGGAAATGTTGCCGTGAATTTTGTTGATAACGTATTGGATCGTTTAGCGGAGTTGGTTAACGGTGATGCGCGAATGTCGCTTAACTATCTTGAACTGCTCTACGATATGGCAGAAGAAGATGAGCAGGGCATTAAGCAAATTACCTTACCTCTGCTCGCTGAAGTTGCAGGGGAGAAGGTTTCTCGCTTCGATAACAAAGGGGACATTTGGTACGACTTGATCTCTGCAGTTCACAAGTCTATTCGAGGGTCAAACCCTGATGCAGCACTGTATTGGGCGGCGCGAATGATCAGTGCGGGCTGCGATCCACTGTATATCGCGCGTCGATTGCTTGCGATTGCTTCTGAGGATGTGGGCAATGCGGATCCTCGCGCCATGCAAGTTGCATTGTCTGCGTGGGACTGTTTTACTCGCGTTGGCCCAGCAGAAGGCGAGCGAGCGATTGCGCAGGCCATCGTCTATTTAGCGTGTGCTCCGAAGAGCAACGCGGTATATACCGCTTGGAAACAAGCGCTTGTAGATGCACATAACCAACCAGAGTATGAAGTCCCGCCTCATTTGCGTAATGCGCCAACGAACTTGATGAAAGATCTCGGTTATGGTGCGGAGTATCGATACGCTCATGATGAGCCTGGCGCCTATGCGGCAGGTGAGCAATATTTACCGCCAGAAATGGTAGGGACACAATACTACCATCCTACAAATCGTGGACTTGAGAGTAAAATTGCTGAGAAGTTAGATTACTTGGCTAATTTAGACGCAAAAAGCCCACAAAAGCGCTATGAATAACCGCCTTTTTTGGATACATTTATTCGGTTAAAAATTTTAAACGTGCCTGCATGATGCAGGCACGTTCTTTCACCACTAAAAAGCATAGGATTAACAATGCTGGATTCTAAATTACTTCGTACAGAGCTGGATGAAACAGCTGCAAAACTGGCACGTCGTGGCTTTAAGCTAGACGTAGAGACAATCCGTACACTTGAAGAACAACGTAAATCCATTCAAGTAGAAGTTGAAAATTTACAATCCACGCGTAACTCCATTTCCAAGCAAATTGGCCAGAAAATGGCTGCTGGTGATAAAGAAGGCGCTGAAGAGATCAAGAAGCAAATCGGTACTCTAGGTAGCGATCTTGATGCGAAAAAAGTTGAACTTGATGCGGTCATGGCAAAACTAGAAGAGATCACGCTTTCTGTACCAAACCTGCCAGCTGATGATGTGCCAGACGGTAAAGACGAAGATGACAACGTAGAGATTTCTCGTTGGGGTGAGCCAAAAACTTACGACTTCGAACTAAAAGATCACGTTGATCTTGGTGAAATAGGTGGCGGTCTTGATTTCGCGAGCGCGACAAAGATCACGGGTGCGCGTTTCATCGTTATGAAAGGGCAATTCGCTCGTCTACACCGCGCAATTGCTCAGTTCATGCTAGACCTTCACACAGAAGAACATGGCTACTCTGAAATGTACGTACCGTACCTAGTGAACTCAGATAGCCTATTTGGTACTGGTCAGCTACCAAAATTTGGTAAAGACCTGTTCCACACTGAACCATTAGAAGAGAAAGTGAATGACGAAGAGCCGCGTAAACTGTCTCTGATCCCAACGGCAGAAGTACCAGTAACTAACATGGTTCGTGACACGATTTCTGACGAAGCTGATCTACCGCTTAAGATGACAGCGCATACGCCATGTTTCCGTTCTGAAGCGGGTTCTTACGGTCGCGATACTCGTGGTCTAATTCGTATGCACCAGTTCGACAAAGTCGAGCTAGTTCAGATCACTCGTCCAGAAGATTCAATGGATGCGCTAGAAGAGCTAACTGGCCACGCTGAGAAAGTTCTACAACTATTAGAGCTACCTTACCGTAAAGTGGTTCTGTGTACTGGTGACATGGGCTTCGGTGCTCGTAAGACTTACGACCTAGAAGTATGGGTTCCAGCACAAGAGACTTATCGTGAAATCTCATCTTGTTCAAACATGTGGGACTTCCAAGCGCGTCGTATGCAAGCGCGTTTCCGTCGTAAAGGCGAGAAGAAACCTGAGCTTGTACACACGCTAAACGGTTCTGGTCTAGCGGTTGGCCGTACTATGGTTGCAATCCTAGAGAACAACCAAGAAGCTGATGGTCGTATCGCAATCCCAGCAGTACTTCAGAAGTACATGGCTGGCGCAACGCACATCGGTTAATGAAATAGATAACGCATAAACTAAAAGCCGCTCACGTTAGGTGAGCGGCTTTTTTATTTGTCATTTTGTGTTGACTGCGGTGAGAGTAAGTTGGTTCTCCACCGCATTTTAGCTTTTATGCAGCAAGTTATTGTATGACGCCGTTACGCTTCACGGGGATAGTTCTGTCGAATGTATTGATATGAAGACTCGACATCATCTGGAACCGTTTGCTCAATTTGATATCCCATTTTTGGGTAGCTTTTGATGCGTTCAAAATCACCCAGCATAGCCGTTAACACCATATCTAGATGCATCTCCTCACTTAGATAATCAAAGAATGGGGCTGTTGGTGAGGTGACCTGTATTTTCGGCTCACCATGTGGCCACTGCTGCTTAAAGGTGGCGTAAGCACGGCGCTCCATAAATGGCTTTTGAACCAGTAGAAAAGAATCAAAGTGAAGTTGCTGCTCTGCGAGCTTTTGAGCGGTGAGTGTAACATTTTCACCCGTATTGGATGACTGAGTCTCAAGGATTATATCGCTGGCTGGCACACCGCAGTCTTTTGCAATGGCTGCGAAGGTTTCTGCTTCTGATTTCTCAAATACTCCCTCTGTGAATCGGCCTAGGCCACCTGAAAAAATGATCTTTTTCCCGAATCCACTGGTGTAAAGTTGGGCTGCGTATTCCGCGACGCGTAAATCATTGCTGCATAAAACAAATAAGCAATCAGCGGGGGTGATTTGCTGATGCATTTGAAGGTAGTCCCAAAGGTTTTCAATGTGACGAAAGAGGTACTGACGCATGACTGCTCCTCAAAGGGTTAGATAATCTCCAACACATGTTGGAAATGAAAGCGATAACCTAAGCCGATCAACTTGTCGGCGATGATGCGTTTATCTGGTTTAGAGACAATGTTTGGTAGTGGCTCTGTTGAATCAACGCTCGCTAATGCAGCTTGGTAAAACTCAGCTTTATTCACTGTGTTTGGTGTTGTGGCATTAACGATTTCATTTTTAATTTGTAGGGCTGCAAAACTTACCGCTCCAATCGCATCGGTCAGATGCAGCATATTGGCGGGTGCTACGTCGCTCACTTGTTTTAATTTGCTGACAAAGTTAGATGGATGGCGATTAGGACCAACAAGCCCACTGCATCGCACGATAGCATATTCAACATCACTTTGAATGACAGAGGCTTCCGCCTCAAGCATTGTTACTGCATTTTCGCTGAACTGAGAATTATGCCTTGCTGTTTCTAAAGACGCGCACGGTTCTGCCATATCGGTGGGTGAGGATGGATAAACGGTGGTTGAACTGACCATCACCAGTTTACCCACCTTGGCTTTCTGCGCAGCTTGGCTAAGTGTTTGCCATTGCGTTGCATATTGTTTTCCGTAACCTTTGCGAAAACCAGGAGGGAAGCAGCCAATTATGATCTCGATGTTTAATTGCTTGAGTTGAGTATCTAGCTCTTTGGCATCATTAAGATCACAAACAAACGCATTGAAGCCGCTTTGAGCTAATGTATCAGCCCCTTTTTTAGTGGTGCTTGTGACCCAGACTTGGTGTCCGATGCTGTCGAGATATTGTGCTAGAGGCTTTCCTAACCATCCTGCACCGATAATGGCGATTGCTTTCATTTCAATAACTCCCTCAATTGTGATCGCAAAGCTGTGTTAATTACGGATGAACTCGATGTTTGGTGTTGAATGACATCGACATTTGCTAACCAAGATAATTGTTCAAACTGTATTGGAAGTCGTATCAGTTGGCCACTTTCTAACATGGGCAATGCGATATGGACAGGTAGCAATGTCCAGCCGATTCCGGCGCTGACTAACTCGAGTAAAACATAGTAATTATCTGCATGCCATACATCTGGACTTAAAGGGGTCATAAAGCTACTTGTTTTGCCGTTTTTTGAACGCAACAGCAGTTGGCGGTGAAGGCGAAGTTGATCGATATGTTGGGTTTTGACGGCTGCAAGTGGGTGGTGTATACCGACGTAGACGTCAAATTCTACGCTGCCGATAGATTCAAAATCGATCCCTTGTGGTAAGTGGAGTTCACTGAAAATAAGGCCGGTACTGACGCGTTTGGATTCGACCATTTCTATCACATCACTGCTGGAGGCGGTAAGGAATTCCAGCTCTACGTTGGGGTAGTGTTGGCAAAAACTGTCCACAACTTTCGCTAAGTTATTAAGCGGCAGACCTTCATCGATGGCAATTGATATCTGATGGTGTCCATTTTCTTCCAGCATCGTAACGCTGTTACAAAATCGTTGATGCTGCGCTAAGGTGGCTTGAGCAAAAGGCAGAAGGTGTTCACCTTGATGAGTTAGCTTGGGGTAGCGCCCTTGCCGATCAAATAGCTCAAACCCACAATCAATTTCAAGGTTGATGACATGTTGACTGATGGCCGATTGAACTTTGCCAAGTTGCCGTGCTGCAGCTGAAAATGATCCCGTTTCTACAGTGACAACAAAAGCTTCAAGCTGTTCTAAATTAAACATATCTCTTATGCAGATGGATAGTAACTTTTTATTATCTCCATGTTAGATGAATATGCTCGAAGATCCAGCCACTATTTAGAGATAACATGAAAACGAATGAACGAATTTTCCACGCGATATTGTTTGAAGCACTTGCATTGATGCTGATTGTGCCAATAACGTCCCTCGTCACCGGGACGGAAAGTGGTGATTTAGTCATTGTTGGTGTCGGGCTTAGCGTGTTTACAGTCGCTTGGAACTACGTATATAACCTTGGCTTTGATAGATACATTTCAGCGGAAAGAGAAGGGCGAAGCCTTGCAATGAGAATTGGTCACACTGCAGGGTTCGAAGGTGGGTTAATTTTTATTACGGTGCCCACTATTGCTTGGTTTTTGCAGATCAGCATTGTGAATGCATTAATGCTAGAGGCTGGTTTTTTGATCTTCTTCTTTTTCTATGCGACGGCGTTTAACTGGTGTTACGACAAATATCAGCCGTATAAAAAGTGGGTCAGGTACTCGGAGCTAGGTTGAAATGAAGTGACTTGCTGCCTAGGTCGGCAGCAAGTCTGTTTTTTTAGCGGCTAGTCAAAACTCGCAAAATCTTGTCGGCATGTTCAGCCACTTCGATACCTTCACTGGTTAAGTAACCCCCATCCGGTAAAGTGCATAACCCTTTTTCATACAGCTTCTTAACTGCATCTTGCATATCTTGGGCTGCGTCATGATGAACTTTGATACCTGTGGCCGCGCTGCTAATGTCGAACTGCAGTATTAGGTTTAATTCGGCTAAATGCTCAGGAAGATATTTCATAGGATGTCCTTCTATTGTCATTAATACTGACGTTAATCTTGATTGCCATAGTACGCAATGCAATAAGTGCAGAAATGTTAGCTGTGTGAGGAATCTATGGTGGGTGGGGAAGAAGACGCAGTGTGTGTTGCACTAATAGCTATTTGTTATATAAATTCAATTGTTTATGAGTAATTAAACTAAAGAAGAGTAATCTTAAATTTACTAAATAAAAACAATGCATAACTCATTGTTTTTATTGGTTTGTTTATGCCTTCTATTGTTGAGTGTTATCTATTTTCATTCAGAGATATTCAGAGCTGGAATAGAGAAAATGTCGCATTAAAAACATTTTTGGTAAACATTGGAAAATGCACTTGAATCTTTAATTGAATAGCGAGATTATCCGCGCCCACTCGATTACATGTTTCTAAATGTTTCCACTATGATGAACTTGAACCAATTTGACTCTCTATTACCGCCGCAAATGGCTGAACGTGCCGCTGAAATCGGTGTGGGTAAAGCAACCAAAGATCCTGTTAAATCCTTTTTGTTAGCCATATCTGCAGGTATTCATATCGGTATTGCTTTCATTTTCTATACAACTGTAACCACAGGCACAGGAGACATGGCTTGGGGTTTGAGTCGATTGATTGGTGGGCTAGCATTTAGCTTAGGCCTTATTTTAGTGGTCGTGACTGGGGGAGAACTATTTACCAGTTCTGTATTAACTTTGGTTGCGCGTGCCAGTGGCAAAATTACGTGGAAAACCCTCGCGAAAAACTGGTTCGTTGTATACATCGGTAACCTAGTTGGTGCTCTTTTGCTGGTTGGGTGCATGCTGGTGGCGAAACAGTATATGTTTGACGGTGGTAAAGTAGGTCTTAATGCGATGGCCATTTCGCAGCATAAATTGCACCACGGCTTTTTTCAGGCAGTAGCGCTTGGCATTATGTGCAATGTACTGGTTTGTGTAGCGGTGTGGATGACTTTCAGTGGTCGTACATTAACAGATAAGATCATGGTGATGATCCTTCCTGTTGCTATGTTTGTTTCGGCAGGTTTTGAGCACTGTATCGCAAACATGTTTCAAGTACCGATGGCCATTGGGATTAAATATTTTGCACCAGAGTCTTTTTGGCAGATAACCGGAGCAAACATTGCAGATTATGCAGACCTTAACCTGATGAACTTCGTGATGAACAACTTAATTCCGGTAACCTTGGGGAACATCATTGGTGGTGGTTTCTTTGTTGGCGTTTGGTATTGGTTAATCTATCTACGTGACTAATTGCTATTTGAAGGAAAAGGCTCGCATTGCGAGCCTTTTTTGATCGTATTATTCGAAAAACATGGTCTGCGATAAGCCATGAGTTTCATTAGAAGGTATAGACGTATGCTGGGCAAATAATTGCCCAATCATGGTTGCTATCCAATTGTATGCATTTGATTAATAGGGTTATCCACAAAATCTGTGGATAAGATCTTCAATATCATTTGAGTAATTTCACCAGTACATTATTCGCTTTTCAATGACACTAATATCTTTCCGTATGGGTTGATGCAGTTTCTAACCGCCAGCGTTAAAGAGATTGTGGTGGAAAGACTCATCATGACAAAGATCGCGATCATGATCATCGCTTGATACTTGATCGCAATAATAGGTGATGCGCCGCCTAAAATTTGACCAGTCATCATGCCGGGCAGTGTTACCAGTCCCATTGTCGACATAGAAGCCAATGTTGGTGCCAAAGACTTTTGGATTGCGCTGCGGATAAATGGCAGACATGCGTAATGAGCTGATGCCCCTAAAGCGATTGCTGCTTCATATTCAGACTTCCGTTCTTGGAAAGAAGTAAACAAATTCTGCAATGCGACGATGTTGCCACTTAAGCTGTTACCAAGCAGCATGCCAGCCAGTGGGATCATGTACTGAGCACTATAGAAAGGTTGAGGTTGAACAATCAGCAAAATAATCGACCCAAGCACGGGTAACAACGAAAGAGAGAGTCCAGCGCTGACCGGTAAGAACAGCCGCGCTTTCGGTAGTGATGCTTTTCCTATCACGGAAGAAGCACCTACTAAGACCATAAACATCAACCAAGCTAGGTTTACCACGAGACTGTTTAGCGTAAACAAATACTCAAGGTACAAGCCCACTAAGATGAGCTGAACCGTCATACGCACTACGCTGATGATTATGTCTTTTTCAAGCTGTAGTTTGAGGTAACGACTGATGCTAAATGGAACCAAGAGTGCAAGAAAGAAAAATCCTAATGACGTCCATGAAATATCAACTACGCTGTTCATACAGACTCCGGAATAAGCAGTTCCTAGCATTGTACTTCATCTTGTTATTTTCAGGGATGAACGGTCAAAATTAAGATCGAAAATTTAACATCTCTACTAACCAACAGCACACAACTACCTGATTAATAGCATGTGTATTACGTGTTATATCTGCGGCGGAGTGGATGATTAACATACAAAATGTTGCGTGTTTGTGTCCATTTTAACAGTATTGAAATGTGCTTATTTTTTCATATCTGTTCACATTTAGACACATGAATTGTTATTCCAACACATCTCTGGATGAGCTCAAAAAAGTGTTGAATAACAAGGTTTGAGACAGTGGATTTGATTGAACCTTACTAAGAGTATGGTCTAACATTTTGTATTAGATAACGTTAAAAAAACTTCGCTTGCTTAGCAAGTGACCAAATAACACTAGATACAAAATAGGCAAATGTATGAGTGATGTTAATAAAATTGAGAGTGGTGAAAAACACTCCATGGAGTGGAAAGCTTTCCTCTTCATTACGGTTGTTCTCTTTCCAATCTTGAGTGTTGCATTCGTCGGTGGCTACGGCTTCATCGTTTGGATGCTTCAGGTGTTCTTCTTTGGTCCTCCTGGCGCACACGGTTGATCAAAAGGTTCGATTCCACACTTTTAGAACAGATTTTTTAGAGAGCAAACCATGAAATCATTAATCATCAAACTTTGGCGTACCATGACGCGCCCGGCTGTGCATATCAGCCTTGGCGTGCTAACGATGGGCGGCTTTATTGCAGGTGTTATTTTCTGGGGTGGTTTTAACACTGCACTAGAAGCGACAAACACTGAAGAATTTTGTGTTAGCTGCCACACAATGCGTGACAACGTATACCAAGAGCTGCAAGAAACTGTCCACTGGTCAAACCGTTCTGGTGTTCGTGCGACCTGTCCGGATTGTCACGTACCACATAACTGGACAGACAAAATTGCACGTAAGATGCAGGCTTCTAAAGAAGTGTTTGCACAAATTTTTGGCAACTATGACGAACCAGGCGCATTTGAAGAGCGCCGTATCGAGCTTGCTAAGCACGAATGGGACCGTTTCTCTGCTAACAAGTCTCTTGAATGTAAAAACTGTCACAATTACGACTCAATGAATTGGGACAAGATGAAGCCAACTGCTCGTATTCAAATGAAGCAAGCGGCTGAAAAAGATCAAAGCTGTATCGATTGTCACAAAGGTATTGCACACCACCTACCTGCAAATATGGATAGCGTTGGTGGCATAGTTGGCGAACTTGAAGCATTAGCGTCAAACACAGATTACGCAATGGGCAGCGATCTTGTGAGCGTACGTCACCTACCTGTTTACTTCGATGCTGAAGGTAAAACAGAAGCTGGCCTGCTAAACCCTGCTTCAACAGTGAAAGTGCTGGATGAGCAAGGCGACATGATGCAAGTCGAAATTGACGGTTGGCGTAAAGCGAAAGGTTTTGGTCGTGTAATCCAAGAAGACTTCGGTATGAATATCGCGGTTGGTTCGCTACTTAAAGAAGCAGCACTAAGTGATGACATCGTGACTAAAGGCGAGAAAAAAGTGGATGACCTAACGGGTCTGCCATGGGAAAAAGTGTCTGCGAAAGTGTGGATGAAGAAAGAAGCGATGTTGAACGACATTAATCCTATCTGGGAAAAAGCGGGCGAAGCATATAAGACAAACTGTTCTGTATGTCACACGCAACCAGATGAAGCGCACTTTGATGCCAACACATGGCCAGGTATGTTCAACGGTATGCTTGCATTCGTGAACTTCGATACAGACAGTGAAGCACTTGTATTGAAATACCTACAGAAACACTCTTCAGATTTTGCTGAAGGCCACCACTAATAAGCGTCAGACGGAGTATTTGAAATGGCTATTACACGAAGAAGTTTTCTGAAAGGTGTAGCAACGACCAGCGCAGCGTCGGTAATTGGTCCAAGCTTATTGGCATCAACCTCAGCAAACGCAGCCGAAACAACAGGAACTTGGAAAGTATCAGGTTCTCACTGGGGCGCATTCCGCGCCCACGTGTACGCGGGTAAAGTTCAAGAAATCAAACCGCTTGAAATGGACTCACATCCAACAGAAATGTTGAATGGTATTAAAGGTATTATCTACAGCCCATCGCGTGTGCGCTACCCAATGGTGCGTCTAGATTGGTTGAAGAAGCATAAATACAGTGCAGAGACTCGTGGTAACAACCGCTTTATCCGTGTGACATGGGATGAAGCACTTGATTTGGTTTACCGTGAACTAGAACGCGTTCAGAAAGATTACGGTCCTTGGGCGTTGTTTGCTGGCCAAACTGGTTGGCGTCAAACTGGTCAGTTCCATAGCTGTACCAGCCACATGCAACGTGCTGTGGGCATGCACGGTAACTTCATCACAAAAGTTGGTGACTACTCAACAGGTGCTGGGCAAACGATTTTGCCATACGTGTTAGGTTCTACTGAGGTTTATGCACAAGGTACGTCTTGGTCTGAAATTCTAGAGAATTCAGACAACATCGTTCTATGGGCAAACGATCCAGTTAAAAACCTACAGGTTGGTTGGAACTGTGAAACGCACCAGTCTTTCCCTTACCTAGAGCAACTGAAAGAGAAAGTGGCGAAAGGTGAGATTAATGTTCTTTCGGTTGACCCAGTGAAGAACAAAACTCAGCGTTACCTAGAGAATGACCACCTGTACATCAACCCGATGACAGACGTGGCATTCATGCTGGCTGTAGCGCATGTTCTTTACAATGAAGACTTGTACGACAAAGAGTTCATCAAAACTTACTGTCTAGGCTTCGATGACTTTGTTAAGTATGTGCAAGGTGAAACCAAAGACAAAGTGGTTAAAACGCCAGAATGGGCAGCAGAGATTTGTGGCATTAATGCTGACAAGATCCGTGAATTTGCGCGCATGCTGGTTAACGGTCGTACACAGATCCTAATGGGCTGGTGTATCCAACGTCAGGAACACGGTGAGCAGCCTTACTGGGCAGCCGCAGTTGTAGCTGCTATGGTTGGTCAAATCGGTTTGCCTGGTGGTGGTATTTCTTACGGTCACCACTATTCTGGTATCGGTGTGCCTTCAACTGGGTTTGCAGCGCCAGGTGGTTTCCCACGTAACCTAGACACAGGTTCTAAGCCTAAGTGGGACAACAATGATTACAACGGCTACAGCAAAACTATTCCTGTTGCACGTTGGGTAGACTGTCTACTTGAGCCGGGTAAAGAGATCCGTTACAACGGTTCGAAAGTGAAACTGCCGGATTACAAGATGATGGTGATTTCAGGTTGTAACCCTTGGCATCACCACCAAGACCGCAACCGTATGAAGAAAGCGTTCCGCAAACTTCAAACAGTCGTGACAATTGAATTCGCTTGGACAGCAACATGTCGTTTCTCAGACATCGTACTACCAGCATGTACTCAGTGGGAACGTAACGATATCGACGTTTACGGTTCATATTCTGGCCGTGGTCTAGTAGCAATGCAGCGTCTAGTAGATCCAATGTTCCAATCTAAGACTGACTTTGAGATCTGTCGTGAATTGACGCGTCGCTTTGGTCGTCATGAAGAATACACTCGTGGTATGGATGAGATGGAATGGGTTCGCTCACTATATGACGATTGCCGCAAAGCAAACGAAGGCAAATTCGAGATGCCTGAGTTTGATGAGTTCTGGAAACAGGGCGTTCTAGATTTCGGTGTTGGCCAACCTTGGGTTCGTCACGCGGACTTCCGTAAAGATCCTGAGATCAACGCACTGGGTACGCCTTCAGGCTTTATCGAAATTACATCACGTAAGATCGGTCGCTACGGCTACGAGCACTGTCAAGAGCACCCAATGTGGTTTGAAAAGACAGAGCGTTCTCATGGTGGTCCTGGTTCAGACAAGTACCCGTACTGGTTACAGTCTTGTCACCCAGATAAGCGTTTACACTCGCAAATGTGTGAGTCGGACGAGTTCCGTGCAACTTACGCAGTTCAAGGTCGTGAACCTGTTTACATCAACCCTGAAGATGCGAAAGCGAAAGGCATCAAAGACGGTGATTTGGTTCGTGTATACAACGACCGTGGCCAACTATTGGCTGGTGCTGTCTTGATGGATAGCTACCCACGTGGTGTTATTCGTATAGAAGAGGGTGCATGGTACGGCCCACTTAACGAGAAAGATGGTGCCATTTGTACCTACGGCGATCCAAACACGCTGACTCTAGATATTGGTACTTCTGAACTGGCTCAAGCAACGTCTGCAAATACGTGTATCGTTGAATTTGAGAAGTTTACCGGTAAAGTTCCACCAGTGACGTCATTTGGTGGTCCAATCGAAGTTGCGTAATCGCATACGTTTCTAATGAAAAATACCAGCTCTCGAGCTGGTATTTTTTTGTCTGTGTGGTAGGTAATTTCGTAAACAGTTAATCAAGGCTGTATTTACGTTTCAGCGATTGAATATCTTCAGCAGTCGTTTCCTTTATTCCTTGATTGATCGCTTTGATGATGGCTTCCGCTTGCGGGTGAGATTTTCTGACTGCAACGTGTAAAGGTGTTGAGGCGATGCTGTTTTCAATAAAAACAAACTCGTGATAGGGGAGCTGCTTGTTTATCAACGTCCACTTAGTCACCAGTTTATCTTCGACAAACATATCTGCTCTTCCTGATAGCACCTGTCTAATACTGTTGATGAGATCGGTTGACGGAAAGTGAGTGTAGGCATCACTGGTTAAGAAGTCGGGATCATAAGCATAGTTTTCTATCAGCGCGATAGTTTTCCCACGGAGGCTCTCTGGTGAATGATAAACAAGGTCATCGCCTTTTAAGCCAACAAGGTGAATGTCATTGGTCAGGTAGCTTTCACTAAAATGCATCCATTGGGCGCGCTCAGGGCTTTTCCATAGTGCAATGATAAGGTCGATCTTTCCCATACGCAGCTCTTTAAGAGAACGAGTCCATGGCTTAAAAGAAAACTGGATTTGATAACCTTGTTTGGCAAGTGCATTACTCACGATGTCGTAAGCTAAACCACGTCCGTAGGCATCATTCATGATGTAAGGTGGCCATTCATTTTGTGCTGCAATCAAGATATTGGCTTTAGACGAAGCCACAAATAACCACCCACATAGCAGGTACATAACTGGCTTAAACAAGACTTTTCCTTGGGTAAAACGCATTACTTACAGTGTAGTCGACGGTTTATGTTTCAGTTCAAAGCCCAAAAATGAATAGGCAAAAGCTCGTGTATGTTTAAATTTTATGCGTTTGATGAAGTTTTTATTCATCTGATACATTCTTGTTTTTGATATTTATTTGTGATCCTTATCTCATTGAGGGATTAATATTGCCGTTTGGTTAATCGATTTTTATTTTCTTTTATTTTTTTGATGAGTTAGCGCTCAATTCATTTAGTTTGTTTTTGATTGTTTTATTTGTGAAATCTTCTTGGCTTGAATAATTTCTGCCCCAGAGCAAATGAGGAATCCTTTTGCTCACATAAATAAAAATATATAGGAACAAATAAAAATGAAAAAGACAGCAGTGGCACTTGCGCTTGCATTGAGCGCAGGTTCAGCAGTAGCAGCAGATACAACGGCATCTTCCGCATCAGAGCGTGCTCGTGAGTCAATGATTGATCTCATTCTTTCGGGTGAACAATTTTCTGTGTCAGGTCAGTTTGCAGCTGGTGGCTATTACCAAGAAGGTCGTAAAGAAGGTAACGAGAAGAAAGAGTTTTACAACGATGGTGTCACTGGTTTTGACCTTTTTGTAAACTATCAAAATGGTAATGTTTTAGGCCAGTTTGCTGGTGAATTTGATCTAGAAGACAACTATTCAACTTCTCCAGGTAAGTTTGAAATAATTGATACTTGGGTAGGCTACAAAACAGGCTTTGGTCTTGCATCTATTGGTTATGCAAATGATTCGGCTTTGGATGCAGTGGACGGTGCAGCCGATTTAACAGTTGAATTCGGTGCTTCAGCTTCTGACGCTTCTGACGTGCGTCAAGTTTTAAAGTTTGAAGGCATGAAAGAAGGCTTCAAATATGCGTTATCATACTACGGTGACCGCGAAGCTGATGGTTCAGACCAACATGGTTTTAATGGTTATGTAGGTTTTGAAAATGAGACCTTCCAAATCAATGCTGGTTATGAGCTGAATGACGACAACAATAATCAAGTAGCACTAGATGATGTTGAACAGATTTATCTAGTTAACGGTGTGGTTACTGTAGGTCAACTTGCTTTTGGTGCTAACTTTGCTAACGAAGAAGCATTCGATGGTAAAGATATTAATCTGTACAGTGTTTCAGCAGGCTACACTATTGATAAACTATACCTAGCTGCAGGATATGCGGATAAAGAAAACGAGGAGTGGGTAAACTTTGGTGGTTCTTACCAATTTACTCAGAAGTTTTCTACTTTGGTTGACTTCAAAGTTGATCTATCAGATGACGTGGAAGATGATCTAGCTGCATTTGTTAAAGTTGCATACGACTTCTAAATTCAATCTTGAATTTATGGCCTACTCGCTGTGAGTGGGCCATTTTAAGCAGGACGCTTGGCATCATAATCCACTGCCTTTTTCGCCCTCTGGATTGGGGGCGCTTTCCTCCCCTTCTGAACAATCCCATATCTTTCCATTAAAACGTGATACCCCTAACTCTTTGAGTTAAAGACCAAATAGACAACAGCCGCTTCCAGTGCTGTAATTCCAAAGAAAGGGACAGTAGGCAGGAGGGGTAATATGTCTAATATCATTACGCTGGACAACCGACACCAAGTGTTGGTTAGTAACGCAGACTTAGATGTGGTCTCTCAGCAAAATGAACTGCACTTCAGTTACAACGGATTATCAAATGATCCTGTTTCTGGCCGCTATGTACTTTTCCAAATGCCTTTTAACTTTGAATCGCAAGCTCGGCTACTTGGAGATGGCTTTCAAATGCTTGCCCAAACATCAGGTACTGCTGATGAGCCGATAGATATCGGACGCTGCCCTGATGATAGTCCAAGCTACCGTATATACTCAGCCAACCATCCCAAACGTTACTACAACTACCTTGTGATTGAAGAGTCTGCGGGCTATACCTTGCTAGGTTTTACCAGCTGTAACCGTTTTGCGGGTTACTTTGATATCGTCACGAATGGAAAAAAGCGCGTGCTCTGCGCGTGTATTGATGGTGAAAACACACATCCACGAGATTGGCCTTCTTTAGCGCTAGAGTCTGTCGTCATATTAAGCGGTGAGTCATTGTCGCAGCTATATCAGGCGTTCGCGGCGCTTATTGCTAATCATCATCCTCCAAGGCCAAACGTGAAACGAGATTCGCCGCTAGGTTGGTGTTCTTGGTACGCGTATTATGCTCAGGTAACGGAACAAAATATCCTTGATAACGTTGGAAAAATGCATGGCGATCTTGAGAAGCTCTCTTACGTATTGCTAGATGATGGTTATCAAGCTTACATGGGGGATTGGTTGACGCCTTCGGTTAAATTCGAACATGGCATTAAACACTTGGTCGAAGAGCTGAAAGCGCAAGGGAAAAAGCCGGGTATTTGGCTGGCTCCTTTTATTGCGCAAGGTGAGTCACGTGTTTTTAAAGAAAACCCGGATTGGTTTGTCCGCCATGCAAATGGCAAGTTTCTTAAAGCAGAAGATGTCACTTATGCGGGCTGGCGTTGCACGCCTTGGTATATTCTTGACACCACAAATCCAGAAGTCCAAGAACACTTAACGGAAGTTGTTCGGACGATGCGGGAAGAGTGGGGGATAGAGCTTTTTAAACTCGATGCGAATTATTGGGGAAGCTTAAAAGGGCAAAGGCTACTTTCTGGCGTCACGGGAGTGGAGGCCTATCGACTGGGGATGGAAGCGATTATTGAAGGTGCCGGAGAAGCTATGATTCTTGGCTGTAATGCCCCCATGTGGCCTTCTTTAGGTTTGGTTGATGCGATGCGAGTGTCTGATGATGTTGAGCGGGATGAGCGACGGTTTGAGCAGATCGCGCAGGAAACCTTCTATCGTAGCTGGCAGCATCGGAAAATCTGGCAGATCGATCCCGACTGCGCAACGTTTGTTTCTTTGGCTAATCAAGCAACAGAAAGGTGCTACTATGAATTTCATCGTGATGTATTACTGGCTTGTGGTGGACTACTGTTGTCCGGTGACCCATTACCAGACTTAACCTCTTTTGCTAAAACTAGTCTAAATAAGTTAGCTTTACGCCATAAGCACACACAAGAGTCTGCCCGGTTTACTTCATTGGGGCTCAATCATGCTTTTCTGCCTTTGACTGAGCGTAACGATCTGCATTGCGTTTTTAATTATGGTCAAGCCGCAAGAGAGATCACCTTGACTTCGAATTATCCTGTTTATTGGTACGATTACTGGACTGGAGAAAAACTGAACCATGAGGCAACGCAAGTGATTGAAATTAGCTTAGAGGCAGGGTTGTCTAGTCGCGCTGTGATAACCGCGTTGTAATCAACTTTGTGTCTCGCATCGCGCTCACGGCTACTATATGATAGCCAACCCAAAAATTAGCAATCAGATATAGGATAACCATGTCGATCATTTTAGGCATAGATCCAGGCTCCAGAATTACGGGTTATGGTGTCATTCGACAACAAGGGCGTCATTTGCAATATCTCGGTAGTGGTTGTATTCGCACATCTGAAAAAGAGCTACCGGGCCGTTTGAAACAAATTTATGCAGGCGTATCTGAAATTATCACTCAGTTTCAACCTGATGTATTCGCCATTGAGCAAGTTTTTATGGCGAGAAACGCAGACTCAGCACTAAAGCTGGGTCAAGCTCGTGGGAGTGCAATCGTGGCTGCCGTAAATGCTGATCTTCCAGTTTATGAGTATGCTGCGAGGTTAATTAAGCAAGCCGTGGTGGGTACTGGTGGGGCGGATAAAGAGCAAGTTCAGCATATGGTTCAGCAAATGCTAAAGCTACCCGCTAAGCCGCAAGCCGATGCGGCCGACGCGCTGGGCGTTGCAATATGTCACGCCAATACCAATAAAACCTTGGTTGCGCTTGCCGGCAAGGCTACCGCCGCTCGCAGAGGACGCTACCGATAAGGTGACCTTCACCAGAGCATGCCGATGTGCGGCTCTGGTTCTTAGCTGCTCTCCCGAGTTTTTACTGGCTATCCATCCAGTTATTTATTATCATCAACCGCATATCTTTCCCCATAAAACAGGATCTCCCAGTGATTGGACGTCTTCGCGGTACGCTTATCGAAAAACAACCCCCTGAACTGCTTATTGAAGTCAACGGCATTGGTTATGAAGTGCAAATGCCAATGAGCTGTTTCTATGAGCTGCCAAATGTTGGTGAAGAAGCCATTATCTATACTCATTTTGTTGTTCGCGAAGACGCACAGCTACTTTATGGCTTTAATACCGTAAAAGAACGTGCACTTTTCCGTGAAGTGATCAAAGCAAACGGTGTTGGGCCTAAACTTGGCCTAGGAATCCTCTCTGGAATGACGGCGAGTCAATTTGTTTCTTGCGTTGAACGAGAAGATATTTCGACATTAGTAAAATTACCGGGTGTGGGTAAGAAAACAGCAGAACGTCTTGTTGTCGAAATGAAAGATCGCCTCAAAGGGTGGGGCGCGGGAGATCTCTTTACGCCTCATACGGACGCTGCACCGATTGACTCTACGCCAAGCGATGCGAGTGCAAATGCTGAAGAAGAAGCGATCAGCGCACTTTTAGCATTGGGTTATAAACCAACTCAGGCATCTAAAGTTGTGTCTCAGGTGATGCAAGCTGGCATGACTTCAGAAGAGCTTATTCGCGATGCACTAAAATCCATGGTGTAAGCCACAAGCCGCTAACTTGCTGGAATTGAGATTATATTCATGATTGAAGCAGATCGTTTAATCGCACCGGAGAATCCGGTTTATAAAGAAGAAGACATCATTGATCGCGCGATACGTCCGAAAAAGTTGCAAGACTATCAAGGGCAAGACCATGTGCGTGACCAAATGGAGATCTTCATCAAAGCAGCCCAACTTCGAGAAGAAGCACTCGATCATTTGTTGATATTTGGGCCTCCGGGGCTTGGTAAAACCACGTTAGCTAACATCGTCGCCAATGAGATGGGTGTAAACATCCGCACCACATCGGGTCCGGTGCTTGAAAAAGCAGGAGATCTTGCAGCGCTGTTGACTAACTTGGAAGAAAACGATGTGCTATTTATTGACGAGATCCACCGTTTGAGTCCAATGGTTGAAGAAGTCTTATATCCTGCGATGGAAGACTATCAACTAGATATCATGATTGGTGAAGGCCCAGCGGCTCGCTCAATTAAAATTGACCTGCCTCCTTTTACCCTGATTGGTGCAACGACTCGAGCCGGTTCATTAACCTCGCCGCTACGTGACCGTTTTGGTATTACTCAACGTTTGGAATATTACAAAGTAGCGGACTTACAAAATATTGTTAAGCGCAGTGCCGATTGCCTGAATCTATCGATGGAGCAAGAAGGGGCATTGGAAGTCGCGCGCCGCGCTCGTGGTACACCACGTATTGCAAACCGCTTACTTCGACGCGTTCGTGATTATGCCGAAGTGAAAGGTAACGGTCATATCTGTGCAGACGTTGCGGATAAAGCATTAAATATGTTGGATGTCGATGCTCAAGGTTTTGACTACATGGACAGAAAACTGTTACTTGCCATTATGGAGAAATTTGGCGGTGGTCCGGTGGGTTTAGATAATATGGCCGCAGCGATAGGGGAGGAGAAAGACACGATTGAAGACGTTCTGGAACCTTACCTTATTCAACAGGGTTACCTGCAAAGAACACCTAGGGGGCGAATTGCCACCGATCGCGCTTATCTCCATTTCGGAATTGAAAAGTAAGATTGCATTGCCGGAATACCTTCCGGCAATATTTTTCTAAAGTGATCTATGTCACATAAAGTGATGTACGGTCTCTTCATTGAGAAGTGATCGTTATTTATTGATTGTTAACTCACTGTATCCCCGCAGCCTATTAAGCTGGCTCATCCTTACCTTCCCTTAACAAATCGTATGAAATTCTATTGATCCAAGTCAATGTGATGCTTTTGTGTACAAATTCTTGAAACAAAAGTTGATACAAATCAAAGCAGAATCAAACTATAAACCTTTTGAAACAATCTTATTTTAGCAGTAATATTAGCCCTAGCTATATTAGCTGATGCTTAACAATTAACTAACCGTATCGGTACATATTGGTAACAATAAGCTGCTTTTTAACAACATTCTTTATAATTTTTTAATGAGTGGTTGCTTATTGCAAGATATGTAGAAAGTGTCTTTCAGCCGACACATAGGAGTAATCATGATCGATGTCGTTGATCTGTCGCGATTGCAGTTTGCACTGACCGCGATGTATCACTTCCTATTCGTACCTCTGACTTTAGGTATGGCTTTCTTGCTAGCCATCATGGAGTCACTGTACGTAATGACTGACAAGCAAATCTACAAGGACATGACTAAGTTCTGGGGTAAGCTTTTTGGTATTAACTTCGCACTTGGTGTGGCTACCGGCCTTACCATGGAATTCCAATTTGGTACCAACTGGTCGTACTATTCTCATTACGTCGGGGACATTTTCGGGGCACCTCTGGCTATCGAAGCACTTGTGGCGTTTTTCCTTGAATCAACCTTTGTTGGCTTGTTCTTCTTCGGCTGGGACCGATTGTCGAAACGTCAGCACCTCGTGGTTACTTGGTTGGTGGCACTAGGTTCTAACTTCTCGGCACTTTGGATCCTCGTCGCGAACGGTTGGATGCAAAACCCAGTAGGCGCTGAGTTCAACTTTGAAACCATGCGAATGGAAATGGTGAGCTTTGCTGAGGTTGTTCTAAACCCAGTGGCTCAGGTTAAGTTCGTTCACACTGTGGCATCTGGTTACACAACTGGCGCAATGTTTATTCTAGGCATCAGCTCATACTACCTATTGAAAGGTCGTGACATCGCATTCGCCCGTCGCTCATTTGCTATCGCTGCTTCATTCGGTATGGCCGCTATCTTGTCTGTGATCGTACTCGGTGATGAATCAGGTTACGAGCTAGGTGAAGTTCAGAAAGTAAAACTCGCTGCAGTAGAAGCGGAGTGGCACACTGAGCCAGCACCTGCCGCGTTCACCATGTTTGGTATCCCTAACCAAGAAACCATGGAAACGGATTACGCCATCAAGATTCCTTACGTGATGGGTATTATCGCGACTCGCTCTTTTGATGAGCAAGTGACAGGTCTACGTGATCTGCGTGATGAACACGTTGATCGTATCCGTACAGGTATGTATGCCTATGAGTTACTTGAGAAACTTCGTGCTGGTGACAAATCTGCTGAAAACATGGCAGCATTTGACGAAGTAAAAGGTGACCTAGGTTACGGCCTGTTACTTAAGCGTTATACCGATAAGGTTGTCGACGCGACAGAAGAGCAAATCCAAGCGGCTGCGGATGATTCTATCCCAACAGTATGGCCACTATTCTGGTCGTTCCGCATTATGGTTGGCTGTGGCTTCATCATGCTATTTGTATTTGGTGCTGCGTTTGTTCAAACATGTCGTCAAAAGATCGAGCAAAAACCTTGGATCCTAAAAGCGGCACTGTTCAGCATTCCACTACCTTGGATTGCAATCGAAGCGGGCTGGTTTGTTGCTGAGTATGGTCGTCAGCCATGGGCAGTTGGTGAGATTCTGCCAACACATGTTGCGGCTTCTGCACTGACCATTGGCGAACTATGGACTTCTCTATTCGCTATCTTGGCACTGTACACGGTGTTCTTAATTGCAGAAGTTTACCTCATGGTGAAATTCGCTCGTAAAGGACCAAGCAGCCTTAAAACAGGCCGTTACCACTTTGAGCAAAACGCTGACTCTGTTGAAGACAAAGTTAGTCGCCAAGTAGAAGCGTAAGGCAAGGAGACAGAAAATGTTTGATTACGAAATCTTACGACTGATCTGGTGGATTCTGATTGGTGTTCTACTGGTTGGCTTCGCTGTAACCGATGGTTTCGATATGGGCGTTGGTGCGCTGGTGCCTGTTATCGGTAAAAATGACACAGAGCGTCGTGTGATGATTAATACCATCGCGCCGCACTGGGATGGTAACCAAGTTTGGTTGATCACGGCTGGTGGTGCACTGTTCGCTGCTTGGCCTCTAGTGTATGCAACGTCGTTCTCTGGTTTCTACCTAGCGATGTACGTTACCTTGGCTGCACTTTGGATGCGTCCACTTGGTTTAGATTACCGTTCGAAAATCGAGAACCCTAAATGGCGTAATGCATGGGACGGCGCAATCTGTTTCAGTGGTGCAGTGCCACCGGTGATCTTCGGTGTTGCGTTTGGTAACTTGCTACAAGGTGTGCCATTTGAGCTGAATGACCTGCTAATGTCGCAATACAAAGGTTCATTCTTCGCACTGCTAAACCCATTTGCACTATTGTGTGGTGTGCTAAGCCTAATGCTATTTGTACTTCAAGGTGCAACTTGGCTACAAATGAAAACAACAGAAGCCGTGCATGCTCGCGCACGTAATGTTGCCCAAATTGCAGGTTTAGTGGCTGTTGCTCTGTTTGTCATTGGTGGTTTCTGGGTTCAGTCTATCGATGGTTATGTGATTACTAGCACAATCGATACACTAGCGGACTCAAACCCACTGAATAAAGAAGTGGTTCAACAAGCAGGCGCTTGGATGACGAACTTTGAAACGTACCCAGCAATGTGGGCGGCACCTGTACTAGGCGTGTCTATGCCTTTACTTGCAGTGATTGCATCTCGCTTTGAACGTGGTGGTTTTGCATTCCTATTCTCAAGCTTGGCAAACGCAGGGGTTATCTTGACGGCAGGTTTCGCAATGTTCCCATTCGTGATGCCTTCAAGCCTTGTACCTAGCCACAGTTTGACGATGTGGGATTCAACCGCAAGTGAATTGACGCTTGGCCTAATGACTGCCGTTGCAGCTGTCATGGTACCTGTGATACTTGGCTACACGACTTGGACTTACTACAAAATGTTCGGTCGTCTAGATAAGAAACACATCGAAGATAACGACGTTTCAGCATACTAAGGAGTATTAACTATGTGGTATTTCGCATGGATTCTAGGTGTACTACTTGCTTGTGCATTCGGTATCATCAATGCTCTTTGGCTTGAGCATTCAGAAATGATGGACAAAGACAGTGAGTAATCTCGCTGCGCAGGTAGCTAAGCTACATGCACCATTAGATAAGACCCTATTCCGGGTCTTATCACTGGTTTTAGGTTTCTACCATGTTGCCATGGTTATGTGGGACCCTGAAGCGTACTCCAACAGCATCGGTGGTTTTAATGCATTGATTTCACCATTATTGATTTGGGCAATATGCTCAAGCATGGTGTTTGGCCTTAGCTTTAAACCCCGCAACTGGTATTGGCAAGTACTGTTCAGCCCGTATTTCTCTTTGACCATTCTCATCTACCTCATGGTGTTGAGATTGTTCTGAAACTGACAATGTCGAACCTTTAACCAACATTTTCATGAAATAGCGCCACTTATTTAAAGTTGGCGCTATTTTTTTGTTTTAAGGCGTGAATTCTCTTCAATGCGCTTGCATGAAAGTAGTGTTGATGCGTTATAGTATCTGCCTTTACGCTAAATACTTGGGGATGCTTGTGCAACACGATGCTTTACTATTCACTTGGCCTGTAACCGTTTATTACGAAGATACAGACGCTGGTGGCGTGGTTTACCATTCTAACTACCTCAAGTTCTTTGAACGTGCGCGGACAGAGCTGCTTCGCAGTGTTGGCGTATCGCAACATATTCTGTTGGAACAAAACATTGGTTTTGTAGTCCGACACATGGACATCGACTTTTTACAAGGCGCGCGACTCGACGACCAATTGATCGTCAACACCCGCATTTCTGAGCTAAAAAGAGCCACCATTAGCTTCTGTCAGGAAATCGTAAACCCTGAAGGCACCACTTTGTGTCGAGCAATGGTTAAGGTAGCATGTATTGATAATGAGAAAATGAGGCCTAAAGCAATGCCTCAATCAATTGTAATGGAGTTAACTCGTAGTGACCGCTGATATTTCAATTCTTGATCTGTTTTTGCAAGCCAGCTTACTGGTTAAGATGGTTATGCTTATCTTGCTTGGAATGTCTATTGTCTCATGGGCAATGATCATTAAGCGTAGCAAAGTGCTTTCACAAGCAACGAAAGATACCGAGTCTTTTGAAGATAAATTTTGGTCTGGTGCTGACTTATCTGTTCTGTATCAAGATGTAAAAAAACGCAAAGACGATTTAACGGGTGCAGAAGAGATCTTCTACTCAGGCTTTACTGAGTTTGCTCGTCTAAGAAAATCAAACGCGTCATCACCTGAATTTATCATGGAAGGAACAGGGCGAGCGATGCGCGTTGCTGTTGCCCGTGAAGTGGATGACTTAGAAACCAATCTACCATTCCTAGCTACTGTTGGTTCTATCAGCCCTTATATTGGTCTGTTTGGTACCGTATGGGGCATCATGCATGCGTTCATAGCATTAGGTGAAGTAAAGCAAGCCACGCTTGCGATGGTTGCGCCAGGTATCGCGGAAGCGCTTGTTGCGACAGCGATGGGTCTTTTTGCTGCAATTCCAGCAGTAATGGCATACAACCGCCTAAGCAATAAAGTTGGCAAACTTGAACACAATTACGCGACTTTCTCTGAAGAATTCCACAGCATTCTCCACCGTCAAGCAATGGCGGGCAGGGAGTAACGCATGGCGGGGTATCAACCAAAAAAACGTAAGATGACCGCAGAGATCAACGTTGTACCTTATATCGACGTGATGTTAGTGCTGTTGATCATCTTTATGGTGACATCGCCATTCGTAACGCAAGGCGTGGATGTTGAGTTACCCAAAACATCGACGGCACAGCCTGCTTCTGAGCTTGCAGGAGACAGTGATGCGAGCTTTATCATCGTAGAAATTGATCGCGATGGAAATTTAGGCTTAAGCGTGAATGACGAAGAAGTTCAACGCGGTCTTTCATTACAAGATGTGATTGTGCGAGTGAAAGCTGAAATCTCACTGAAGCCAGATTCACCGGTGGCTGTAGGTGGTGACGCTGCAACACCTTACGCTGACGTTGTATTAGTATTAGACGAACTAAGCCGGGCAGGGATCCCTAAAGTGGGGCTGCTAACGGATATCAAGGAATAATCCCGGCCGTATATGAAAGAGAAAAAGTCTAATCAAAGCGATTACAAAAAACCGATAGCGATATCGGTGGGGCTTCATGCTGCTTTAGCTATCGCGCTAATTTGGGGCACGGACTTTACCATGTCAGAGCCCGAGCCTACTGGGCAAATTCAAGCGGTTGTGATTGACCCTGCTCTTGTTAAAAAACAGGCGCAGCAGATACGCAGCCAACGTGAAGCCGCCGCAAAGAAAGAACAAGACCGTTTAGATAAGCTTCGCCGCGAAAGTGTGCAACTGGAGAAAAATCGTAAGGCAGAAGAAGAGCGAATTCGTAAGCTAAAAGAGCAGCAAGCGAAAGAAGCCAAAGCCGCTCGTGAAGCGGAGAAGAAACGCCAGCAGAAAGAGAAAGAGCGCAAAGTAGAAGAAGAGCGTGCGCGCAAAGAAAAAGAGCGTGCCGCCAAGCTTGAAACTGAGCGTAAAGCTAAAGAAGCTGCAATCGCAAAAGCGGAAGAAGAGCGCATTGCGCGTGAAAAAGCTGCGAAAGAAGCAGAAGCGAAAGCAAAACGTGAACGTGAAGCGGCTGAAAAAGCGGAAAAAGAACGTATTGCGAAAGAAAAAGCAGCAAAAGAGGCTGCTGAGAAAGCACGTAAAGAAAAAGAACGCTTAGAGCGCTTGGAACGTGAACGCAAAGAACAAGAAGCAGCACTTAACGATATCTTTGCTGGCTTAGAGTCTGAATCAGAGCAAAATAGCTCAGCTCGTAGCAGTTTTGTTACATCAGAAGCGGCAAGATATGGTGAAATCTACAAGCAATTAATTAGACAAAACCTGCTAGTGGAGGACTCTTTTACGGGAAAGTCCTGCAAGGTTAACTTACGTCTAATTCCTGCTGGGGCGGATGCTGTTTTAGGCAATCTATCTGTTTTAGATGGTGATAGTCGTTTGTGCGCCGCAACAAAGCGAGCGGTTGCTCAAGTAGCATCATTTCCATTGCCTAAAAACGACCCAGATGTCGTAGAAAAGCTGAAGAATATTAACCTCACGGTTGAACTGTAATCGTTAATAAGGAATAGCTTGTGTTAAAGCGATTAATTTTAGGATGTTTGCTCGTACTGTCGAGCACCGTTCAGGTAGCAAACGCTGCACTGGAACTTGTTATCACCGATGGTATCGACTCTGCACGACCGATAGCCATTGTGCCTTTTAAGTGGGAGGGAGCAACAAAACTTCCTCAAGACGTCTCTGCTGTAATTGCCTCTGACTTACAGCGTAGTGGTAAGTTTAGCCCAGTCGCAACCAGCAAAATGCCTCAAACACCATACAGTGAAACTGAGGTTGATTTTGATGCGTGGTCTGGTCTTGGCGTGGATGCGCTACTAACGGGCAGCATTACTCAAAATGCGGAAGGTGATTACGTTATCCATTACCAATTGGTTGACGTGGTGCGTGGCCAACTAACTCAAGGCAAAAGCAAAGCGCTTAGTACTGATGGTCAACTGGTGATGTCGAAAGACCACGTTTTATTTAATAAACGTGCGACAGTCCCTGGTCATCGTATGCGTGAATATGCTCACCGCATTTCTGATCTGGTATACAAAGAGTTAACGGGTGAGCGCGGTGCATTTCTTACGCGTATCGCTTACGTGGTTGTCAATGATAAAGACCCATTCCCATATCAAATGCGAGTGGCTGACTACGACGGCTATAACGAACGCCTAGTCCTTCGCTCAAAACAGCCTCTCATGTCACCAGCATGGTCACCAGATGGTAAGAAGCTCGCTTACGTAAGCTTCCAAAATGGTCAAGCTGAAATTTTCATCATGGACATTTATACGGGTAAGCAAGAGAAGATTACTTCATACCCACGTCATAATGGCGCACCAAAATTCTCACCTGATGGCCGCAAACTGGCTTTGGTTTTATCCAAAACCGGCAGCTTACAAGTCTACACGTTAGACTTAGCGACTCGAAAGCTAACTCAAATAACGCGCGGTAGATCAAACAACACTGAACCTTTCTGGCATCCAGATGGTAAATCCTTGATCTTTACCTCGGATCGGGGTGGTAAACCGCAGATTTATCAAGTAAATTTGGCAGACAACTCGGCCAGCCGAATTACCTGGCAGGGCAGCCAGAACCTTGGTGGCCAGATCACTCCAGATGGGCGATTCCTGATCATGGTAAATCGCAGTAACACTGGTTTTAATCTGGCAAAACAAGATTTGGAAACCGGTGCAGTGCAGATTTTAACTAAGACACTGCTCGACGAATCCCCAAGTATTGCGCCAAATGGTGGCATGGTCATATATAGCTCAATTTTTAATAAAAATAATGTGCTGTCTATGGTCTCTATAGATGGACGCTTTAAAGCACGATTACCAGCAACTAACGGGCGTGTACGTGCCCCTGCTTGGTCACCGTTTTTGTAGCAAGTAAGTATCAAAAAGTAAGGAAATTAAACAATGCAACTGAATAAAGTTCTTAAAGGGCTGCTGATTGCGCTACCTGTTCTTGCAGTGACGGCATGTAGTTCAAGCGATGAAGCTGCGAACGCTTCAGGCTCTGAAACTAACCAGTCAACTTCTGGTTCTGCAAATGGTGTAGATACTACCGTAGTTTCACCAATCGGTGAGAACGGTGCACTAACAGAGCAAGAGCTAAAAGAGCAAGCACTTCGTGAGTCTCAAACTATTTACTTCGCATTCGATAACGCGACTATCGCGGGTGACTACGAAGAAATGCTTGCAGCACACGCAGCGTACCTTGTTAAGAACCCTGCACTTGAAGTGACTATCGAAGGTCACGCCGATGAGCGCGGTACACCTGAGTACAACATCGCTCTAGGTGAGCGTCGTGCACAAGCGGTAGCAAAATACCTACAAGCATTAGGTGTTCAAGCGAACCAAATCGCAATCGTTAGCTACGGTGAAGAAAAGCCACTTCTACTGGGTCAATCAGAAGAAGTTTACGCTAAGAACCGCCGTGCAGTTCTAGTTTACTAATTGAGGACGTCCCTCATGCTCAGTAACTTAAAGCGCGTTTTCACGCTTACGTTACTGGCCAGTGCAGCGAGCCAAGTGCTTGCTGCACCAGCCCCAGTATCTGATTTAAATAGCAGCAGAATTGCTGCCACCTCTTCTGTCATTGCCGCTTCCAATGAAACTGATACCCAGCGTCTTGAACGCTTGCTGGAAAATCGCAATCGTGTCCAGTTACAAATGCAACAGCAAATGGACGATATGTCCCTAGAGATCAGTGAACTTCGTGGACAGCTTGAAAAGAACAACTACGATATGCAGCAAATGTTGCAGCGTCAAAGAGAGTTGTTTGTCGAGTTGGATAAACTGCGTGGAGAAGTGAAAAAAGGCGCGACGGTTGCTCCTGTAGATATCGCTGATAATACGGATACCGAAGGTACTTTTAGCACCAATGCGGATGAGCAAAAAGCGTATCAAAATGCAGTTGATCTAGTGTTGAAAAAACGCGATTTTGCCGGTGCAATTAAAGCGTTTAACCAGTTCCAAAAAGACTTCCCTGACTCTGCTTTTTCACCAAATGCGAGCTACTGGTTAGGTCAGCTCTATTTTGCGAAGAAGCAAGATAAAGAAGCCGTGAAGAATTTTGCTTCGGTATTGACCTATAAAGACTCTAGCAAGCGTGCTGATGCATTAGTAAAACTTGGTGATATTGCTGGGCGTAATAATAACGCTGCTCAAGCAAAAAAATACTATCAACAAGTACTTAATGAATATCCAGACAGTGCTTCTGCTAAGTTAGCCAAAGAAAACTTGAAGAAACTTTAGTCAGTTTGGTTAGTCATAGAAAGGGTGCGATTCGCACCCTTTTTTTGAATGGGATTCCGTTTTGATTATCAAAGTGAATCCGTTGTACAATACTCGGATTACTGGAAGTTGCACAGAGCAAAAGCAATGAGCCACATATTAGATAAAATTGACACAGTTTACCCATTCCCACCAAAACCAATTCCACTGACAGACGAAGAAAAGCAAAGCTACATCGCCAGCATTAAATCTTTGCTGATAGAGAAAGATGCCGTTTTGATCGCGCATTACTATACCGATCCTGAAATCCAAGCGTTAGCTGAAGAGACTGGTGGTTTTGTTGGTGATTCCTTGGAAATGGCCAAATTTGGTAATCGTCATCCGGCGAGCACTCTCATCATTGCAGGTGTTCGTTTTATGGGTGAATCTGCCAAAATCCTCACACCAGAAAAACGCATTCTGATGCCAACGCTGGAAGCAGAGTGTTCTCTTGATCTTGGCTGCCCAGCAGATAAGTTCACCGAGTTTTGTGATGCCCACCCTGATCATACCGTTGTAGTGTATGCCAACACATCAGCTGCAGTTAAAGCGCGCGCTGACTGGGTTGTGACATCCAGTATTGCTCTGGAAATTGTCGAGCATTTAGATGCCGAAGATAAGCCAATTATCTGGGGGCCAGACAGACACCTTGGTTCTTACATTGCCAATCAAACAGGCGCAGATATGCTGCTATGGCAAGGGGAATGTGTTGTGCATGATGAGTTCTCGGCTGATGCATTGCGTAAAATGAAGTCTGTTTATCCTGATGCTGCGATTTTAGTTCATCCAGAGTCTCCTGCGAGCGTTGTAGAGCTGGCAGACGCGGTAGGTTCAACCAGTCAGTTGATCAAAGCAGCAAAAGAATTGCCACATTCACAAATGATCGTGGCAACGGACAAAGGCATCTTCTTCAAGATGCAGCAGCTTGTCCCGGAGAAAGAGTTGATTGAAGCACCAACGGCAGGTGCAGGTGCGACATGTCGTAGCTGTGCCCATTGCCCTTGGATGGCGATGAATGGCTTAAAAGCAATTGAAGGTGCTCTTCGCGATGGTGGTGAAGAACACGAAATTTTTGTCGATGAAGCGCTTCGTGTGAAATCTCTTATCCCATTAAACCGCATGTTGGACTTTGCTGAACAATTAAACATGCAAGTTAAGGGTAACGCCTAATAGTGAGATAAACATCACAGATATAAGACCAGCCGTTTAGGCTGGTTTTTTTATGTGTCAAATTCTTCTTATATTCATCAGCTTAATTCAACTTGGCGATTAACAATGACGATCTGGCTCGTTTTAAAAAAGTGGTTTAAGTCGCATGTATTTCGGTTAAGCAATCGCAATTTGTTGCTTCTCACGCTTGTCTATATTGCCGCCTCATGGCTGCTACTCAAGGCGGCAGGCGAGAATGCACTGACCGACGATTACTCAACCTTTATCTATTACCTTATGGTAACGGCTTCGACAGTAGGCTATGGGGATTACTCACCAGAAACTGCCGCAGGTAAATGGGTGGTGATTCTGTTTATTATCCCGGGTGGTCTAAGTTTATTTGCCTCGATGCTTGGGCGAATTGCGAGCACGGCTATCGAATATTGGCGAGCAGGCATTTTAGGAAAACGGAGAGTTCGAGTGGAAAATCACATCTTACTATTGGGTTGGAATGGGCAACGGACCATGCACCTCATTCGTATGTTACAACACGAAGAAGTTGGGAAGCGTCCTATCGTATTATGTAGCCGCTCAGATATCGAAAACCCGCTACCGGGAGAGATCGCATTTGTCAAAGTGACGAGCTACACCGATGAGCAAGAAATGAAAAATGCCAACATTGCTCAGGCAAATTGTATTGTGGTGGATAACTTAGAAGATGATGTCACGCTTTCTGCCGCTTTATACTGTGCGAACATCAACAGCTCAGCGCATTTACTGGCTTATTTTAAAGATGAAGCGCTGAGTAATTTACTTAGTCAGCACTGTCCTAATGCCGAGTGCATACCTGCTGTGGGTGCTGAGATGCTAGCGAAAGCAGCCGTTGACCCAGGTTCAAGTGCCTTGCACCAAGAGTTATTGGCTTCAACACGCGGTATGACGCAATATTCCACGGTATATTCGCAAGGGTTGCCAGAGACAACGGTTGATGTGTTATTTAACTACATGAAAAGAGAACATCAGGCTACATTGATTGCATTGGACATAGGGAATGGGATAGAGCTCAACCCTGAACTGACAGTGGTTGTTCCGGCAGAAAGTAAACTGTTCTACATTGCTGATGAACGAATAGAAAATTTCGATTGGCAGAAAATACACTGATAAATCGTGCAAAAAATAAGGGGAGCTCATTGAGCTCCCCTTATTTTATTCTTTAGTGCTTATTGCTGCTCAGCGAGGGCGACGCCGCGAATCGTTAGGCCACATAACATCGTTGGCATCGCATTGAAGATCTCTTCAAACTGCTCAAGCCCTTCAATACCTTGCTCAGCCAGTGTTGCTATCGATGTCTCTGGATCGTATAGCATGCTAAGAGAAAGCAAGACACCGCCTAATAGCGCACTGTTTTCACTGTCTTCAGGCATTAGTGTTTCCCAATCATCACGAGCAAGCTGCCAGCCTTGGAGCAGACCTTCACAAAAATCACGTGTGGCCTCGTTAACGATATCTTCTTCATCTAACTGACAGTCCGTTGGCCATTGCCAGTTATTATCAAGTAGAGAAGGGCGGTATTCATTCCACAATTGAATAATGTGGTCGATGTAAATTTCCAGTTGCTCACCGTCTGAAAAAGGAGCAGTTTCTTCGCCTCCCCATAAGAAAGGCAACCACTCATGTGGGGATAGCACATTCGGCGCTGCCGCCATTGCTGTGACAAAACCATGGGTTTTAGCTTCATTAATCAGTTTGCCTTCCAGCTCTGGCTGTGAGAGAAGTTCATGTAAAGTCAAATCTGTAACCACTCATTCAGAAATAATCTAAGTTGCTGGCTAGTCTATCAGCCAAGTGTGATCAGAAAAAGGTTGTAGATAACGGATCTTCGCTATAATTTTTGTTAAACAACATAATATCAACTGTTTATGAGTATACGTTCTTCGTTAAAAAGAAAGAGTATTATTGCACTTGCTGTTTATCTTGCCCTTGTCATTACTGTCATCGGTACGGTCAGCTATATGGTGGTTGAACCGCCAATTCGCGATCAGCTAGAACGTAATCTCGATACCCGAAATCAGCTTCTTTCGGAACAAATATCAGAGCCCCTCAATAGCTCACTGGGCATTTTGCAAAGCGTGGTCAGTATCGGTAACACTGGCGAGTCGCAAGCTCATCAAGAGCATATGTTGTTTTCACTCTTTTCAGTATTAGATGGCATTACCGTCAGTGGTGGTTTGTGGCCAATTCCTTATTCGATCGATAAAGAAATTGCTTATTCAAGCTTGTTTTTCAACCGCGCATCAGATGGAAAAATTGATAAAGTGACTTCGTGGGATAACCCAGAGTCTGGCGGATACGACAAAGAAGATTGGTATACCTCGGTAGTCAACCAACCCATGGGAACGGTGTCTTGGTCGCAAGTGTATATCGATGCCTTTACGCACGTACAAATGATCACTGCTTCATCGCCTTATTATATCAATGGTGAGTTTGCCGGTGTTGCGACGGTAGACCTCTCGTTGGCCGAGTTAGTGGATTTTGTTCGTCGCCATGCGGAACAGAATGAGCTAGGCGTGTTACTACGAGATGCACACGGAGATGTCATAACAGAGCATAATTTCCAATTAGTGAAAGGGATCTACATTAGTCAGAACAGTTTTGGTGACTTTAATTGGAATGTAGAAGTGGTTAACTCCAAACGGTTAGTGGCAGAGCAGGTATATGATCTGGTGACTAAAGTGGAGACGGGGATTATTCCAATAATGCTTATCTGCGTAATGGCGGGTTATGTGTTAATTAACCGCTCATTGATCCGGCCCATTACTGTGATTGCACAAAAAGTTGATGATTCACGTCGAGGCGGCATCATCGACATGACCTACCGCAGTGACGATGAAATTAAGCATTTGATTGATACCTTCAATCAAAAGACTGTTTATCTTGAAGCCGAAAAGGTAAAGGCTCAAGCTTCTACCAAAGCAAAAAGTGCATTTTTGGCAACCCTATCCCATGAAATTCGAACGCCGATGAATGGGGTGCTCGGGACGGCTCAAATACTATTGAAAACCCAACTGAGCGATGAACAACGCAAGCACCTGAAAACGCTGTATGATTCGGGCGATCATATGATGACGCTACTCAATGAAATTCTCGACTTCTCTAAAATTGAGCAAGGGCATCTAGAGTTAGAGAAAAACGCCTTTCCGTTTGACTCCATTGTCGGCAGTATCAACAGCGTTTACCACACACTCTGTTCAGAGAAAGGGTTGCAGTTTAAAGTCTATTCCGAGATCAGCAATGGGCGTTGGTATCGTTCAGACAAAGCGCGGCTGCGTCAGGTGTTGTTCAACCTTCTCAACAATGCCGTTAAATTTACCTCTCGTGGTTACGTTGAAGTCTATTTCCGTGAGGTGGAAAAAGATGGCAATAACTACCTGTCAATCAAGGTGCGTGATACGGGGATTGGCATCGCCAAGAGCGCGCATGAAAAAATTTTCAAGCCTTTCGAGCAAGCGGAATCTTCCACTACAAGGCGCTTTGGCGGTACCGGTCTTGGTTTAGCGATTGTTAAACAAATTACGGATTTGATGAATGGGAGCATTGAGCTTTCAAGCGAGCCGGGGATTGGTACCAGTTTTGAAGTACTGCTGGAAATGGAGATATCAAAAGCAGGCTCAGTTGAAATAAAAGAGCACCATAAACTGGACTACTCAGGTCTAAGAGCGCTGATCGTTGAAGACAATCGCACCAATGCCATCATCCTCACCACCTTTATGAGCAATAAAGGGTTTACCTGTGAATGTGTAGAAAATGGTGAGTTGGCGGTTTACCAAGTCGTAAATAACGAATACGACTTAATTTTAATGGATAACCATATGCCTGTAATGGATGGCGTAGAAGCCATCTCCGCGATTCGTGCATTAAACAACCCACAATCTAAGATCCTTATCTTTGGTTGTACTGCCGATGTATTTAAAGAAACACGAGAGCGAATGCTCGGGTCTGGCGCCGACTACATCGTGGCAAAACCCATTGATGAAGCGGAACTTGATGATGCCCTGTATCGATATGCTAAAAAACTCTATCAATTCAAACCGCAAGCGAAAGCTGTTGAGCAAGAAAACAACATTGAGCAAACTTTGCTAGAAATGTACTTAGCAGTAGAAAGCCAAGATATACCAAGTGTAACGGTTTGTTTAACTCGTTTAGACAACGCCCTTCCAGAGAACATAGAAGCCTCAATCCAAGACACATTAACCCAATTGAAACAACAGTTGATGGATGATGTCCTACCTTCTCAAACCGAATTAGATGTATTAACCGTTCTTTTAAAAGACTACTGTAGTTAAATTACAGTATTTTGATTAAAAATTAATCGAATCTGCAAAATCTAGATATAAAAGCTAGTTTTTGTTCAGTTTTTGGTTATATATTCACTTAATTGTTTTTAATAAAGAATCTAAAGCTGAATTATATATGATTTAATAGTCATATAAACTGGTATTTTGTTGTTAATCCAGTTTTATGTGTTATTAATGCTCTTTTTATATAGTGAAATGTTTTAGAGGAAAAGCAATGAAAGTGCGTGGGCCATTTTGTATTCGTCATGCTGCAGCGGATACGTTTGCTATGGTGGTTTTTTGTTTTATTTCAGGAATGGTCATCGAGATCTTTATTTCAGGAATGACGTTTGAACAATCTCTCGCATCACGCTTACTCTCTATCCCAGTAAATATCGCTATTGCATGGCCGTATGGTTTCTTCCGTGATTTTGTTTTAAAGCAGGGGAGAAGAGTTTCTCCAAGCGGTATCATGAAGAACATCTCAGACCTAGTTGCTTATGTGCTGTTCCAATCCCCAGTGTATGCGGCAATTTTATTTACCGTTGGTGCCTCAACCGACCAAATCGTTACAGCAGTAGCGAGTAACGCACTGGTTTCTTGCGGAATGGGCGTTTTATACGGTTACTTTCTCGACTTATGCCGCAAATGGTTTAAGGTTCCGGGTTACTACCAACAAGCTTAAACTGGCTAACAACGCGCCGCATTAGTCAGATAATAAGCAAACGAGGTTGGGATAAGGGATTTTTTAGGATTACCCCTTGACCTTATCCAGTAGAATCATTAAATTAGCGCCTCGTTAGCCAAATGCGCTAACCACAATTTGATTCGGTGAGTTGTCCGAGTGGCTGAAGGAGCACGCCTGGAAAGTGTGTATACGGCAACGTATCGAGAGTTCGAATCTCTCACTCACCGCCACATTCTTGAAGAAAGACGCCCTAGGGCGTCTTTTTTTATGCCAGCCATAAAACTACTAGCTTGTAGTCTATCCATTCTTAATCAATGTGGCTTAGTTCTCCCGAAAGTTCTGGATGAAAACCTGTTGTTAATATCGAGGGCGAACATAATTGTCATCTCACCTATTATGGAACCTTATTTGTCAAAGATTTCGAATCTAATCTACTGATATCAATAGGTATGAATTTACGTTAAGCGTTTTTTTATAGACTACTAGATGCAATTAACAGTTTTACTAATCATTAGTTGACGTGATGCCCATCCCAAAAATAAGGTTATGTTATTCGCATTGATGAATATTCTCATTTTTGAGTACTAATCCACGTTGGTAAGCTAGGTATGGAACTCACTCCGGTATTAAAAGAAGTGCAAGCTTTTGTGTATGCTGAGCATGAAGCTAACACGGAAAATCTTCTAGAAATTTGGAAGAAACCTTTAAAAGAAAAATTGCTAAGAGGTGAAACTCAGCGAATAGAGTCAGTCAAGTATTTCGACTCCAATCACCTGGAAGTTGTATTAGGTGATAACGAATCACGCTTTAGAGAAGGCGACATGATCTGTTTACACCTTGGTGAACCGTCTGATTACAAAGTGTTTGACCAAGTAACCATTGAAGCAGAAAACGATGGTGAGTGGTTACTTAAAGTCAAAGTAGATCAAAGTTTACTCCCAGAGTTAAGCAAAGGATGTTATGCCGACCCCACAGGCATGGATTTAAAGCCGTTTTACGATAAAGCTCTAGTTGATGTAGCCACGTCTAAGATAGGTAGAGAGGTACTACTTCCTCTTCTATCTGGACAGCTAAATACTGGAACAATTTATGCCGATGACTTCGATGATGCGGCCGATTATGCGGAGTCACGAGGGTTAAATGAAAAGCAAAGTGATGCTGTAGGGCTCGGCGTTGCCTCAAAATACCTAGCGTGTATTCAAGGTCCTCCCGGAACAGGTAAAACAAAAGTTATAAGTATTATCGCTAAGCTTCTTGTTGAATCTGGGCAAAGAGTTCTCATGACTTCCCATACCCACATGGCGATCAACAATGCACTCAATAAAATTGTTGAGGAAGGCGTTCCTGTTGCAAAAGTTAGTGCAAGCGGTGGCAAGAAATCTTTGAGTGATAAAGTTCAGCATTTTGAATACGCATCAAAATGGGAAGATATACCAGATACTGGGTATGTCATCGGTGCTACACCTTTTGCGACCTGTAGTGAACGGCTTGAAAGCTTTACATTTGACACCATCATTTTTGATGAAGCGAGTCAGATTACAGTTCCATTAGCATTAATGGCGATGAGAAAAGGGTGTAGATTTGTATTTGTTGGGGATCATAAGCAGCTTCCTCCCGTAATACTTTCCCAATCAGTCTTAGAAGATAGCTCAGCCTTCTCGAAGATGATTCTTGGCAATGAAAAGGTTTCTGTGATGTTAAGCCAGACATATCGTATGTCTCCGGCCTTAACCCAATGGCCGAGTCATTGTTACTATAAGGGGGATCTGGAATCGAAAAGATCATCTGCGTTATCATCATTTTCTTTACCTCAAAAACCTTACAAATATTCCGACGTTCTTTCTAACGAACAACCTTCCGTGTTTATTAAAACACCAGGGGTAAATGCTCGTAGTGTAAACAGAAAAGAAGCGGATTTAGTGGCGGATTTGATAACCGCGGCTGTTGACGCTGGTTTACCTGCTGAAGAAATCGGAGTAGTTACTCCGTTTCGTGGGCATGCCAAAGCTCTAAAATCTAGTCTTCAGGATAAGTTAGGAATATTTACAGCAAAATCAGTTGTAACTGATACCGTTGAAAGGATGCAGGGCCAAGAGCGGGAAATGATTATTGTGTCATTCTGCTCTTCAGATCCCCAATATATTAGTGCTATCGCCGAGTTCTTTTTCCAGGCGGAACGTCTCAATGTTGCCATTACTCGACCTCAGACTAAGTTGATTATTGTTGGTCCTGAGATATCAGAAGGAATGTTGCAAGAGGTTGAGGACCCAAAGGTTAAGAAAAATATCGAAGATTATAACTCCTTAGTGAATCACTGCTATAACGTGGAAGTGGATTAATGGCAAATATAGATACGATTACAGGTTTAGATCGCAAACATCGACGTCATTTCAAGAAAGTGTTCAACAGACTTAATGACGAGTTTTTCATACGCGAATCATTATTAGATACTCTACAAGTCGCTCCTTGCATTATTGAGGGGCCTTGCAATAGCTGGGTTTTTGTTGGGGTTCACTCAGAAGTGCCGGAGAAAGATGATCTTTCTAAACTATCCAACTTCAATAGTTCTATGTTGAAACTAGGTTTAAAACCAATCCAGTATCTTGCTATCGTCGATAAAATGGGTTTGGCAGAAGGTAGTAATTTGCAAGTCGACGGTGTGCTCTCTGAATATGTACAAATGGTCGACAACAAAGCGTTTATTGAGGGGGGTGAACAGTTAATCCAGTCTGCATTAACTGAATTCACAATCGAGGAGCATACTCGAATCAAGCGAACGTTTTTTCCTGAGTCTGTAATCCCAGCACAATGTAGCACTCGCCGAAGAAAAGCATCAGTGGATAATACTGCTAAACTGCTTCCATTCTTTCTAGATTACGATCAAGAGCTAGCAACAAGACTCGACATGGTAGAGTCAGTTGACTCTGAAGAAGAGGGGCAGGAAGACATTTCGGTAAGATTGATAAATGGGGTCGCCGGAAGTGGAAAAACTCTCATTTTAATTAATCGCGCGGCGCTATATTGTAAAAAGTATCCTGAAAAAAAAGTGCTATTAGCAATACACAATAAACCAGTAACGGAAGATATTAAATATAGATTTGACACTTGGCTTAAAGGCAAACCAGATAATCTAGAAATCGCGACTTTTCATTCATTTGCATTAAAGCAATACAGTAAAAGCCATCAGCGTGTTAAGCCTGTATTCGGTGATGTAAATCTGCAAGAAGAAAAGAAGGACGTGTTAATTGATAACAACGAAGCTTATACGCAACTATCGTTAACAGATGAACAGATTTGGTCTGAGCTTGAGTACATCAATGATTATTTGATTAAAGACAAAGAAGAGTATTTGGAGTTCGATCGACAAGGTCGTGGCTTTGCTTTACAAAAGAGCCAACGAGAGCATATTTGGCAGCTATATGTTGATTTTTCTGCTCGGTTGTCATCGGTTAAGAAATACCTACCGAGCTTATATATCAAGAAAGTTGCACTATCAGACAAACCTATTGAGCAGTTTGACCACATACTTCTAGATGAGGCTCAGTTCTTCGCGCCATCGTGGTTGCAATTGATTAAACGCTCATTGACTCCGGGTGGTCAACTTTTTATTTGTGCTGACCCAAATCAGGGCTTTTTAAAGAGCCGCCTAAGCTGGAAGAGCGTAGGTTTAAATGTTCGGGGTCGTACTAAACGCCTAAATCACTCTTATCGAACTACTTATGAAATAATGGTTGCTGCAAACGCCTTATTAGATGGGTTGGAAGGGAATCCTGAAGACTATGTTAAGCCGGACTATGAAAAAATGGCTAGAGGCCACAAGCCTCACCTCATATATTCCCGAAATGCGCAAGATGAGAAAAAAAGATTTCTGAATGAGCTGCTGGCATTGGTTCAATCAGATACCGTAGCTCTGCATCAAATCATGGTTTTATGCAGCCCTGAGTATAACCCTTGGTCACTCAAGCAAGATATTGAAAAACGTATTGGCTCAAACAAAGTTATTAATTACAACAACGCAAAAGAGCTTGCAGATAATGTAGGTAGTAAGATTAGACTGCTCAATATCAATAGCTGTACGGGCATGGAATCTGGTACGGTTTTTGTTCTGGGCGCAGGTCATATCATTAACCAGCCTAAGAACTTAGAGCTGAGTGACTCAGAGAGAGAAGAAGCTTTGCAGGAATCAATGCGCAAACTTTATGTGGCAATGACCAGAGCAGGGCAAAAACTCGTCGTTTTCAGTACTGAAGAATTTCCTGATAATGCTAAAAAGTTCATTGAAATTACAGGAGAAGTTACCCAAGTTTAATGACTTTTTGTGAGTAAGTTAATCGGCTACGAACTGCAGCATTGCGCTCTAGAGGAAAAACTTGTGTTTTTTGTTGTAGTCTTCGAACCGCGGCAGAATTAAGAATTCTCCCTCTATCACTTTCGAAGTTGGTTTGCTTTGCAATTTTATCGGGCTCATCTAATGGACGAGGTTTGGATGCAACGCCGTTGTGATAAACCCGCGTCCCTCTAACTTTTTCGTTGAAGTTGATAGTCATTGTTTTTTCTTATTCTCTTAACATTAATATTTAACCTAAACCAAAGTGCTAGTATATTCGTGCGTAATCATATGAGTAAAGTAGTAAAGGTATGATTATGTTAGATTCTTTTTCAGGAAGTCAGAATGACGGCTTAAAACAACAAACAATCAATAATGGGTTGTTTTGAGGTTTTCGTCTGCCTTGTAAGTGGAAACGAGAGTTAAACCTATTTCAGAGCGCTTAGCCAATGGGGCATTCCAACTATCCACCATCCTTATAACGCTGAGCGCTTACTATTTTCATTTCTAATATTCATTGACGCAAACGGTTGCTGTGTCTATGTTGTGCGCGTTTTGATTGTTTTGTAAGTAAGTGATGATGTTATTTCGTAGATTATTTGTTTTATTTGCGGCAATTTGCTCTTTTGCCGTGGCTGCCAAACCGCAGCCAATTTTGATTCAGGGCGCAATGGATATTGAAACCAGTACGTTAGTTTCGGTATTGAAAAAATCCAGTAAGACCATGGTGGGTTCTTGGACCTTTTGGGAAGGGGAGATTGAAGGTTATCCGGTCGTGATTGCGCGTACTGAGGTTGGTATTGCCAATGCGGCTGCATCAACCGCGTTAGCGATTGAGCGCTTTAAGCCAAAGTACATTATTAACCAAGGTACGTCAGGTGGACATGATCCGGCGCTGAAACGAGGTGATATTGTGGTGGGTGAAGCCAGCTTTAATATGGGGGCATACCAATCGGAGTTTACACCTAAAGAGGGTGGGATTCACCCAACCAAATGGGCAAATTTCGCTGTGACGATGCGCCTTCGAGATCACGGTGAACTAGTGGAACATAAGCAGTTTAAAGCGGATGAGAAGCTGGTTGAGTTAGCTTTGTCTCAGGCGAAGGAATATCATCACGGTAAAGTTGTAAAAGGCGTGATTGGTACTGCCGATGAGTGGAACCGCGAAGTTGATAGAATTAACTGGCTCCACAAAACCTATGGGACATCAGTTGAAGAGATGGAAACCTCCTCAGCTGCGTTGGTGGCGAAGGCGCATGAAATCCCATTTGTTGGTATTCGTATTCTGTCCAATACGGATTTGCACAAACAGGATTTTGATCCGCAAACCGCGATAGATTGCCAGGTGTATGTACTGAATGTGGTCAAGGCATTAGCCGCGTTGGAAAAGCAATAGTGAATAAAGGCGCTCTTGAGAGCGCCTTTTTTATCCGTGTTTGGCTTGTTTTAATAAGCTCACCCGAATGCCGTGATGTACAACCCACATTACCATAGCTGTAAGCGTGACGGCGACAAAGATAGAGCTGAAGCGGTATAGAATAGAGAAGAACGCGTCTTTTTGCTCGGGCACCAACGAGGTGGTTAAAGGGACCGCCAGCGCCGACATCGCCGAGAAGGCAATCGCCGCTTTTATTTGGCCTTTTGTTAGCCAGAGACAGAAAGGGCCTGCGGCAATGGTAAAGGCAAGCCAAAATAGAATCCCCTCACTAAACCAACGGCCAAGCAGCAGTTGTATCAACATACCCGCAAGGCAGCCGAGAAATGTACCAATAATGCGGATTTTTGCCATTGCCATGGAACCCGCTAATGTCATGGGCGTAAGTACAATCAAGATTGAAGCCTGCGCAGACAGTGAGTCATACAAGTCTGCTACCTGAAAAAGCAGAAATGCAGCCATCGCAACCACCCAACCCATGGCAACTTGGCTAATGTAGTCGATATCACTTTTAACCGGAGTGCTGGGCTGTTCTTCTACATTCGTTTTTGAAGGCGGCTCAGGGAAGATCCAGTAAGCGAGTGCACAAACACCCACATTCGCCAATACAATTACCCAAAGGTTAACGTTGAACTCTTCAATATCGATAAAATTGTAGCTGGCAAAGTTCAGTACAATCGAGCCAACGAGTAGGCCCATGTAACCAAATAGATAGCTTTGCGGACGCATCATCGCAATGCATTTCAATAGCATCATAATGCCAACAGCAACCGTCATTAGGGTTGGATGAAACTGCAAATACTCCACGATAAAGGTGGCTTGAAGCGTGGTCCAAATTGCAGAAACCACCACCATTATTAGCATTGGCAGATGAAAGTGATCCGCTCGGCTTAAGATGAACAGCGGCATCATGACTGCAAAGAAGCCGTAAGACCAACCGAAGATCATACTCAGTGCCAAACCAAGCGAGCAGCCGAACCAGATTCTCATCGTTCTCATGGTCACACCTTAGTAAATGTAGTGGAACCAGCTTGCCACATGGATTTGTAGCTTAGCGAGCCACTGCCACAATGCACTGTTGTCTGGGTAAAGCACCACGGTGGCGCGGGAGCCAACAAATAAAGCAGGTGGCATGGCTTCTTCCGCGGCAAGGTTCACTCGTGTGCGCTGGGCATCACGTACCCAACGGTTGTTTACTTCCACTTTGGTCAACGCGCCATTTGGTGTTTGCTGCGCTGCTGCCACACCGTAATCTCGGCTTGAAAGTGTAAATGGGTAAACGTTGCCAGGCATGGCATCGAAGGCCACTAACGCATGATAATCTTGGTTTACGTTCGCAACTGACTTTTCTCGAAAGTCTGCGGCGACCCAAAGTGAGCCCGTTGGCACGAAAGTGACTAAAGGCATATTACTGTTTGCCATAGTTCCCACATCCACTTGCAAGTTGGTCACCACACCATCTTTAGGCGCCAACACTTGAGTGTTGCTTAAGTCTAATTGCGCTTTCTCTAAGGTGTTTTTGGCCACCTGAACGGGCGTACTTTGGCCTTTGCCGTTACCAAGTTGCGCTTCAATAACGTTTAAGTTTTGTTTTTCCGCTTTGAGTGCAGCGCGGGTCACTTGATATTGAGCAAGGGCATTATCTAACGCTGACTTTGACGTTAGGTTTTGCTTTGAAAGCTTTTGTTGGCGCTGGTATTCCCGGTGGGCGTTGTTGTAGGTCGCTGATGCACGGGTAATGTTGGCTAAAGCGGCTTCTCTTTGTGCGTATAGCGTCTGTTCTTTCTCGTATGCTGAATCTAGCGAGAGCTCGGCTTGTTTCAGCGCAAGGCGGTATTTACGATCGTCAATTTTGAATAAGACTTCGCCAGCGCTAACGTGTTGGTTATTGCGTACCGCGACGTCAGTCACTTTGCCAGAGACTTCCGGTGCAATTTGCACCACATAGCCTTGAACTCGGCTTTCTGTGGTGAGTGGTGCTTGGCGGTCAGCAATTACAATGTAAGCAAATAGTATTACAAATAGGACAATTAATGTGCGCATCCATAAGCGAAATTTGTGGTCAGCTGTCGGCATAATGTTGAGCTAATTCTTATTGAACAAGGCGAGGATTATAGAGAATGTGTTTGTGTTCGAGTAGAATGCAAGAATGAACATTTGTGAGCTATTTATAGGACAATGAACGCAAGCTACGACGATCTCTACCTCTTCACTCAAACTGTTCTTCATGGCGGGATCAGTGCTGCCGCGACGGCGAACAATATGCAACGTTCTAAAGTGAGCCGCCGCTTACAAGAACTAGAACAGGCGATAGGGTGCCAGCTGTTGATCCGAACCACCAGAACCATTGAGCTGACGGAAAATGGAAAACGTCTGTTTGAGCTGGTAAATCAACCGATAGAGCATATTCAACAAGGCTTGACTATTGTTGAAGAGTATCAAGAAGAGTTGGCAGGAACGGTTAGGCTTGCGATTCCTTCGGCGTTGATGACCTCAAGTGCCTTTAATAGCATCATCTCCGATTATACGGCGCGCTTTCCTGATATTTGTGTTGAAATTGAAAACCATCAAGAGAGCGTAGATCTCAAGCGTCAAGCCTTTGATTTACAGCTACTGCCTAGCGCCGTAAAGGTCACAGACGATAGTTATGTTCAGTTTAGTTTGTTGCATTATCGCAGTCACTTTGTCGCATCCAAGGCTTATCTTCAATCTCACCCCGAAATCACCCAACTTGAAGATTTGGCGCATCATCGGCTGCTGACCAATCGCTATAATGCAGAGCTTATCGCAGATGACATTAAAATCTCGTTAAAGTCTGATGATCTGAATTTATTGCGCTCTATGGCAATTTCTGGCGGTGGTATTGCGCTGCTACCACAAGTGCATTCCAAACCCGCTTTGGAGTCGGGTGATTTGGTGGAGGTGCTGCCTCACGTACAACACCCACAGCAACACCTAACCTTGATTTACCCATCAGCAGTGTTTTTACCACAAAAGGTGCGGGTGTTGATTGACCTCTTCCGAGAGAAGTTCCGATAATTTCACAAAACGTACAATATGACGGGTGTATGCTACTTTCCTCTTTTCGTGTCACCCACAACTAAGGTTGATTCAATGAAACTTACACATCCCTCCTTACTTAAACAGCAGTGTTATGTCGATGGCTTGTGGATTGACAGTGATAACTTAGCGAAAACAGAAGTCCGTAATCCATTTGATGGCAAGTTATTGGGCCACGTACCGAATTTGACTTGCGCGCAGGTTGAACAGGCCATTGTTGGAGCAGAAAAAGCGTTTAGACTGTGGAAGCAGACTCTGGCTGCAGAAAAATCGCTAGTCTTGCAACGCTGGTATCAGTTGATCATGGAAAACGCAGATGATCTGGCCATGATCTTAACTTGCGAGCAGGGCAAACCACTGAAGGAAGCACTGGGTGAAATTCACTATGCCGCGAGTTTTGTTCAGTGGTATGCCGAGGAAGCGAAGCGAGTGTATGGCAAAATCATTCCTTCTCACATCGATGGTGCCAAAGTAATGGTCAACAAAGAGCCTGTCGGTGTGGTCGCTGCCATTACGCCATGGAATTTTCCAGCAGCGATGATCACCCGAAAATGCGCGCCGGCTTTTGCTGCTGGATGCGCGGTGGTCTTAAAGCCAGCGCCAGACACGCCCTTTACGGCATTAGCGCTAGCAGAATTAGCGCATCAAGCAGGATTACCTGCTGGGTTACTGCAAGTAGTGACAGGCGATGCACCACGGATCGGTGAACGGCTTGCTCGTGACAAGCGCATTCGAAAACTCTCCTTTACGGGTTCGACTCGGGTGGGGAAACTGTTGATGGCGCAATGTGCCGACAACATCAAAAAGCTGTCGTTAGAACTTGGCGGTAATGCACCATTTATTGTGTTTGACGATGCAGATCTGACGGCTGCGGTTGATGGTTTACTTGTGGCGAAATTTCGCAATGCGGGTCAAACCTGTGTTTGTGCCAACCGCATTTATGTCCACGATGCGGTTTATGACAAGTTCACCAACTTGCTGGTTGATAAGCTGCGCAAAATGAAGATAGGAAATGGGCTTGAACAGAGCGACTTAGGGCCATTAATCAACCAAGCCGCTGTGAATAAAGTGCAGAGCCATGTTGAAGATGCGTTGCAAAAAGGAGCACAGTTGAGCTCTGGGAAAGCGCACTTTTCGGAAGGGTTACTTGTTGCGCCTATTGTGTTGACGGAAGTGAGTGATGAGATGCTTTGCACAACTGAAGAAACTTTTGGGCCGTTAGCTCCGCTCTACCGTTTTCATGATGAAAAGGAAGTGATAGAGCGGGCTAATCAGACAGAAGTGGGTTTGGCGAGTTATGTTTATACACAAGATCTAGCTCGGGCATTTAGGATGAGTGAAGCGTTGGAATCTGGCATGGTTGGTGTCAACCAAGGGCTGATTTCAACCGCAAGTGCCCCATTTGGTGGTGTTAAAGAAAGCGGGTTAGGGCGTGAAGGTGGCAGCGCAGGAATCGAAGAATACCTAGAGCAAAAATATGTGTTAATGGGTGGGCTAAAGTAACGCGAATTTCAGAACATTATCTATACTTTTAGCATTTACATAAGTTAGGAATAGATAATGGGATTGAAAGCCATTGGTTTGATTGTGTTCTTGTTTATATGCAGCAACGCCTTTGCGAAAGAAAGTGCCATTAAAGTATGTGGGGAGCCGTGGGCTCCCTATTTTTATAGCTTGTCGAGTGATGAAAAACTGGAAGATAAAACGCCACAAGGTGTTAATGTTGACCTGTTTAAAGCGATTTCCGAAATCATCGGTATTGAGTTTGAACCTCAGCTAATCCCTTGGTCTCGATGCCTTAAAAATACCGAAAATTATAAGTCGATTGGGAAGCATGAGGTGGCATCGGATGCCACATTTAACGACAGTCGCGCTGAGCATTACTATTTTGTGGGGCCACTTTATTCCGCGCCATCAAGCCTCTTTTTCTCGTATTCCGAATATCCGAATGGTGTAGTAAACCCGGTGACACAAAAGCTAGTTACATCTATGGATGAACTGAAGCATTTCAAGATTTGCGGGATGCAAGGCTGGAATTATGAAATATATACCTCAGCGTATGGCATTCCTCAGGAAAATATTATCTATTCCACCCACAATAATATCGACAGTTTACTTCAGCTGTTAGCACATGGCCGATGCAATGTATTTGAAACCCAAGCATCTTTAATCGCTGGTGGGCTGGCGACGGGGAAGGTGACTCATTTTGAAGAGGTGGGTTGTCAGAAGTTGGATATGGCACCCGTCAATTTTTACTTAATGGTTTCAAAGCAGTCGCCAAGGGCGGAGAAATTGGTCACATTAATCAATCAGGCGATTATTTCTCTTAAGCAATCAGGACGTCACCAAGAGATTGTTGAAGCGCATATCTCAAGTGTATTAGGCGGGAAGGAGCAATCGTTGATCGCGTGTATGTAACGCGTAAAGTGCGCTAGTGTGTGATTTTAGCTGAGGACTCTTTTAACGGCTCCCACTTTAAAGCGCCGTTGGTTTCGTATTTGTTGGCTTCAGTGCAAATTAAATAGTGCTCACCCACTTGTAAAACGGCGCCGAGTGAGTACGCCTGATCTTGATAGTAACAAACACGCTTGGCAAGCTCACTTCCATCGACGGCAACGATAGGTTTCGATGGTGTCGAAATCACTTTGGCGCTTGTGATACCAGAGAACATCAAAAGCAGTAGTAACCCATATTTCATATTACTTCCTTCTCGTCGCTGCATGCGCCTGCTAGGCCATATTGCCGCTCATATCTTGGTAACATGCTCTCGTTGCCAAGCAATCCTCCCTGATGAATATAGATCAGGGTTTTATCACTGTTTTGCTGATGCCATTGACTTAAACATTGCCACATCATCGGGTCGTACAAGAGTTCAAACTCGATATTGGTCTGTTCAAGCAACGACTGCCAGATCAGATAATCTTCATAATAAAGTTTACCGAAATGATGCTTTTTCTCCAGTTCAAGGATCATTGGGTGAGACGTTTCTCCCAGCTCTTCAAATTGTTGAACCAAATAGTCTTTGCCACCGACACAAGGGCACGTGATCACATCGATGCCGTGGGGGGCAAGGTGCTTGTGTAAATACAGTGCCGTAGTCCCTGTACCTGAAGGTAGGGCAACCACAAATTCCTTACTGCCCTCAAAGCGTGTCCAAGATAGGATCTCCATCGCCAATTGTTTTACCCCATACTCGGCCAGTTGGCATCGTCCCCCTTCAGGAACCACAAGGTATTGCTCTTCAACGTAGTTTGCTTTGATAAAGTCAGAGGGGTGAAGGTGCGCGGTCTCGACGTTATCTTTCATTGCTACAATATTAGCGCCCAGTTCCAAAGCTCCACGATAGTTACCTCGCGGGTTATCTTTTAGCCATGAAGGAATATGGTCAACACAGAAATCAAGTTGCCAGCCTTTAATAGAAGCTAACGCGGCAAGGGAATAGAGAGAGTTGGCCTGTGGGCTACCATAGCCAACCAATGTGGTGACTTGAGGAGAGTCCATTTCTAACAGCTGCATGAACTTACGTGCTTTGTTCCCAGTAAAGTGACTATGTAACTGATCATCACGCTTAAGGTAAAAGTCGATACCATTAAAGTGGTGTTGGGTTATTGGGCTATCGCTCAGTTTCATACTTGATGCTAGTTAGAGATTTAAGGGGCGCTATCTTACCTAAAATAGCGTCCGTTGGGCAGCTTAGAAACGGATGGTAGCGATGCAACCTCGCTGTGGGTGCTCATTAAGCGTGAACTGCCAGCCATATCGAAGACATAGATCTTCAACAATCATCAGTCCAAGTCCATGGCCTTGCGGGTCGGCCTGAGTTACCAAACCGTGCCCATCATCGATCACCGTGAGTTCTTGGGCATTGATGTGCAAATCCACAATACCGTTCTGGGCGGCAGCAACAGCATTTCGTAATAAGTTGCCAATCACCATACTGAGAACCGCTGGAGTTGCGAATAATTTTGGCGCTTGTTCAAAATGCATCACTATTTGAATCCCTTTGTCTTGTGCTTGTGGTGCATTGCTGTCTACGATTGCCTGTATCTCAGAGAGAGAGACGCTTCTCAAAGGTTGCTCACTGACATTTCGCTCATAACGCACGATGGCAAGCAGCGCATCGACCATGGCGATCATATTATCGGTGGAGTCGTTAATCCGTTTAACTTGTCGCGTTTGAAACTCACTGATGTCATCACGCGTAATGAGTTTGGTGGCACCTTTAACAACGGTGAGTGGCGTACGAAGTTCGTGGCTCGCATACCGCGCAAATGCCTGCTCTCGTTTGAGGGCTTGGTTGAGATCTTGGCGATATTGATTGAGGCGCTGAGTCAAGAGTTGAAATTCGTGCGCGGCTTGAGGCTGGATAACAAATGGACTGGATGTATCTGCTGTCTGGGTTTCTAGTTGAGCCGCTAACTCGTTAATGGGTTCGATTAAACGCTTAGATAACCGATACAGCAGCGCACCAAAGATGAACATCAGCAGGACAACAAAGAGAATAACGATACTTGCAGACACCAGCATTTCTTGAACGTGGAATTCCACTTGATCGATTTCCGAGAGTAGGACGATGTCTTTCTTTTGTCCGTTTTCAAAATAATGACCTTTGTAGATCATATGAGATTCAGGGCTCTGGGTGAGTCCTACTTCACCCAAAAATGAATCATGTTTTTGCAGGTATTGATTGTATGGCTCTGGTAGGAGCGATAAATCGTTGTAAGCGTCAGTGAGTGTATCGAGGGAGATTTTACCTTCAGCACCACTAAGGAATGCGTTCACGGCTTCATTGCGGTCAATCAGAATTCGTCGTTCGCCGACCCGATCTTCAGACCATTGCAACGCAAGGAAAAAGATCAGGAAAGCGACTAAGCCGACGACGCAGGAAACACCACCAAAAAAGAGTGCCAATCTACCGGTTAGTGTTTGTGTGCTGCTTAAGAAATTTTTCAGCATCACTTCGCCTCCAAACGGTAACCGACTTTTGGGATCGTCAGTAGCATCGGCTTCGCGAATGGTTTATCCAATTGGTTACGAAGTTGGTAGATATGGCTGCGCAAAACATCATTATTAGGTTCGTATTCTTGCCATAATTTGCTGGCTAACTCTTGTCTTGTCACCACCTCGGGGGCTTTGAAGCAAAGCAGTTCAAGAATGGTGTAAGTGGTAGGGTTAAGAGCTAGGCGTTTATCTAGGCGGTAAGCTTGCCGGGTTTTTTGATCGATACTCAACTCGCCAAACGTGAGTTTGCTGTGTGCCACTTCACCACGATAGCGTCGGATTAAGGCTCGCATGCGTGCTTCCAAAATATCGAGATCAAAAGGTTTGGTCAGGTAATCATCAGCCCCATGAGCGAAGCCACGCAACATATCCTCACGGTTATCGAGTGCCGTTAGCATCAATATAGGGGTGTTGTTTCCTGCTTCTCTTAATCGGTTACAAACCGTTAGGCCATCCATTCTTGGTAACATCAAGTCCAGCAATATCAGATCAAACTGATTATTCATCGCCAACTCAAGGCCAAGTTCACCATTGTCGGCGTAGTCGAGTTCTGTTCCCAAACACTCAAAATAGTCAAACAAGACGCCAGCGATTTCGCGGTTATCTTCGATTAATAGAACGTTATTCATTTTGTATTTCCGTACCTTTAACCCGATATATAGCAACAAACTTAGCGTGAAAATTCCGTGAATAACATTGTTTCTACGTGGGTGTTGCTAAAAAGAGATCATTTCGTAATAGAGCGTACCGAGTACGTTTTTAGATAGAGAGAAGTGGCATATGGGGCTAGTAACAACTGTTTCGACAATCAAATACCCTTCAACAACGTTATCTGTGATCGTGCCGTATTTCAACGAAGCGTCGGTATTGCCGATGTTTCATGCGCGGCTGATGAAAGTATTGGCAACGATTCCAGATACAGCGGAAATTATTTACGTGGACGATGGCAGCAGTGATACCAGTTTAGCCGTGGTGGAGAGCTTCCAAGCGACAGAGTGTGTTATTCGCAGCCTATCTTTAAGCCGAAACTTTGGCAAAGAAGCCGCGATGAGTGCGGGGTTAGAGCATAGTTGTGGTGAGGCTGTGGTCGTGATTGATGCTGATCTACAAGATCCGCCAGAGTGCATCCCCGACATGTTGGCCAAATGGCGTGAAGGATACGACGTGGTCAACATGCAGCGGAGTGAAAGACTAGGGGAGAGCCTATTTAAACGCTTTACGGCAGCCTCGTATTACAAGCTTTTGAACGTGTTAGTTAAAAATCACATTCCTGAAAACGTTGGTGACTTTCGTTTACTCAGCCGAGAAGTCGTTGACCACATCAACCAGTTACCAGAGCGTAATCGATACATGAAGGGGATTTTTGCTTGGCCGGGTTTCAAGCAGACACAGCTTCGTTTCCAACGTGATCCGCGCCATTGCGGAGAAACAAAATGGAATTACGTTAAGTTGATTGGGCTGGCGATGGATGGCATCAGCTCGTTCTCAATTCGCCCTTTGCGTTTGGCTTCCTTTGTTGGGGCTGGCGTTGCGATGTCGGCGTTTGGTTATGGCCTTTATATCTTAAGCAAAACCTTGTTATTTGGTGAGTTGGTTTCGGGTTATCCATCCATGATGATTGTGATGCTAGCCTTAGGCGGCGTCCAGTTGCTCTGTATCGGTTTACTCGGCGAATACATTGGCAGAATTTTTATTGAAACTAAGCAGCGGCCACTGTATTTGCTCCAATCTCTCAAGGAAAAAAGACCTCAACATCAATCTGTTAAAGCGGAGAAGCGAGCATGATGTTGAAGCGAGTTCATCTCTGGAGTGTGTTAGCGACTGTGCTATTGGTTCGGTTGCTAAGTTTGGGCGCGTACCCATTAATGGACACGACGGAAGCGCGTTACGGTGAAATGGCCAGATTGATGGTCGAAACAGGGAATTGGTTAACGCCTCAATTTGATTATGGTGTGCCGTTTTGGGGTAAACCCCCACTGTTTACATGGATGAGTGCTGCGGGTATCGAGTGGTTTGGTGTCAATGAATTTGCGGTTCGAGCCCCTCATTGGCTAGCCGGTGTACTTGTTATTGCATTAATGGCGTATTTTGCTCGGCGTGTTGGTATTGATGCCCTGATGACCGCGGTGATCTTAGCTACTTGTGGTGTTTTCGCGGTGGCTGCGGGAGCTGTGATGACAGACATGGCACTGACGCTTGGGATATCGCTTGCCATGGCTGGCTTTTACCTTTGTTGGCAAGGACGTAAAGCATGGGCATATGTCGGGTTTGTTGGTTTAGCGATTGGCTTGTTAGCAAAAGGCCCTTTAACCATCGTACTGGTTGGTTTAGCTATTTTTCCTTGGTTGCTGCTTCGGTATGGGCCAGTAAAAATGTGGGGGGAGCTTTGGCATCGTATCCCGTTGGTGAGCGGGACCTTGTTAATGCTACTGATCGCGCTTCCTTGGTATTTATTAGCGGAACAAGCAACACCGGGATTTTTGAATTATTTCATCGTAGGTGAACATATCAAACGATTTTTGGTCAGTGGCTGGGAAGGAGATCTGTATGGCAGCGCACACCAACGAGCTCGTGGAACAATTTGGTTGTACTGGCTTTATGCTTCTGCACCTTGGTCGTTCATTTTGCCCGTGGTTCTTTGGTTTAAGCGAAAGCAAATAGTTAGCTGGTGGAATAATGATGGCCTACTGAGCTTCGCGTTATTCTGGATGATGTCTCCACTCATTTTGTTTACGTTCTCTGGAAATATACTCCCTGCTTATGTCTTGCCTAGCGTTCCTGCTCTTGCGCTTATTCTGGCGATGTTTCTTTCTCAGTCTGACAGTCAAAAACTGTGGTTTCAAATCACCACTTGGGTGCTACCTATATTGTTAATGCTTGCGGTTGTATTTATTGAAATTGGCGTATCTGAGCGGAAAAGTGACAAAGCGCTGCTTGCTGAAGCGGATCAAAACATCGCTCTTTTTTATGTGGGTAAGCGTCCGTTTTCCGGCCAGTTTTATTCAAAAGGGCAGGCCAAAGTGTTGCAACAAAGTCGCGAGTTAGAAAAATACCAGCAGGTGCAATTGGTGGGGAATTCTGAGCAAGTTGAAGCCTTGCTTTCATCTCAGAAAATGGATTGTGTTTTAGTGAAAACGGCGGCGAGTCATCGCTCACTCTATCAATGCAGAACACCATGACGTCGCATCGGTTTGTTCGATTCGCAATGGTTGGAGGGGCGGGTTTTGTGGTTGATGCTACGACGTATGCCATTGGGGTTTACGCGTTGGCGCTGCCGATTGAACTCGCGCGCGTCATCGCTTTTGCATTAGCTGCATCCACAACTTGGTTTGGCAACCGATGCTGGACATTTGGTGTTGTGGATCAATCCGTATCTCGGCAATGGTCAAAAAGCGTTATTAGTGCTCTGATGTCATCACTGCCTAATTTAGGTGTCTTTAAGCTGACGTTATTCTTTTTGGGTCAAGATGATTGGGCACTTTGGATTGCCCTTGTTACCGGTGTGTTGGCGGGTATGTTTTTTAATTATGTACTCAGTAGCCGTTGGGTGTTTGTTCCCGCAACTGTACCGCTTAAAGACTCATCAAAAGCTAATTAACCCCGTGGATTGTACATAAAAAAAGCCCAGAACAATCAGGTTCTGGGCGGATACAAAACATAGGAGTTAATAAGAAAAAGCAGCGTAAATTAGTAGTCACAGTAAGGGACAAGTTTGACGGCCTGTAAACTCTTAATGCTCTGCTAACTACACTTATTCAGACCGAGATAGTGTAAAACAGTTCCCTTTTTTGAATAAAAAAAATCAATTTTTTAATTTTCTTTTATTTTTCATAGATCTAGTGGTTATCGTTATTACCTGGTCGGACCAATAACTAAAAGTGTGATGTTAATTGGTTGTTAATTAAATGTGCTGGTTGTATATTTTCAAACAGTTGTTTAATACGAGTGATTGAAATGGCACGAAACGGGACCAAAGAAAAGATTCTTGATGTTGCGGAAGCTCTGTTTGCTGAACATGGCTTTAATGACACGTCGCTGCGAACCATCACGAGTAAAGCTGGGGTTAATCTTGCCTCGGTTAATTACCATTTCGGTGACAAGAAGACGCTCGTTAGGGCGGTGCTAAATCGTTACTTGGAAGCATTTATGCCAGCCGTGCAAGATGCTTTGATCACCTTAAATCTCAATAACAGTTACACCATGGCAGAAGTGTTTGAATCGCTTCGCGCACCGCTGCGCGCACTTAATGATGTGCGTCCAAACGGCACCAGTCGATTTATGCTGTTGATTGGGCGGGGGTATACCGATGTTCAAGGGCATTTACGCTGGTTTATTACGACCCGTTATCAAGATGCGTTGTCACTTTTTACTGAATCGGTGATGAAAGCAAACCCCAATTTAACGCAAGAAACGTTGTTTTGGCGCTTGCACTTCACTCTCGGAACTTGTGTTTTCACCATGGCTTCCAGTCAGGCTCTGGTTGAAATTGCGGAAAATGATTTTGGAAAACAGATGGATGCAAAAGCTGTCGTTGACCAACTTATTCCATTTTTAGCAGCAGGCGTCGCTGCGGAATAAATCAAAACAACAAGGTTGAACCTTGGTATTAAAATTATAAATAACACGACAAAAAATTGGACACCAAACAAGTGAACAAAAGGATCTGATTATGAGCTCTCTACGAAGAAAATGGGTTAGCGACCCGGCTTTCAAATTATTTAAAAAAGTCTTACCACCGCTTTCCAGTACAGAGAAAGAAGCGATGGAGGCTGGCAGTGTTTGGTGGGATGGTGAGTTATTTTCCGGCAAGCCTGATTTTACCAAATTGCATCAGTACCCTAAGCCAGCCTTAACCGCAGAAGAGCAGTCTTTCATGGACAATGAGCTGGAGACTCTATTGTCTATGTTGGACGATCATAAAATCGTCAAAGAAGATCGGGATTTGCCGCCTGAAGTATGGCAGTACTTACGTAAAGAGCGATTTTTTTCTCTGATCATCTCAAAGCAATATGGCGGTCGTGAATTTTCTTCATTAGCTAACTCAACCATTGTTTCGCGTATCGCAACTCGGAGCATTAGTACCGCGGTTACCGTCATGGTGCCCAATTCACTCGGGCCGGGTGAGCTGTTGTCACACTATGGTACGCAAGCACAAAAAGACTATTGGTTGCCAAGGCTTGCCGATGGCACCGATATTCCTTGTTTCGCACTGACGGGGCCAGAGGCAGGCTCGGATGCGGGTGGCATTCCAGATGAAGGGATCGTTTGTTATGGCGAGCACGATGGAGAGAAGGTGCTTGGCATTCGTTTGAACTGGAATAAGCGCTATATCACGTTGGCTCCGGTTGCCACCGTTCTTGGTTTAGCCTTTAAGATGTACGATCCAGATGGGTTAATGGGTGATAAAAAAGAGCTGGGGATCACGTGTGCTCTTATCCCTGCTGATCATCCGGGTGTGGAATTCGGTGAACGACATGATCCGTTAGGGCTTGCGTTTATGAACGGGCCAACACGTGGTCATGATGTGTTTATCCCAATGGACTGGTTGATAGGCGGTCAGGATTTCGCAGGCAAAGGTTGGCGAATGCTGGTGGAGTGCTTGTCGGCGGGTCGTGGTATTTCTCTTCCGGCTCTGGGTACGGCAATTGGTCATCTCACTTCGCGCACGACAGGGGCATATGCTTATGTGCGTAAACAGTTCGGTATGTCGATTGGTAAGTTTGAAGGGGTAGCAGAGGCGCTAGGGCGTATCGGTGGCCTGACATATCTACTCGAAGCGACCCGGACATTGACCACAACATCTCTGGATTTGAAAGAAAAACCGGGCATTGTCACGGCGATTGCGAAATACCACATGACAGAAATGGCTCGGACCATTCTCAATGATTCGATGGATATTCACTCTGGTCGTGCGATTCAGGATGGCCCAATGAACTATCTTGCCACTCACTATCTCGGTATCCCAGTGGCGATTACCGTTGAGGGCGCGAACATTCTTACCCGCAACCTGATGATTTTCGGTCAGGGGGCGACACGATGCCACCCATACGTATTGCAAGAAATGGAAGCAGCGGCGAATCCAGATCCAAAAGCAGGGGCAGAACAGTTCGATAAGTTGTTGTTTAAACACATCACCCACGCAACGAAAAATACGTTTGGTGCGTTTGGAGCAGCATTAACAGGTTCTATGTTGGTCAAAGCCGATATGAGTGGCCCGACAAAACAGTATTATCGAGAAATGACGCGTATCAGCCGCGCACTTGCTGTCAGTGCGGATGTTGCTATGTTGACCCTTGGCGGAGAGCTGAAACGAAAAGAGATGATTTCTGCGCGCCTTGGTGATGCTTTGGCTTACTTATACATGGCATCTGCTGCGTTGAAAAAATATGAAGATGAAGGTCGCCAGCAACAGGATTTAGATTATGTCCATTATGCGGTTCACCACTGTTTTTATCATGCAGCCAAATCACTGCAAGAAGCTTATAGCAACTACCCACAAAAAGCGGTCGGTCGCATATTGAAGCTACTTGTGTTCCCACTTGGTAACCATTACCAACGTCCTTCAGATGATCTCACGGTGAAGCTGGCCGAAAGCTTGATGACCCCCGGAGCACATCGTGACCGTCTGACACACCTATGTTATATCGGGCAAGATACCAACGACAGTGTCGGTTTGATGGAGCAAGCTTTCCTTGCCATGTATAGTGTGAAAAGCTTGGAGCGTAAATTGATAAAAGCGGCTAAAGATGGAAAAGTTGACCGTAAAGGCCCACTTAAAGATCGCCTAGATCAAGCGCTGGAAGCGGAGGTACTCACTGAACAAGAAGTTGAAAAAATCCTTGCTGCTGACAAGCTACGTTATCAAGCGATTCAGGTGGATAACTTTAGTCATGACTTTAGTGAGGTCACCACGAATAAAGCGTCAGTGAAACCGACGTTGGATGATGTCGCATAATTAGGGTCTGTTGATCTTTTGTGGTTAAATTTTGATGCGAATAGATATGTGAGATAAGGCACCGTTTGCGGTGCCTTTGTTGTTATCAGACAAGAGAGATACTACAAACAGCTCCAACCACTTAGAAAAAAGCGGTGTTTTTTAAGAAATAAGATGAGATTTGATGTTGAAACTTTTATCCTAGCGGGGTTTTGTAAAGGAAGTTGAATATGATCATCAAACCTAGAATTCGCGGATTTATCTGTACTACTACGCATCCTGTAGGCTGTGAAGCTAACGTAAAAGAACAAATTGCTTACACTAAAGCGCAAGGCCCAATCAAAAACGCACCTAAGCGTGTACTTGTGGTTGGTGCTTCAAGTGGCTACGGTCTATCTTCTCGTATCGCTGCGGCATTTGGTGGCGGTGCTTCAACTATCGGTGTTTTCTTTGAAAAAGAAGGCACAGAGAAGAAGCCTGGCACAGCTGGTTTCTACAACTCAGTAGCATTTGAAAAGCTAGCACGTGAAGAAGGTCTTTACGCGAAAAGCCTAAATGGCGATGCTTTCTCAAATGAAGCAAAAGAAAAGACAATTGAGCTGATCAAAGAAGACCTTGGTCAGATTGATATGGTGGTTTACTCACTGGCTTCTCCAGTACGTAAAATGCCAGAAACTGGTGAAGTGATTCGTTCATCACTAAAACCTATCGGTGAAACGTACACATCTACTGCTGTTGATACCAACAAAGACGTGATCATCGAAGCAAGCGTTGAACCAGCGACAGAAGAAGAGATCAAAGACACTGTAACCGTAATGGGCGGTGAAGATTGGGAACTTTGGATCAACGCTCTGTCTGAAGCAGGTGTTCTAGCTGACGGTTGTAAGACAGTAGCATACAGCTACATCGGTACTGAGCTGACGTGGCCTATCTACTGGGACGGCGCACTAGGTAAAGCGAAAATGGACCTAGACCGCGCGTCTGCAGCACTAAACGAAAAACTGTCAGCAACTGGCGGTAGCGCAAACGTAGCGGTACTGAAGTCTGTTGTGACGCAAGCAAGTTCTGCAATTCCAGTTATGCCACTGTACATCGCAATGGTATTTAAGAAAATGCGTGAAGAAGGTGTACACGAAGGTTGTATGGAGCAGATCTTCCGTATGTTCAGCCAACGTCTATACAAAGAAGACGGTAGTGCTGCTGAAGTAGATGAAGTAAACCGTCTACGTCTGGATGACTGGGAACTTCGCGACGACATTCAACAGCATTGTCGTGACCTATGGCCACAGATCACCTCTGAAAACCTAAAAGAACTGACGGACTACGTTGAGTACAAAGAAGAGTTCTTGAAACTGTTTGGTTTCGGCGTTGAAGGTGTTGATTACGATGCAGATGTCAACCCGGCGGTTGAGACAGATTTCATTGAGATCTAATTGAAATTTGATACGAAAAAGGCGCTCTATTGGCGCCTTTTTTCTTTGCTAACGAATTAGCATTGATTGATTTCTTCATAACCACCAGCCCCTTTAAACCATTGGGTTAGGTGCGTTTTCAGATCTTTCAGCTCATCAGGCCCAATTAAGGCTAATCCGAGGTCTTCGGCACGAGTAATGTCGTTGTAGCGAAGAGGGCGGAAACTGACTAACATCGCGCGGGCTTGCAATCCCCCCAGCAGATCGCGTAAAGACTCCAGCTTGTAAAGTGTGTCATCCCCGTCGTCTCGCATGCCTTTTGTTTTGCACTCAATAATATGCAGCTTGTTATTCACAACCGAAGCCACGTCGAGTTCGTTGCGAACCTCTCGATCACCTAATTGGCGGTAGACCTGTACGTTCAAAGAGTGATCTTGAATCGTAGGCATGTCTTTTTGGATTTGTCTTACCGTGCTGTGAACCAGTGTTTCTAGCCATTCACCGTTGGAGAAACGACGGGCATCTTCATTGGCAAATGTGAGTACGCCATTCTCGTAGGTAGCAATTTGAGCTTCAACCAGATCCGTAAGCAACATGTTGAGCTCACGATAGCCTTGCTGCTTTTCTGATAATTCAACATCGAGCTTTTGTTCTTTGCGGCAGGTTGTCGCTAAGTAGTTCAAAGTCGCGAGACCCGGACCAAGTTCAAGTGCATTACTTGCCCAGCGCTCTCCGAGCTCATACAGCTTTTGATCCAGTTGTGGCGGAAGTTCATGCTCGTTAAATTCGCCACGAGCACCAAAAATCGTTAAATAGTCAGAAATGGTGATGCGGTCTTGGACTTGAGTGTCTTCTTTGCCATCAGGGTATAGCCAGCACAAACGGTCACTGCTTGGTTCGACGACAAAAATAGGCCAATGGAACGTTCGGAAGACCTCATAGACAGAAAGAAGACGGTGTCGCAGGCCGCAACTTGCATTGAGCTTGACGGCTTCCCCGCGCGCTTTTAAATCGGCCGCGAGGTTAATCACAGCCTGTTTAATTGCTGAAGTATTTGCGACATTTGGAATTTTGAAAAACTCAGACGTGATCCCTCGCTGGGCCAGAACACTATTTAATCGGGTATACATACTTTCCTGAGTATCTACACCAATGAAAACAATATGGTTGCTGATAGTGCGATTATCCAACAATGGAGTGACCAAGCGAATCGGATCTTGATCGATGATGCCAACATGAACTGCCATATACCTTCCTCATGGTTGGCCTGCAAAAATGATGGATGAAAAGATAAATCAGCAAGCCATACAACCGATATAATGTTAAGCCCGAAAAAAAACAAGGGCAGCTTGAAAATAAAGCCGCCCTTATTTGATTATTTACAATAACTTTACAGTTTAAATCGATGTACTAGTGCGCCTTGTTGGTTTGCTAGGTCAGTGAGTGCTGCGCTGGTTTGTGCAATATTCGCCATCGCTTGGTAACTGGCATCCGCGATCTGGTTTATCTCTTCGATATTTTGCGCAATCGCACAGGTTGTTTCATTCTGCTCTGCTGCCGCCTGAGAAATATGGCCACTCATATGGCTGATTTCTAGAATTAATGCTTGAATCTCTTCCATCGCACTGTTGGCTTGCGAAGCTTGGGAAACGGACTGTGTCATGTCTTCCCTGCAACTTTGAATTACATCGCTGGCAGAGCTTGAACACGTTTGTAAACTGCTGATCATACGCTCAATTTCTGATGTAGAATCAGTTGTTCTTTGTGCTAATACCCTCACTTCGTCAGCCACGACTGCAAAACCACGTCCTTGCTCACCTGCACGAGCCGCTTCAATAGCTGCATTCAAGGCGAGTAAATTAGTTTGCTCGGCAATGTTACGAATAACATCCAAGATTGACCCAATGTGGCTGCTCATTTGGCGCAGTTCACTTACCGCATCAACAGATTGATTCAATCTTGATTCCAACTGATTGATGGTCGTGATGTTGTTACTCATGATCAGACGACCAGACTCAGACGCTGCCTCCACACGTTCAACCATCTGTTGGGAGCTCTGTGCACTCTGAGCGACTTCTTGCACTGAATGGGTCATCTCGGTCATTGCGGTGGCAACATTGGCCGTTTGCTCTCTTTGCTGGCTCAGCTGCGCTTGGGCATGTGAAGAGGTTTCTTGGTTGTCACTAGCGGTGTGGGTAAGGTTGTCTGACGCGTGATTGAGCTTATTGAGAATGTCATGCAGGTTGTCTGCAAGCGCATTAATATGGCTACTTACGCGGCTGAACTCATTGTTGTAACGGATATCAATTCGCTGTGTGAGATCACCTTCAGAAAGACTTTCTAGCGTTTTCAGTATGCGGGTGAGGGGAGAGCGTACGCTGTGAGCAATATGGTACCCAATAGCACCTGCTGTAACGAGCACGACCACGCCAATTAGAATGGCTCTTAACACACCATGATCGTAGACCTCGCCAGCCTCGACGACTGAAAGCTTGAGTCCTCCTTGCGCTTCTTGAGAAAACGAATTCAAGATCGCCATGGTGTTATCCACTTCACGCGTTAGATTGGCGATGTTGTCATACAGTGCAGATTTAGCCGCCAAATAGGTGTTGTGTTGATCGAGCACGCCGCCTTTTTTACCCACATCACGGGTAAATTGTTGAACAAATTCATCAAATACTTCTTTAATCTGAGGCATTTGAGTTGTAAGGCCGCGATAAGCGTAATTTAAGTGAGTGACGGCTTTTTTGTTTTTTGCTACGGCTTTTGAAACCAATTCGGAATCGCTACTAGCAAGTGCATCAGAGGTGATCACCTCTGCATCTTTCAGTTTAATGAAGTAGCTTTTGGCCATCACTTTGACCGAAATACTGCTCTGGTCATCAACGTACTCTTTCATTCCCACACTCAGTTCTGAATGAAGACGCTGGAATTTACGCGTAGATTGCTGCACCTGAAGCTGAGCGGCGAACATGGCTTGATAATTGTCCATCGCCTGAGCCGCTTCAGAAAAGTAGCGTTCTTCCATCGTTTTTAGTTGCTCAATTTTTTCAACTAAATTGGCATTGCCATGGCTCGCTTGTTCGAGTGCTTGTAGAGATTGACCGTAAGTTGACTCAGCGGAGGTGAAGGCTTCACGCATGGCTGCCATGCGCTCCTGACTTTGTGTGGTCAGGAAGTCTTTAAAATACTTATCCGCTGAAAGCAAATTAACACTTGTTTGATTCGATAGAGAAACCAGTGGTAGTGAAACGTTTGATACTTCTTCAAAATTATCGTGTATTTGCTCCATGCTCCGCATCATCAAAAAGGTGGTGATAACGAACATGATTATGATTAGGGCAAAACCAGCATACATGCGCCTGATCACTGAACCCTTCATAGAAATCTCCCCAAAAAACAAAAAAGACAATAAAAGACTGAACGAGAGTCTTAAAAAAGTAACAAAATAATCATTGTTGTATTGATGGTGGGAGGTGGGTTTTATGACGGACAATACAAATTTTAATAGAAGTTAATAGCAATTATTAAAATTGTTAACTGGACGCTGTTTTTATTGAGCTTTGTCTGCCCTTGGCGCATACTGCGATAACAAGCATACAAAACAAGATGATATGGAGTGTTCCATGGCTGAAGAAACGATTTTCAGTAAGATTATCCGTAAAGAAATCCCTGCCGATGTGGTCTATCAAGATGACTTAGTGACCGCTTTTCGCGACATCAACCCACGAGCGCCAAGCCACATTCTGATCATTCCGAATAAATTGATCCCGACAGTAAACGATATTGAAGCCGATGATGAACTGGCGTTAGGTCGCATGTTTACCGTGGCTCGCCAACTGGCAAAAGAAGAGGGGATTGATGAAGACGGTTACCGTTTGATCATGAACTGTAATGCTCACGGTGGTCAGGAAGTTTACCATATTCACATGCATCTTGTGGGTGGACGCCCGTTAGGTCCAATGTTGATGAGCTAGTCTAATTGGGCTTTGAACTCGGAACAGAAATAAACTTTTTTCGAAGTTTGCAGTCCAATCAGTCGGTGAACATAAGGGTGGCAACAGCCACCCTATTTACTTACATACAATAAATCGAACTACGGAGTACGAAGTGCTGAATCACATTCGACTCACTTTTGTTGCTGCTAGCTGTGTTGCGTTGACCGCGTGTGCAAATTTTTCTGCTGGCAATCTTTTTAGTCATTACAGCGCGCAGAACAGCGATGTTTATCAAGCCGTGAAAAAAGGTGACTACGCCGAGGCGGCGAACCAACTGCCTAGCTCGGTGGCAGGTGATATCCTAGATAACTTTGAAAAAGGTCGTGTGTACCTATTAAACAACGACTATGAACAGAGCAAAGCATCGTTTGAACTCAGTGATCAGTCGGTCAGAACGCTCCAAGACAAAGCGACAGTCTCCGTGTCGGAAACCGCCACCAGCGTTGGCGCACTAGCGGTGAATGACAACTTAGGAACGTATCACCCGGCTGACTACGAACTCGGCTTCCTTCATCTCTATTTAGGGTTGAATTATCTGCACTCGAATGATTTGGAAGGAGCATTAATTGAAATGCGTCGAGCCAATCAAGTGCAGGAGAGAGCGCGTAAAGAGCGTGAGAAAGAACTTGAGTCGGCACAAAAACAGATGCAATCACAAGGTCTCACTCCCAATTTAGGCAGTGTGCTGTCGAATTACCCAGATGCAGGCAAAACATTACAGGCGGTACAAAACGGTTATTTGTTATACCTTTCTGCCCTGTTGTATGAAGCGGATGGTGACTTAAACAGCGCTTATGTTGATTATCGACGAGCATTGGCTGTGTCTCCTAACAATTCGCAAGTGATTGACGGAACCATGCGCGTCGCTAAGCGTTTGGGTATGCGACAGGATTTAGTTAAGCTCGAGAAACGCTACGGTAAAGTTGAGCCCCTGAATGCAGGGCAAGCCCGTGTTATCGTGATTGATGAGCAAGGGATTGTTAAAGCCATGCAAGGTTGGAAACAGACCTTACCGTTGTTTGACAGCCACGGTAATGGTGCATGGTATTCTCTGGCATTGCCTTATTATCCAAATGGGAATCAGGCTTCATTTAACGGCATCAAGCTCAATGGCAAGAAGTTGAATGATTCGCTACTTACGGATGTTAATTTGATGGCACAGCGGAATTTGTCTGAGCGCTTGCCTTCCATGGTTATGCGTCAGGCGCTGAGAATTGTTGCTAAGGAACAAATTCGACGTGAAGCAGCAAAAGATGATGATGTCGGTAATTTGGTCTTCAATATTTGGAACACGTTGACTGAGCAACCGGATACGCGCAGTTGGTTGACCCTTCCAGGGGAAGTTTACACAGCAAGTTCGCAAGTTAAAGCTGGCGAGCAGACGGTAAAAATTAATGGTACACCTTATCAATTTGATGTGGCTGAGAAGCGCACAGTACTGGTTTGGGTATCAAGACAAGGTAGTAATGCTACGATGTGGCATAAACAACTGGGAAGATTGTAATGAAAAAATGGCTATTGGCTGCAGTGGCAGCACTTATTATGTCTGGCTGCACGCAAAATACCGCGGGCTTACACATTGATGGTGCATCTCAAACGGTGTTGTTTGGAGACAATGTGTTGAGTTCACGCCTCGAAGTAGCTGATATTTCAACGAGCGAAGTAGATGGGCGTGCTCGAGGAATTGTTCGCTTGGCGAGTCAGTACAAAGGTGATCAAGTCATCCAATATCGTTTCTATTGGTATGACGAGCAAGGGCTAGAGGTCAATACCCAGCTTGCACCGTGGCGCCAACTGATTGTACGAGGTATGGAAACGGTTGCGATTTCTGAAGTGACGGTTAACCCGAATGGAAAACAGTTTCGCGTACAGATCCGCGAAGGTGAAGAATAGTTGCTTGTTGTCTACAACAGGCACAATTTATGCAGATAAAATTGGTAAATTGAGGAACCAATAATGAAAAAAAGTGTTATCGCATTGCTTGGCTTAGCCGTGATTCTAGGTGGTTGCTCGAATAGAGTAAGCTACGGTGATGCTCAAGCAGTTGAAACAACGACCATCGACTTTGGCTCAACTGACTTGCAAAAAATTGCGGGCGAAATGGTTGATAGCATGATGATGTCTGGCTCTGTGGCGGCAATTACGCGTGACTCTCGACCAATCGTATTTGTTGAGCGAATCAAGAACAAAACCAGTGAACATATTGATACGGAATCCATCACGGACACTATCAGCACCAAGATGCTCAATTCTGGTAAGTTCCGCTTTGTCGATATGGATCGTGTAGAGTCCGTACGTGAACAACTTAACTTCCAAAATAATGATGAGCTAGTGAATCAAAGCACGGCAATTCAGTTTGGTAAAATGGTTGGTGCTCAATACATGATGTACGGAAACCTATCAAGCATCGCTAAAAATGCGGGTAATGATAAAGACGTGTACTACAAAATGACCATGCGTTTAATGGACCTAGAAACAGGTCTGATTGAATGGGCAGATGAAACTGAAATCCGTAAGCAAGAATCTAAGAGCTTCTTAGGTCTATAAGCTTTATGAGTTAGGAATGAAAGAGGTGATGTATGGCAAGAATGTCATGGCAAGAGGCCAGCCAACTTGATAGTTCGTTGTTATCTCTTAATCACTTCTTTCATACCGCTCCAGAATATGCCCAAACACTGACTGGTGGTTTAACCAATCGCTGCTGGAAAGTGGTTTTACCCGACAACTCTGCTTATGTGTGGCGCCCAGCCACTTCTATTACAAAAGCATTTTCGATCTCTCGCTTTCAGGAGTATCAAATACTCAAAGCGATAGAGTCATCTCATCTTGCACCGCAAGCAATTTACATCAATGAACAAGGTCTTCTCGTGGAATGGATCGAGGGCGAGTCACTGCACAAGGGGCTTGATTTTGATGCATTGCTAAAGACGTTGGTCAAAGTCCATACTCTTGATACCTCTCGAATCCCAGTCGCCCCCTTTAACTTTACAGCTCGGGTTGATCATTATTGGATGTTATTGAAACCTGAAATAAAGCAAGGTGATTATCTTTCTTTGTACCAACAATGGCGGAAAGCGCCAAACCTTGCCGATGTGGGGACAACCTTGTGCCATTTTGATTTGGCGGGTTACAACATGGTGAGTACTGAGGTTGGACATCGGGTGATTGATTGGGAGTACGCTGTCATTGCGGATCCGCGTTTAGATTTGACTTTGACGATAGACGTTGCTGAAGAAAAGCCATTAGATGCGGTGTTCCGATATTGCCAACTGAGAGAAATTGAAGGCGTTGATGACTGGGTTGAAGGTGTGATGGCTTGGCAACCGCGAGCAACTCTCATGGCCATGTTATGGTATTTATTAGCCCACCAGCTATGGGGAGATGACCATTATTTGAGCCAAGCTCAACAACTCAAAGGGTCGTTTTGCAGCTAAGATCACTGTTTCACTTAACGCCTTGTTCAAAATAAGATTCAGAGCTTTAAAAGCTTGGTTTACATGATAGATTGAAAGCTTCAAGGACGGGGGTAAACCATGATCATTTATTTACACGGCTTCGATAGCAATAGCCCAGGTAATCACGAGAAAGTGCTGCAATTGCAATTTATTGACGATGACGTTCGTTTCATTAATTACAGCACTCTTCATCCAAAGCACGATATGCAGCATTTATTAAAAGAGGTCCATAAGGCGATTGAGCTATCCAACGATCCTGACCCAATGATTTGTGGTGTGGGTTTAGGCGGGTACTGGTCTGAACGTATTGGCTTCTTGTGTGGCATCAAGCAGGTGATATTTAACCCAAATCTACATCCAGAAATCAATATGCAAGGTCGTATTGATCGACCTGAAGAATATGAAGACATTGCGACGAAATGTGTTTCTGAATTTAGAACGAAAAACAAAGATCGGTGTATGGTGATTTTATCTCGAGAGGATGAAATTCACGACAACAGCAAAACGGCAGCTACCCTTGAGTCGTACTACGATATTGTATGGGATGACAGCCAAACTCATAAATTTAAAAAGATTTCGCAACACCTCCAAGCGATGAAGGCGTTTAAGGCCTCTAGCTAACGCTAAAACTATCCTTTTTGTCACCAAAAACGACTCACCATTCAGTGGGTCGTTTCTTTTTTCAGCAGATGAATCATTTGTTGTACAAACCCATGAGTTTTCTATTGAGATAAATGCAAACTATGGTTGCGCAGCAAAATTTGCTCTATATAATGACTTACTTATAAATTATTTGATAAATATCAAAAAAAGTTGAGAGCAAGATAAAACTTGCCCATGAATCACTAGCTGGCGAAACAGCATAGTGCTTTGCATTGTCGTAGTGCATTTAATCCGATGACGTATCTTCAAACCTGTTGTTCCCTCTATTGCTGCTTAAGGGGTAGCGAATACAAATTTTATCGATCTGAGTATTCGGGTCGAACCACATTTATTTATATTTAGAGGATAGTTACAGTGACACGAATTATCGTTGTTGGCGGTGGCGCGGGCGGTTTAGAGCTTGCGACCAAGTTAGGCCGCACTCTGGGACGTAAAGGACGCGCAAACGTAACCTTGGTTGACCGTAAATCAAGCCATCTTTGGAAGCCCTTGCTACATGAAGTTGCGACTGGATCATTGGATGAAGGTGTGGATGCGTTAAGCTACCGTGCTCATGCAAAAAATCATCACTTTGATTTCCAATTAGGTAGCCTGACCGATATCGACCGTGAACGTAAAGTGATCACTTTAAGTGAAGTAAAAGACGAGCATGGCGAGCTTCTTGTTCCGAGTCGTGAACTGGAATATGACTTACTTGTTTTAGCTATTGGCTCAACATCCAACGATTTCAATACACCAGGTGTTCGTGAACACTGTATTTTCCTAGATAGCCCAGAGCAAGCACACCGTTTCCGTACGGAAATGAATAACCAGTTCCTAAAACTGCATGCCAATAATGGTCAAGGTACGGTTGATATTGCCATTGTTGGTGCAGGGGCAACAGGGGTAGAGCTTTCTGCTGAGCTACACAATGCGATTAAAGAGCTTCGTACATACGGCTTTAAAGATCTGGACTCAAGCAAGCTCAATGTTAACTTGGTTGAGGCGGGTGAACGTATCCTTCCTGCGCTTCCACCTCGTATTTCAAGTGCAGCGCATCAAGAGCTCACTAAGCTGGGTGTGAATGTACGTACTGCCACTATGGTGACTGAAGCCAATGAGAATGGCTTAACCACGAAAGATGGTGAACAAATTCCAGCGAAAATCATGGTGTGGGCTGCGGGGATTAAAGCGCCTGACTTTATGAAAGAAATTGGTGGTCTTGAAAGTAACCGTATCAACCAATTGGTGGTTAAAGACACCTTGCAGACAACGCGTGATGACAACATTTTTGTTATCGGTGATTTGGCACAGTGCACTCAGGAAGATGGAACATTTGTACCACCTCGTGCTCAAGCTGCACACCAAATGGCGAGCCGTGCATTTAGCAATATTGTGGCTAAATTGAATGGTCGTGACCTGAAACCATACGTATACAAAGATAACGGTTCTCTAGTTTCATTGAGCCGTTTTTCTACCGTTGGTAGCTTGATGGGTAACCTGACTAAAGGTTCTATGATGGTTGAAGGGCGTATTGCTCGTGTTGTGTATGTGTCACTGTACCGTATGCACCAAATGGCGCTTCACGGCGTGTTCAAGACGGCGCTTATTGTTTTGATGGGACGCATTAACCGCGTACTCAGACCAAATCTGAAATTGCACTAAGCGCAAATAAACAGAATAAAAAAGAGCTCGAATGAGCTCTTTTTTTGTATTGGCTTCTCGTACTCACTGGGCACCTATTCAGGGATAATTGAATAAACCAGCCCTTCATAAGGCTTGCCGTCATACAAGTAGCGGTTTGCTGCTTTCGTTTCAAAAACGGCATGGCAAGCCGTTGCAAGATGTTGGCTTGGCAAGTTTTTAGGATCGCACACAATCTCAAGTCGCGTTAGCTTTAACTGAGCAAAACAAAATTCAATGACGGCATCGAGCGCTTCTTTTGCGTAGCCGTGCTGTTGAAACTCATCTGCAACCCAGTAGCCTAAACTTGCCATATTGAAGGTATGGTAAAACTCATTAATGGCGATCATTCCCATCAACTGACGGCTGCTGCGGTCATAAATACCAAAACCAAAGGCTTCTGCTTTTACCCAGTTCAAGCGTGTGGCTAGTATGAAACGCTCAGCTTCTTTTTCCGTGAATTCTGGGTGGCACCAGTCAACCCATTGGTGAAGGGATGATGAACGAGAAACTAAGGTCGCAAGTTCTGTAGCTGATTTTGAATCGATCAGCTCTAGCGATAAGCGACGAGTTATAATTTGGAAGTCAGGACTCATAGTGACAGTATGGTTGTAAAAAAGCCCTCATGTGAGGGCTTTTTAACTTTAGTTTACGCGGCGTACTTGAATAATTGCTCCCATCAAAGGATGGTCAAGGAAGTGCGTTTCTGAGCTGCGCATACGACGTTTTTGGTCCATACGATAGCTCTTCAAGAAGCGTTCTTCTCTTACGCTTGGTGTGATGTCTTCCATCATGCCCGCTTGGACAACACTATTTTCACCATCAACAATCTCGTCACTTGGCGCTACAGGTGTCTCTTCGAAGATCACTTTACGCACGCTTGGTGCTTGTAGATCCAGAGTTACATCTGCGTATAAGTAGTGCTCAACGTAAATTTGGAATTTGCCATCAAGCTCAGTGAGTGGCCCTGAAATGGTTTGTTCGGTAATGCCGTCCATTACTTCAGAGTGAGCGACTGAGCCTTTTTCTGTTCCATCTGCATTGAACTGACCAGAGAAGTCTCGACCCGCACGGATGTGAAATACTGGCGCAGAATAACGACCCTGATCACCTTGACGCCAAGCTGTGTGAAGTAGCACTTTAAATCCGGCATGATTGCGCAGTTTTTGTTCCTGAGTGTTTAGCTGATAAGACGATTTAGGTAACAGTTTTACGCCTTTTTGCGAACGGTAATTCGCATCACCCAGACTGCCTGCACGTGACATGTCGATTTGAGGCAGTGAGTCTGGCCAAGATTCACTGGTTGTCTCAGCATTCACTGCACGCTTAAAGATGATCACTTCTATATCAAATTGTCGCTGTGCCCAAGTTGGCATGGCGACGAAAAAGAGTAGTAGTGGGATCAGTTTTTTCATCATCACTCCATCGCTAGATGTCAGTAGCTATTAATTTTCACCCGATTATTCAGGCAGTTGGTAATAAATTTTGTTGGAATTCGCCCAACATGTCAGCAACAAATTGAATTCGCTTACGTCTGTCGGTCAATGGTACAGCAAACTTGAACTTAGTTGGCCCTTCCATCGCGAATTTTTGTGGCTGAGATTGCAATAGTTTAACCAAGTATGTCGGGTTAATGTCAGCGTCCGGATAGAACTCGATGAATCCCCCCTTATCGTGGGCCTCAATTTTCTTGATTTTCAGTTTTGCGGCATCCAGTTTCAGCTCTGAAACAGAAAGTAGATTTTTTGTCGCATCTGGGAGCAGACCAAAACGATCAATCAGCTCAACCTTGAGCTCGTTAAGCTCTTCATTACTGGTCACGCTGGCGATCTGTTTATACATGGATAAACGAGTGTTCACGTCTGGAATATAATCATCAGGAAGAAGGGCAGGTAGACGCATTTCGACTTCGGTCTGTTCACGAAGTAGTTCATCCAACGATGGCTCTTTGCCTTCTTTTAACGCTTCTACGGCCTGTTCCAGCATTTCCATATAAAGCGTAAAGCCAACGGATTGGATCTGACCACTTTGCTCATCACCAAGCAGCTCACCTGCACCGCGGATTTCTAGATCGTGCGTTGCAAGCGTAAAACCAGCCCCTAAGTCTTCCAAGGACGCAATAGCATCGAGACGTTTAATTGCATCTTTGGTCATCGCTTTTGGATGTGGCGTCAATAGATAGGCATATGCTTGATGGTGTGAACGACCAACACGGCCTCTCAATTGATGCAACTGCGCAAGACCAAGGTTGTCAGCACGATCCATGATAATGGTATTGGCTGTTGGTACGTCAATGCCGGTTTCAATGATGGTGGTGCACACCAGTAGGTTGAATCGCTGATGGTAGAAGTCATTCATAATGCGCTCAAGCTCGCGCTCACGCATTTGTCCATGAGCGACGGTTATTCGCGCTTCGGGGATGAGTTTTGCTAAATCGTCGGCGACTTTATCAATGGTTTCGACCTGATTATGCAGGAAGTAAACCTGACCACCACGCATGATCTCACGCAGCACGGCTTCACGAGTAATTGCATCGTCTTTTTGGCGTACAAATGTCTTAATCGCAAGGCGGCGAGCGGGTGGGGTTGCGATGATGGAAAGATCGCGCATGCCACTCATTGCCATGTTCAAGGTTCTTGGAATCGGTGTTGCGGTGAGTGTGAGAATATCAACATCAGCGCGCATCGCTTTCATTTTTTCTTTTTGACGTACACCAAAGCGGTGTTCTTCGTCGACGATGAGTAGTCCAAGATCTTTAAACTGTATGTCGTTAGACAGCAGTTTATGGGTACCGACAACCAGATCAACTTTTCCATCTGCCACATCTTGCAGCACTTGTTTTTGCTCTTTTGCGGTTTTGAATCGTGACAGCACTTCCACACGGATCGGTAAGTTAGCAAAACGGTCACGGAAGTTTTCAAAATGCTGCTGAGCTAACAACGTTGTAGGAACCAGCACCGCAACCTGTTTGCCATTATCTGTTGCAAGGAAAGCCGCACGCATTGCTACTTCCGTTTTACCAAAGCCAACATCACCACAAACAAGGCGGTCCATTGCTTTCGCTTGGCACATATCAGACATGACGGCATTGATTGCCATGGATTGGTCATCAGTTTCTTCAAATGGGAAACCGGCTTTAAATGTGGCGTATTGATCTCTATCTAGTGCGAATTTGTAACCTGGCTTCAACTCACGCTTTGCGTACACATCGAGCAATTCAGCTGCGACGTCGCGCACTTTCTCAGCGGCTTTTCTACGTGCTTTTGCCCAAGCTTCGCCACCTAGCTTGTGCAATGGTGCGCTTTCTTCGGCACCGCCTGAATAACGACTGATCAGGTTAAGTGAAGCGACAGGAACGTACAGTTTGGCTTCATTTTGGTATTCCAGCGTGACATATTCTGTGGTCATGCCGCCAGCTTCGAGGGTTTGCAAGCCAAGGTAGCGACCAATACCGTGGTCGATGTGGACCACAGGTTGGCCGGGTTTAAGCTCCGCTAAGTTGCGGATTACCGCATCACTGTTAGTCGTTTTACGGTCTTTTCTGCGTCTTTGAATGACGCGATCACCGAGTAAATCACTTTCACAAATCAGTGCTAATTGTTGCTCACCGAACAAGAAACCATGTTCTGCCGCACCTAGCACCAAAGAGAATTTATCGTTTGATGCCAGTGCTTCTGAAAAGCGGGTAAATTCGATGGGTCTGAGTTTGATGCGTTGTAACAGTTCGAGTAATGCTTCTCGTCTGCCTTCAGACTCTACGGAGAAGACGATTTTACCGGTGTAGCTTTCTGCAAACTGCCTCAATGCTGCCATCGGCTCTTTGTTCTGATGTTGAACAGCTAGATCGGGAAGAGGGGCAAACTCTGGGTTAGCTCGCCCCTGTTTTTCTGTCACAGCCTCAATGGTCAAACGGCATTGAGGCAGTTGTTTAAAGTGAGTGAACAGCTCATCTTTCTTTAACCAGAGTTCTTCTGGTGGCAGCAACGGCCGTAATGGGTCAACTTTACGTTGGTCGTATCTATAGTCGACATCAGTGAGGAAGGTGTCGACTGAAGATTCGATATCACCTACGGTAATGAGCTGACTGTCGTCTGCAATGTAGTCGAATAAGGTTTCGGTTTTTTCAAAAAACAGCGGTTGCCAGTATTCGATCCCTGCTGGCCATGTGCCTTTGCTGACTTGCATATACACAGATTCTGGCTCGCGGCGCGCTTCAAATCGTTGGCGCCAACGGATTCGAAAATCCTCAATCGCTGTTTCTGAAGTCGGAAACTCATGCGCTGGGAGTAGGCGTATTTCTGTGACATCCTCAATCGAGCGCTGATTTTCTGGGTCAAAAGTACGGATGGTATCAATTTCATCATCAAAGAAGTCAATACGAAATGGGTCTTTGGCACCCATCGGGAAGAGGTCGATGATTGAGCCTCGACTCGCATATTCACCAGGGCCAAATACTTGGTCAGCATGACGATAGCCGGATTTTTCCAACTGAAGACGCAGTTTTTCCAATGAGTAACGATCGCCAGTCTTGACCATCAAAGTGTGCTGCATTAAGAAATCGCGAGGCGATTGGCGTTGCAACAATGTACTGACAGGCACAATTGTAATGCCAGACTGCTGAGTAGGAAGCTGATATAGCCTTGAAATACGATCCGATATGATTTCTTGGTGTGGCGAAAAGTTATCGTAAGGTAGGGTTTCCCAGTCAGGGAATAAAGCAACATCGTAGGTGGTGAACTGTTCGATCTCTTGCTGCAACTTAAGCGCAGTTTGAGGATCAGGAACGGCTAGAAGAGTATGCCCCTTATGCTGCACCGCAAGTTCGGCGATGGTTAAGGCAAGGGCAGAGCCGGGCAGGTTCCCGACTAATTTTTTATCTCCGGCTTTCGCAGGTGATGCCAGATTGAGTAAAGATGTTTTAGGCATGATCAGTATTATTTTTTATCACGATTTAGAGAGCGTTGGCGCAAGAGTTTTTGTTGTTGATAAAGCGCCGCTTTGATGAGTAAGTCTTCATCAATATCACGTAATAAATCGTATTTCATCGTAATGAGTGTATCGTTCGCTTCTTGCTCAACACTGACACAGTGAGCGTAGCAATAGATGGCTGCTGCTGGATGCTCTAGAAACAGTTTCACTCTCGCTTTTTGCCCTGTTTGTAATGGGGTACGAGCGCGATAAGTGAATAGGCTCGCGCCAAAGCGGGTGGTTGTCGAGCGATGTGTTGCGTCATCTTGCTGAGAGAGCATAAACGTCAGGAGTAAATTGAGTTTTTCGTTTTGGTTATCCAGCAATGCAATGACATGCTTTAGTTCGTGCGTCTTTAGCTCACTTCTTGCATTGTCACTGAGTTGGTCAAGTTGACTAAATTCACTGGCAACAAGAAAAGGTGCTGGTATTTCGCTAACAAAAACCTCGTTAGAAGGAAGCACAAAATCGGCGGACAATGGCTCAACATTGACGGTCATCTGGTGGTGAACGGTAAAAAATTCTTGCTCTGTCATGCAACTATTCCTTCTTTTAATGTTCTGATTATCGACATACCTGCAAACTAATCAAGATATGTCGTTGTTTATCACACATTTTGACGGCTAATTAGCAAATTAGGGCTACAACCCTCAGCTATTAATCGTTACAGTATCAGCCATCAATTACTCTTGGTTTCCAATATGTTTCATCCTGTTTCAGCCTTCATCGGCTTACGATACTTGCGTGGACGCTCCGGTGATAGGTTCAGCCGATTTGTTTCATATATGTCTACGGCTGGTATTACTATCGGGGTCATGTCGCTGGTGACGGTTTTATCGGTGATGAATGGCTTTGAAGCCCAACTGAAGGGGCGTATTCTCGGTGTGCTTCCACAGGCTGTTGTTTCACAGTCTGGTGGTAAGACAGAACGTGCTGATACGCCACCTGAGTTTGTCCGTCAGCTTTCTTCCGCTGGTCATCCTGAACCGATTGTTCAAAGTGAAGCCGTGATTCAAAGTGCTTCTCAACTGACGGCGGGTTTGTTAATTGGCATCAAACCTAGTGATCATGACCCGATCGAGCGCCATTTGATTGCAGGACGTTTGTCTGCGATGAAGGCTGGTGAGTATCAAATTTTTATTGGTCATACACTGGCGAGAGCGCTCGATGTGACCATGGGCGACAAAGTTCGTTTAATGGTGACAAGTGCTAGCCAGTTCACTCCTTTGGGACGCATTCCTAGCCAACGTATTTTTACCGTCGCGGGGATCTATAACACAGGTTCTGATGTCGACGGGCAGCTTATGCTCACACATATCGATGACGCAGCAAGATTAATGAGAATGAAGAGTGACCGCATGACCGGGTGGCGACTCTTTTTTGATGATCCTTTTGTTGTTGGGGATTTATCTCGCCATGAGCTACCTCAAGGTTGGCAGTGGCAAGATTGGCGTGACCAACGTGGTGAGTTGTTTCAAGCTGTCCGCATGGAAAAAAACATGATGGGGCTGATGCTTGGTCTGATTGTTGGTGTTGCTGCTTTTAATATTATCTCTGCGCTGATCATGGTGGTGATGGAGAAGCAGTCTGAAGTCGCGATTTTAAAAACTCAAGGGATGCGAGATAGCCAGATCCTCGCCATATTTATGGTTCAAGGCGCAAGTAGCGGGGTAATTGGTGCATTAGTTGGTGGAGGTCTTGGTGTCATGCTGGCTAGTAACCTCAATGCATTATTAGAAACCATGGGTATTGCATTGTTCTCCGTTGGCGGTGAGCTGCCAATTTTAATTAATCCTATTCAAATTATTGTTGTTGTCATTTTAGCCATCGCTCTGAGTTTGCTGGCAACACTATTTCCTTCGTACCGCGCGTCTGCGGTGAAACCAGCTGAGGCTTTGAGATATGAGTAATCTTTTACAGTGTCGTAATGTATGTAAAACGTATCATGAAGGAGCGTTGGATACTCAGGTCTTGAAAGGTGTGAGCTTCGATCTTAATCGTGGAGAGCTCGCGTCCATTATTGGTACCTCTGGCTCGGGGAAAAGTACATTGCTTCATATTCTAGGCGCTCTTGATGACGCAACAGAAGGGCATGTGAATTTTCTTGGTCAAGATCTGGCAAAGCTGAGTTCAAATAAACAAGCTAAGCTGCGCAACAAGCATTTGGGTTTTGTTTATCAGTTTCATCACTTGTTGTCTGATTTTTCTGCGTTAGAAAATGCCGCTATGCCTCTACTGATTGGTGGCATGAACGTCAATGAGGCAAAAAAGTCGGCTCAAGCATTGCTCGATAAGGTTGGACTGAGTCATCGAATTGATCACCGTCCTTCTGAGTTATCGGGTGGGGAAAGGCAACGTGTCGCTATTGCTCGAGCGTTAGTTAACAGCCCAGATCTAGTGTTGGCTGATGAACCGACGGGTAACTTGGATCATAAAACCGCACTGGCCATATACGATCTTATGCGTGAATTGAATCAAGAGTCTGGCACAGCATTTTTGGTGGTGACCCACGACGGTGAACTGGCGGCTAAAATGGATCGCCAACTGCATATGCAAGATGGCTTGTTGATTAATGTGGAGGGCGTTTAGGTGTTCTCTTCTCTGTCACTTTTTATTGGTGGCCGCTTTAGTCGAGCTAAACAGCGAAACAAAATGGTTTCCTTTATCTCGCTTTCTTCCACCATTGGCATTACGGTTGGTGTTGCGGTCATCATCATTGGTTTATCGGCGATGAATGGCTTCGAGCGGGAGCTAAAAAATCGCGTTCTTTCGGTGATCTCTCATGGTGAATTTGAAGGGGTGAAAGCACCGATCCAAGATTGGAGAGAAGTCGTTTTACAAGCGGAAAAACACCCCGAAATTGAAGCTGCCGCACCCTATGTAAAGTTGACTGCTTTGGCTGAAAAAGGCCGAGAGCTAAAAGCCATTGAAGTGCGTGGTATTGACCATGAACAGGAGAAACAGGTTTCAAGCTTAACCAACTTCATTGATCCTTCCGTGTGGCAAGAGTTTAAACCGGGTCATCAGCAAGCCATTTTAGGACTAGGGGTTGCGGAATTATTAGGGGTTGAAAAGGGTGAGTTTATTACACTCATGATCCCACCCAATAGCGGTACCAGTAAAGTACAAGCGCCTAAACGTGTTCGCGTTCAGGTTGCAGGTTTGCTGCGCTTAAATGGGCAAATTGACCACAACCTTGCCTTAATTCCTCTTCAGGACGCGCAAAATTATGCGCAGCTTGGGCAGGGTGTGAGCGGTGTAGCGGTAAAAGTGAGTGATGTTCTGCAAGCAACTCAAATCATTCGAGAAGCAGGAAACACCTTAGATGTGTATGTCTATTTACGAAGCTGGCAACAGAAATATGGTTTCTTGTACCGTGATATTCAGCTAGTGCGCACCATTATGTATCTAGTCATGGTCTTAGTGATTGGTGTGGCTAGCTTTAATATTGTGTCCACGCTTATGATGGCGGTGAAAGATCGGGCTGCTGAGATTGCAATTTTACGAACGATGGGGGCAACCGATGGTTTAGTGAAGCGCATTTTCGTTTGGCAAGGCGTTTTTTCTGGTGTGTTAGGCAGTGTGATCGGCAGTATTCTTGGTGTCTTGATTGCGTTAAACCTCACCCAACTGGTTAAAGGTTTAGAAGCGCTGATTGGGCATCAGTTTTTATCTGGTGATATCTATTTTGTCGACTTTCTTCCTTCTCAAGTGGATTTCAATGATGTGTTGTTGGTTTCTTCCACAGCGATAATTCTAAGTTTGCTTGCAACGTGGTATCCCGCTTCAAGAGCAAGTCAACTCAATCCCGCAAGTGTCTTGAGTGCGAAATAAAAGCCGCTTGTTTCCAATACAAAAAAAGGACCGATAAGGTCCTTTTTCATACTTAGTTTTCACCGAATTTCTTACTCATCGCGACACAGTTTAGAAAAAGAGTGTCTCATTATTCTCGACTTTCTGATGATCGACTAACGTGATTGGCGTTGCTGCCAGCTACGCACCACGGAGTATCGCCACAAGCCTTTGATACCAAAGTAACCTGCGATGGCTGAAACGACACCACATATTAGGCAACCCAGCAAGAATGGAGGGCCAATGGTGGTCATTTGATTGAGTATGAAGTCCCAAGAAAGCTCAAAGTGGAAATGCTGAGGTGGGACATGCATTACCCAAGCCCCCACTTTATAAGCGAAATAAAACAATACAGGCATGGTGATGGGATTGCTCACCCATACCAAAGCAACAGATAAAGGAAGATTAACACCGCATAAGATGGCAAGACCTGCTGACATGATCATCTGGCTCGGTAGGGGGACGAACGCCATAAAGAGCCCAACGGCAAATGCGCCAGCTGCAGAGCGGCGGTTAAGGCACCATAAGTTTGGGTTATATAGGACATTGCCAAAAACCTTTAATGCCTTTTGACGCTTAATCATCTCGTGATCAGGCATAAATCGTTTGATGAACTTTCTTGGCATAGGGGAATATGACTCTCTTTTTTAATTACTGGACGCTATCGTCAATATCTCTATTAATCATAACCGCTCCATATTGGCGTGTGATGCCAAATTGGTACTGGTCAGTTCCCTGTGTGCTTTTCCTAATCACCAGCATCTGGATTAAACCATTCAGGTGGTTTTTAGGTTTGGGTATTGCATTTTTGGTTGTCCTTTTCAAAGGCAATGCCTTGCAACATCAGACAAATGTGCTTTTCCAAGCCGGTCAGGATATTACCATAACTGCAAAGGTTGACAGCTTTTTTAAGCAAATAAGTCACGGCTTTGTAGGGATTGTCGTGGTTAGATCAATTGAAGGCGAAGAATTAAGCATTTTCGAACGACCTAAAATTCGTTTGGTGTCGCCAATTCCCCTCTCTTTAGGGGAGCAGATCTCAGCTTCAATAAAAATAAAGCACATATATGGTCGCATGAATGAGGTGGGTTTCGATAATGAGACTTTCTCCTTATCGCGTAGTGTGGTGGCGCAAGGCAATGTGAAACGACAAGACAGCTTGATTGTTGAACAACAACTTCATTGGCGGCAGTGGTTGTATTCTAAAGTTGAGCGTGAAATCGTCCACCTTCCCAGTGAAGGCGTTATTAAGGCGCTGACTTTTGCTGAGCGCAGTGATATCAGCCGAAGCGTATGGGAGGCATTTAAAGCCAGTGGGTTAAGCCATTTAATTGCGATTTCAGGTTTACATATTGGCATTGCTTTTGGTTTAGGGTGGCTGATTGGTTTTCAATTAATTCGTTTTCATTCGGTGTTCACGCCTCTGCCAGTGTTGAGTGGATTACTATTTGCTTTCGCTTATGCATGGCTTGCTGGCTTTTCGATACCCACGGTTCGCGCCTTATTGATGTGCGCGATTTACGTGATAATGGCGCAATTAAACTGGCGCATTCCCTTCAAGCTTAAATGGTTGTTGTGTCTTGCGATCCTATTGCTGTTTGATCCATTTTCTTCGGTAGCAGCAAGCTTTTGGTTATCGATGTTAGCGGTCGGAGTGATCTTTTACTTTTTAATGCAAACGTCAACGACGGAAAATCGATGTTGGCAGTTCATTAAAGCGCAGTGTTTTCTAACGGTTCTCATGGCACCCATTCTGGTTGTCTTTTTCCAAGGAGTCAGTGTTTCAGGGGCATTGTTTAACCTCATATTTGTCCCTTGGTTCTCATTTCTGGTTGTTCCCATCGCGTTCCTTGGCCTAAGTTGGACTTTATTGTCTTTGCCTGGCGTTTGGCTGGTATGGGAGCTACTTGATGGGCTGTTAAAGCCCATGTTATTTGCCATTGAGTTTGCGGATCTTTCGTGGTGGTCAATTTCAGGTGAACAGCGTTGGCTGGTTATTGCATTTGCACTGTATCTGATGATGTTTCCATTGTTGTCTCGGTATACGCGGCTATTGATTGCTATTGGGATCGTATTGCTCAATTTCAAACAAGATAAAAACTATTTATGGCAAATGGATGTAGTTGATGTCGGTCATGGTTTAGCCATCGTTATTGAACAGGATGAGCAAGCCGTTATCTACGATACGGGCGCCTCATGGGAGCTTGGGAGTATGGCAGAAAATGTGATTGCGCCAATATTGACGACGCGGGGGATCACGCAACTGGAAGGGATGATCTTAAGCCATGGTGATAATGACCATTCGGGAGGTGCACCTTACCTAATTAAACACTGGCAACCGACATGGGTTCGGAGTAGCCAAAATGGAGCAGGGCAAGAGCCTTGTTCACAAGGGGTAAATTGGACGTGGGGAGAGTTAACGTTTGTTGCTATTTGGCCACCAAAGCAAGTTTCTCGGCCCTATAATCCACATTCATGCGTTGTCCGAGTAACCCACCAAAGCTCTTCTCAGTCGGTACTGCTGACGGGAGATATTGATCAAATTGCCGAATGGTTACTACTGCGCCAACCGGAGATGTTACCGAGCGATATCGTCATTGTTCCACATCATGGCAGTAAGACCTCATCGACTCCGCGTTTCGTTGAGCTGGTCGATGCTGATTTAGCGATTGCGTCCTTAGCAAAAGGAGGACGGTGGGAGTTACCGCACTCTGATGTCGTCCGGCGTTACCAAGATAATGGTACCCAATGGATGGACACTGGTGAGTCTGGACAAGTCTCTGTGTATTTTTACGAAAATAAATGGCGTGTTGAGGGAATAAGACAAAGACGAGGACAGACTTGGTATAGGCAGATGCTGCGTAACCAAGTAGAATAGCCGCAATATTGTAAGAAGAATAAAGCATTTCTATGTCTCTGAATAACGACGAAACAACCATGCAGACCTTTAAGCGTTTGTGGACTTACATTCGTTTATACAAAGCAGGCTTGGCTGTTGCGGTTGTCGCGCTTATCGTTAATGCGATTGCTGATACCTATATGGTTTCTCTACTAAAACCACTTCTTGATGAAGGTTTTGGTAACGCTGAATCAAATTTCCTTCGGACTCTTCCTTTAATTATTTTTGGCATGATGATCGTGCGTGGCTTAAGTGGCTTTGCTTCTAGCTACTGTTTGAGTTGGGTTTCTGGCAACGTTGTGATGCAAATGCGTCGCCGAATATTTAGCCAGTTCATGCACATGCCCGTGTCTTATTTCGACAAAGAATCTACAGGCGGTCTACTTTCTCGCATTACCTACGATTCAGAGCAAGTTGCTGGGGCCACCAGTCGTGCGCTGGTAAGCATTGTACGTGAAGGGGCGAGTATTATTGGTTTACTCGTACTTATGTTTTGGAATAGCTGGCAGCTTTCATTGGTTTTGTTTGTTGTCGCACCACTTGTTGCGTGGGGAATTGGTGTTGTTTCAAAGCGTTTTCGTAAGATCTCAAAAAACATGCAAGAAGCGATGGGCAATGTAACTGCCTCTGCAGAGCAGATGCTAAAAGGGCACAAAGTTGTACTGAGTTATGGTGGTCAAGAAGTAGAGCGTGAGCGCTTTGATGCGGTTAGTAACCAAATGCGTCAACAAACCATGAAGCTTGTTGCGGCGCAGGCGATTGCAAACCCTGTCATTCAGGTTATTGCCTCCATTGCTTTAGTTGCTGTTTTGTTTTTAGCAAGTGTTGACTCAATTCGTAGTGAATTAACACCGGGTACATTTACAGTAGTGTTCTCTGCCATGTTTGGTTTGATGCGCCCACTTAAGGCGCTGACCAATGTAACGTCAGAGTTTCAACGTGGTATGGCTGCAAGCCAAACCTTATTTGCATTAATGGACTTAGAAACGGAAGTCGATAATGGCAAGTACACTGCACAGAAAGTGCGTGGTGATATTTCGGTAGAAGACGTGACATTTACCTATGAAGGGAAAGAGAAACCGGCATTATCCAATGTCAGCTTCACCATCCCAGAGGGCCAAACCTTGGCATTAGTGGGCCGTTCTGGTTCAGGGAAAAGCACCATTGCTAACCTTTTTACTCGCTTCTATGACGTGGATTCTGGTGTGATAAAGTTGGATGGGCACGATATTCGTGATTATACCTTGCCTAACTTACGTAGCCATTTTGCGCTCGTATCTCAAAATGTGCATTTGTTTAACGATACGATTGCCAACAACATTGCTTATGCGGCGACAGAAAAATACACACGTGAACAAATAGAGCACGCAGCACGTCTTGCACATGCCATGGACTTTGTTGATAACATGGATGAAGGCCTAGATACTGTCATTGGTGAAAATGGTACTAGTTTGTCCGGTGGTCAACGCCAGCGTATTGCTATTGCGCGTGCTCTTTTGCGTGACGCGCCGGTTTTGATTTTGGATGAAGCGACCTCCGCTCTGGATACAGAATCTGAAAAAGCGATTCAAGCTGCGCTAGATGAGCTACAAAAAGACAAAACCGTCCTTGTGATTGCACACCGACTTTCTACGATTGAGGAAGCCGATGAAATCCTTGTGGTTGATGATGGTGAGATCATTGAACGTGGTCCTCACAATGAACTCATCAAGCAAAATGGCGCTTATGCCCAGCTTCATCGAATTCAGTTTGGTGAGTAAGCGTGATTGAAAAAATCTGGTTCCAGAACCATCCACTTAAATACTTGCTTTGGCCACTGCTGTGGCCATTGAGTCAGCTTTTTGGATTGATCAGCCAAAAGCGACGCAGTGATTATGCTGATGGTAAAAAGCAGAGTTATCGTGCGCCTGTTCCAGTTATTGTCGTCGGTAATATTACAGCCGGAGGTAATGGCAAAACACCCGTTGTGATTTGGCTGGTGGAAAAACTGCAGTTAATGGGATTTAAGCCTGGCGTTGTCTCTCGTGGTTATGGAGGCAAAGCCCAGAGTTATCCGCTGGTTGTGCAAGAAAGTACACCAACTCAACATTGTGGTGATGAACCTTATTTGATTCATAAGCGCACAGGCGCCCCTGTGGCTGTCTCCCCTGTTCGTTCTGATGCCGTTCAGGCGCTGCTACCAACGGGTGTCGATATTATAATTACCGACGATGGTTTACAGCATTATGCGCTGCAGCGTGATATCGAACTGGTTGTTGTGGATGGTCAAAGACGTTTTGGTAATGAAAACTTAATTCCGCTTGGTCCACTAAGAGAGTCTGTTGCCAGACTTCAAGAAGTAGACTTCATCATTACTAACGGTGGAACCGCACATGAAGGGGAAGCAGCAATGGTGCTTACGCCAAGCTTAGCTACCAATTTAAAAACTCGAGAACTTGCACCTGTCAGGCAATTGGAAGGAATGGTTGCAATTGCTGGTATTGGTCACCCACCAAGGTTTTTCAATACGTTGAAACAGTTGGGTGCAGATTTGGTTGCAACAAAAGGGTTTGCAGATCATCAAGAATTTAACCCGTCTGATTTGAATGAAATGGCTCAAAAAGGGCAACATTTAATGATGACAGAAAAAGATGCAGTAAAATGTGCACCGTTTGCGCAAGACAACTGGTGGTACTTACCAGTGACTGCTACGTTTAGTGAATCTGATGAAGAACGTATTCTGAACAGAATTAAAGAGGTAAAGGAACAATATGGATCACCGTCTGCTTGAAATCGTGGCTTGCCCTGTGTGTAAAGGCAAACTGACTTTTGATAAAGATAAACAAGAGCTGATTTGTAAATTCGACAGACTGGCTTATCCAATTAAAGAAGGAATTCCTGTACTTCTTGAGCCTGAAGCGCGTCAAATGAGTATGGAAGAGGGACGCTAATGGCCTTTACGGTTGTCATTCCAGCGCGATATCAATCTACGCGCCTTCCGGGCAAACCTCTGGCGGATATTGCTGGTAAGCCAATGGTGCAATGGGTTTACGAACAAGCGTTACAAGCCGGAGCTGAACATGTCGTTGTAGCAACAGATGATAAACGTGTCGAAGAGGCTGTACTTGCCTTTGGTGGAGAGGTCTGTATGACCTCTCCTGATCATGAGTCAGGTACTGAACGTTTAGCAGAAGTTGTGAAGCTAAAAAATATCGCAGATGACCACATTATTGTGAATGTCCAAGGGGATGAACCACTGATCCCACCATCGATCATTCGTCAAGTTGCGGAGAATTTAGCAAACAGTGTAGCCCCGATGGCAACACTAGCAGTAGAAATTGAAGATGAATTTGAAGTCTTTAATCCGAATGCCGTTAAAGTGGTTACTGATCATGAAGGTTATGCGCTGTATTTTAGCCGTGCGACGATCCCATGGGACAGAGACGGTTTTGCTACCGAACAGAAACAGATTGAAACACCATTAATGCGTCATATTGGTATTTATGCTTACCGAGCCGGTTTCATCAATACATACATTAATTGGGCACCGTCGGCACTTGAGCGTATTGAGTGCTTGGAACAACTCCGTGTGCTTTGGTATGGCGAGAAAATTCATGTGGCTGTAGCCAAAGAAGCACCAGCAGCTGGTGTTGATACACCAGAAGATCTGGAAGCGGTGAGAAAAATCATTGCAGGTTAACTAGAAAAGGAGAGCTCTGCTCTCCTTTTTTCTTATATGTTAGTGTCATAATCGCCCCGTTTCGGGCAAGTACCAAGTATTTCACGTCGGCCAGTGTCTTTCACTTCTTCGAGGATGACGTCAAACCCCCACAAACGATACATGTGCTTCAGTACTTCGTCATAACTTTCGTCCAATGGAATTCGGTCATGGGGAACATATTGAAGGGTTAAAGAGCGATCACCCCGGACATCAACATTGAAGACCTGAATGTTGGGTTCGAGGTTACTAAGGTTATATTGTGCGGCTATTTTTTCTCTGATTGCACGATAACCGACGTCATTATGGATGGCACTGACCTCAAGGTAATTTTTCCTATCATCATCTACAACAGAAAACAGTTTGAAGTCGCGCATTAGTTTGGGGGACAAATATTGGCTGATAAAGCTTTCATCTTTAAAATTACGCATCGCAAAATGAACTGCTTCAAGCCAATCAGTGCCCGCTAAATCTGGGAACCACTCTTTATCTTCATCAGTCGGTTCTTCACAAATCCGTCGTATATCTCTGAACATCGCAAAGCCAAGAGCGTAAGGGTTTATGCCACTGTAGTAAGGACTGTTATAAGGAGGTTGAGCAACGACACTCGTATGGCTATGAAGGAACTCAAGGATAAATCGCTCTGAAACAATCCCCTCGTCGTAGAGGTGATTAAGTATGGTGTAGTGCCAAAAGGTAGCCCAACCTTCATTCATTACCTGCGTTTGCTTTTGCGGGTAAAAGTACTGGCTGATCTTTCGAACAATCCGAACGATCTCTCGTTGCCATGATTCTAACAACGGAGCATGCTTCTCGATAAAGTACAAGATGTTTTCTTGCGGTTCACTCGGGAAGCGAATTTTAATGTCTTCTTCTTTGGTTTTAGATTTCGGTACTGTTCGCCAAAGCTCGTTAACTTGAGACTGTAAGTACGCTTCACGTTCTTCTTGTCTGGCTTTCTCTTCTGCGATTGAAATCTTTTCAGGGCGCTTGTAGCGATCCACACCAAAATTCATAAGAGCGTGGCAGGAATCGAGTAACTCCTCGACTTCTTTTTGACCATATTTCTCTTCGCATTTGGCAATATAGTTTTTGGCAAAGAGTAGGTAATCAATAATAGAACTGGCATCAGTCCACGTTTGAAATAGGTAATTTCCTTTAAAGAAAGAGTTATGACCATAACAGGCATGCGCCATAACCAGAGCTTGCATGGTGACGGTATTTTCTTCCATTAAGTAGGCAATACATGGGTCTGAGTTGATCACAATCTCATACGCTAAGCCCATTTGGCCATGCTTATAACCTTGTTCTGTTTGAATGAACTTCTTGCCAAAAGACCAATGGTTATAGTTTATCGGCATACCGATACTGGAATAAGCATCCATCATTTGTTCAGATGTAATGACTTCAATTTGATTTGGATAAGCATCAAGCCGGTAATGATCGGCGACTCGTTTGATCTCTTGATGGTATTGCTCTAACAGGTCAAAGGTCCAATCCGGCCCATCTGACAACATCTTGCTCTTTTTCTTTGTTGTTTTTTTTGTCGTCGTAGCCATAGTCATCTCCCTACGCTGCAGTTTCCTTTTTAAACAGCTCCCTGAATACCGGGAAGATATCATCGACACTGCGAATGTTCTTCATAGCAAAATTCGGGAATGCTTCTTCCAGCTTCTCATACTCGTGCCAAAGGGTTTGATGAGAGCGACGGGTTATTTCGATATAAGAATAATATTGACAGTTTGGCAGAATCTTCTTGGTCAGTAATTCGCGACAGCGTGGAGAGTCATCTGCCCAGTTATCACCATCTGAAGCTTGCGCGGCGTAGATATTCCACTCACCAATAGGGTAGCGATCTTCGACAATTTCGTTCATCAGCTTTAATGCACTGGAAACAATGGTGCCCCCTGTTTCTTGTGAGTAAAAGAACTCATGCTCGTCGACTTCTTTAGCTTGTGTATGATGGCGAATAAAGACGACTTCAACGTTCTCATAAGTTCGAGTCAAAAATAGGTAGAGCAAAACATAAAATCGTTTAGCTATGTCTTTTGTTGCTTGATCCATCGAACCTGAAACATCCATTAAACAAAACATTACGGCTTGGCTAGAAGGAATTGGGCGACGTTCGTAATTTTTGAATCGAAGGTCGAAAGTATCAATGAAAGGGACAGAGTCGATCTTCTTCCTTAATGCTTGAATCTCTTCCCTCAGACGCTTTTCTTCCATTGCCTGAGCTGGCTCTTGGTTTTGAATTCGCTGTAATTCATCTTCGAGTTCATGGAGCATTCGTTTTTTACCCGCAGTCATTGCGGTTCTTCTGGCTAACGACTGTTGGAGTGATTTGACTATCGCAATATTGGCCGGTACACCAGCAGTTTGGTAACCCGCTCTATGTGTTTTCCATTCAGTGATTTTGTTGATTTGATTCTTTTCAAGGTTAGGTAATTCAAGTTCTTCAAAGAGGAGATCCAAGTATTCATCTTTAGATATTTGAAATACGAAATCGTCTTGGCCTTCTCCGTCTTGACTCGCATCACCTTCACCAGACCCGCCGCCTTGGCCGCCCCCTTTAGGGCGCTCAATTTTATCTCCGGTAACAAACTGGTCGTTGCCTGGATGGACGCGTTCTTTTACTCCACCTTTACCTTGGTGAAACACGGGTTCTTTGATGTCTTTATGAGGAATAGAAACGTCTTCACCCGTTTCGGTGTTCGTAATAGAACGGCGATTGACGGCGTCAGCGACAGATTCCTTGATCTGCTCTTTATGACGGCGTAGAAAGCGCTGCCTGTTCACAGCACTTTTGTTCTTGCCGTTTAATCGTCTATCGATAAATTGCGCCATTCGTTACCCCTTATACAATCACACCGCTTTTGCCGGCTACCAACAGGTAGCCGACTGCTTAGCTATGGACTTGAGTCAGGTTGACTTATGAAGACTTACGTACGCGTAAGTACCATTCAGAAAGTAATCTGACTTGTTTTTCGGTATAACCTTTCTCCATCATACGAGCGACGAAGTCGTCGTGCTTCTTCTGATCCTCAGAAGAGGTTTTGGTGTTGAAAGAGATGACCGGTAATAGCTCCTCGGTGTTAGAGAACATTTTCTTCTCGATAACGGTACGCAGCTTCTCATAGCTAGTCCAAACAGGGTTTTGTCCATTATTGTTGGCTTTAGCACGAAGGACGAAGTTAACGATCTCGTTACGGAAATCTTTAGGGTTGCTGATGCCAGCAGTTTTTTCGATTTTTTCTAATTCGTTATTTAACGCCGCTCGGTCAAATAGTTGACCGGTCTCAGGATCACGATATTCCTGATCTTGAATCCAGAAATCGGCATAGGTGACATAACGGTCGAAGATATTTTGTCCGTATTCAGAGTATGACTCTAAATACGCAGTTTGAATCTCTTTTCCGATAAACTCGACATAGCGAGGCACTAAGTAGCCTTTTAAGAACTCAAGGTACTTTTCAGCCGTTTCTTGAGGGAACTGCTCTCGTTCGACTTGTTGTTCAATGACATAGAATAGATGAACAGGGTTAGCGGCTACTTCTGCTTGGTCGAAGTTAAATACGCGCGACAGGATCTTGAAGGCAAAACGGGTTGAGAGGCCAGACATACCTTCATCGACACCTGCATAGTCACGGTATTCTTGATAGCTTTTTGCTTTTGGATCGGTATCTTTTAACGTTTCTCCATCGTAAACACGCATTTTCGAGAAAACCGAAGAATTTTCAGGGTCTTTTAGTCGTGAAAGAATACTGAATTGAGCTAGAAGATCTAACGTACTAGGTGAGCATGGTGCTTTCGAAAGCTCCGAGTGATCAAGCAATTTCTGATAAATCTTCACTTCTTCAGAGACACGCAGACAATAAGGGACTTTAACTATGTAGACCCTATCTAAAAACGCCTCATTGTTTTTGTTGTTACGGAAGGTTTGCCACTCTGATTCATTAGAGTGAGCCAAAATCATACCTTCAAAAGGAAGGGCAGATAGACCTTCTGTACCGTTATAGTTACCTTCTTGGGTAGCGGTTAAAAGAGGATGCAAAACCTTAATAGGGGCTTTGAACATCTCTACAAATTCCATCAACCCTTGGTTTGCACGACATAACGCACCTGAGTAACTGTATGCATCCGGATCATCTTGCGAATAGTGCTCCAGCATACGGATATCGACTTTACCCACGAGTGATGAAATGTCTTGGTTATTCTCATCACCAGGTTCTGTTTTAGCCACCGCTAGCTGGTCTAGAATTGAAGGGCGAACTTTGACAACTTTAAATTTGGAGATATCACCGCCAAATTCGTGAAGGCGTTTCGCTGCCCAAGGTGACATGATGGTTCGCAAGTATCGTTTCTCGATACCGTATTCCTGTTTCAGTAAGTCACCATCTTCTGTTACGTCGAATAAGCTAAATGGGTGATCATTAACCGGGCTACGTTCGCCATTTGCAGATAGGACGTAGATAGGAATGAGTTGCATCAGTGCTTTAAGCTTTTCTGCAATCGACGATTTACCGCCGCCAACTGGGCCTAACAAGTAAAGAATCTGTTTTCTTTCTTCTAGCCCTTGCGCCGCGTGTTTTAGATAAGAAACGATTTGTTCAATAGCGTCTTCCATACCATAGAAATCTTTGAACGTTTCGTATCGCGATATGACCCGATTTGAGAAAATGCGGCTGAGTCGCGGGTCTTGAGCCGTGTCTATAATTTCAGGTTCGCCAATTGCCATTAATAAACGTTCGGCTGCATTGGCATAAGCGCTTTTGTCATCTTTACAGAGAGCTAGAAACTCCTGAAGCGACAATTCTTCGTCCTTGGCCGCTTCATAGCGTGCTTGGAAGTGGTCGAAAATACTCATAATGAATTCCCCTCTGAACCTGTCTGTTCGACAAACAACTCGCATTGAATTCCAATTTCCTTACTACTTAAGCCTAGTTTGTTTTTGGAATTTTGCTTAAAAAATATGTGTTTATTTGCAAAATGTGATGTTTGCCTAGTTGTTTTTATCTTGCGTATTTTTAAGCTGAATATCTGTTGTTGCGGGTATAAATGGTGTGATTTTAAGCGAGAAGGAGGGGGAGTGTTTTTTAACGAAAGGAATTGGGCGCTGTTAGAAAAAGAGCTGCGACTGCAGCTCTTTTGGTGTTTTTAAGCGTTAAATATTTGTTTTAGCTCTGTCGGACATAAGTGATATTGGCGTGGACAACTACGCCATGTGCTCAACATGCGGCGATATTTTTCAAGCATTGGCATTTGGCTATTGAAATGGTGCTCTTCTTTGGAAAATTGAGGATATAGACCTTCTGATTCTGTTAAGAAGCGCACGTAGTTAACATGTTGAGCTTCTGTTGCGATATCGAACCCAAGGAATTGTAAACGGCGCTGATCAACTTCTTGTTGCTCATTCTCGGAAAGCATTTTATTGGATTCTTGCATCGCATGATACATTTCCATGATATCGATGATTTCACGACATTCTTGCTCTACAAGACAACCAAAGTCTTTGTTCAGTTCTTGCATTTGCAGCTCATACCCACGTTCTACAATGGTTTGTAAACGTTGGTATTTTTGCGCATTTTCTGGATCCATTTGTGACATCAGGTAGTACTGGTTTGAAAGGATCAGACGCTGAGCATTGGTCATTTCCATGTTGGCCTCACTAATAACAAATTAATATTTCTTTAATGGGATTAGGTTAACGCTTACACGATGAGTGAAACATGATCTCAACACACATTTAATAAGAAAAGTACAAAGAATCGACGCTTGCAGCGCTATTTTTTATGGTAATGATTGTAAATATAATCTTTATCAGAAAAGACTCTCAGCCATTCAGGTTTAAACACGCACAACATAGCCGTTGCCATTCCATTGAGTAGGCCTTCAGGAAAGGCAAGAAGGGGAGTGAAAATAAGGTAGTTGTCCACGATTGTTGCCCAATCATGCGTATCATTAACAACGTGGTACAGCGAATTTATCACCAGATGTAAACTGCCTGTCACTGCGCCATTGAAGAAACCCGCAATAAAGATAAAAACGAAGATATTACGAGGTAAGTATTTATAGGTTAGGTTAAAAATGATGCAGCTGATCGCGATTGGAACCAAGCCAGAAAGAAAGAGATATTCGGGTAATTGGAAGAAGTGGAGTTCACCAAATGCGGCTAACAGAAGAGAGACTATACCGGAAAGCAAATAAGCGATCTTCCAGCCATACATTAGGGTAAGGGTTGTGAGACCAAGAAAGTGAATCGACAAGTTGTCTTTTACACCAGCTTGTGCTGACCACAACAAAAAAAGTGTAAAGATAATGGCGTAGGTAATGTGCTGAAATGAGCGATCTTTCTGTAGTTTTGGTAACAAATGACGCTTTGCATCGTGAGCGGCTGGAAAGGCAGCAATCAATAAAAGTAGTAATGCAAAGAGCTCTTTGAGAAACATGATAACAACCATAAAAAATACCAACCTTCAGGTTGGTATTTTTTATGAATTAAAGCAAATGGGAAATCAGTATTTTACGTTTGAGTGATACTGCTCAAGAATTGATACGATGTTGTCCATTGTTTCTTTTGGTGGTGGGTTTACACCATCTAATGGATACTCGATTCCCAGAGCTTCCCACTTATGTGCACCCAATTTGTGGTACGGAAGGAGTTCAACTTTCTCGATGTTGTCCATATCTTTAATGAACTCACCCAGCATATGTGCGGCTTCTTCATCGTCAGTATAGCCAGGAACGACTACATAACGAATCCATGTGGTTTGTCCTACGCTATGTAAGTACCGAGCAAAATCAAGGACTCGACGGTTGGATACACCGATAAAATCTTGGTGGATCTCATCTTTCATGTGCTTTAAATCCAACATAACTAAGTCGGTAGCTTCAAGGACTTCATCAATCACATCGGTGTGTTTTCGGATATATCCGTTTGTATCCAAGCAAGTGTGAATACCTTCAGCTTTCGCAGCACGGAAAAAATCGCGTACAAACTCAGGTTGAAGCATTGCTTCTCCACCTGAACATGTAACACCACCACCAGAAGCGTTCATAAAGTGACGATAAGTTTTCGCTTCACTGATGATCTCTTCAACGGTCACTTCTTTTCCATCGTGTGTGTCCCAAGTATCGCGGTTATGACAGTACTTACAACGCATTAGGCAACCTTGCAGGAAGACTATAAAGCGAATACCAGGTCCGTCTACGGTTCCGCAAGATTCAAAAGAATGAATACGACCAGTTGTTGACATGAGCTCATCTCTATTTAGTAATTTTGGTTGTTATTTTATTACAAAAAGTGCGGTTTAAATAGCGCTATGCGGTGTTAACGCTGATTTTACTGAGTTTGTTTAAAAAAGCGTACATAGCACAAAAATAATGTTATAAAATTGTTATAAATGATAAGAATATAAATAATCATGAATGCATAAAACATAAGGTTTTTGGAAGTCATATAGTTTGATGACTAAGGAATAGCTATGGATTTATTTGCTCTGTCACAAAAGCAAAAGATGACACTACTACTGGTAGTCTTGTCTGTTGGTTTTATTGCTTTGGGAATATTTACAACGGCGCGTTTGAACGTAATGAGCCACCAATACCAATCGAGTGGGGAGGTTGCTACTGGTTCACTTTCTCTTTATCGAACTCAAAGTAAGCTTCTTTCACTGTCTGGTGAGCTTGATGATATGACGGGCTCTGAAGTAAGTACGGTAGAAGAAAAATTGGCATCAATAGTTTCTGATGTTGAGAAAAATGCCAAGTTTTTGGCAGAGCTAAGCCTTGCTGAGCAAGCGGACGGTATTCAATCGAGTGCGAATGAATTTAAACAAGCGTTGTTGCCTTGGATGACATTAAAGTCTGAGCTGGGGTTCAATGTTGATGAAGGGAAACTTGGCTTACTTAAAGAGTATGCGTCGACAATTGAAAAGAAAATCGAAGAGACGGGCATGGTGACATTGAACTCGGATTTTCAAGCAATGATCAAGGCACAACAAAACTACTTGTTACAGCCGAACGAGAATAATTTAAAGCTGTTTAATCGTGCGATGGCTGGCTTTGTGAGCATGTCGAATGTGTATGCGATGTTAGAGTTGTACGAAGCAGAAATAAACAGCTTTAAAGAAACCTTTCTTCGAGTCAGCGAGCTTTCTCAGCAGCTGGGAGAAGTGGAGCAGCAATTGCTCGTTAACGAAAGCAATTTTACATCAGTTATCAATGAAACAACGCTAACACTGGGTACAATGAGTAGTGAGTTTCAAGTTTCTGCCGATAACGCCGCCTCGGAAACAACTTGGTCAGTGGTTTTTGCTTGTGCCATTCTTGCCATATTCACTGTTGCGATATTTATGACCGCCAGCATCAGCCTTTCAAAATCCCTTAAACAGATCAGCCAAATTCTGCAAGCGATCTCAAAAGGGGATTTGTCTCAGCGGATGTCTTTATCGAACAATCCCAATGATGAGTTCAATCAGTTAGCAAAAACGATCAATCAAAGTTGTGAGAATTTAGGAGCGTTGATCAAAGGTGTTCAGGGAAGCAGCAATGCTTTGTCTGAAAACGCTGCAGAGCTTAGTCATGGGTTGGATAAACTTGCTCATCACCAAACGGAAGTTCTGGGACAGACTCAAGTTTTAGCATCAGCGACAGAACAGGTGAGTGTTACCACCCAAGAGGTTTCAAGCTCGCTTGAATTTGTGGCGGATATTAGCCGCTCTTCCACACATTCGGCAGAAGAAGGGGCTAAAGTGATCGGTTCTGCAATCGGTTCGCTAGAGGAGGTAGCAAATATCCTTAAGTCTGCAGCCACACATATCCAACAATTGGAAGAAGCTTCATCTAAAGTGGATGCTGTTATGGAAATCATCAACGGAATTGCAGAACAAACTAACCTGTTAGCGTTAAATGCTGCAATAGAGGCTGCGAGAGCAGGGGAACAAGGTAGGGGGTTTGCGGTTGTCGCTGACGAGGTGCGAAGCTTGGCAGTTCGAACAGTCGATGCTGTAAATGAAATTTCCGAAACCATCGATACGATGAAAAATGAAAGTGCTGAAGTGATTCAATACATTGGACAATCTGAATCATCGATGAAATCGGGGCAGGAGCGAGGACACGAGGCTATGCAAGCACTCAATGTGATCATCGAAAAAGCCGATGAAGCGTCCCATCAAACCGACGTAATATTTACGTCGATTAAAGAGTTGGCGACGACAAGTCAGTCAATGGCCGATAGCATGACTCAGATGTCTTCAGCGATGAAAGATTTGGAAGACAATAACGAACAATTACGGGCGGTGAGTCAAGTGGTTGATCAACGCTCTAGCAGCCTCAATCAAGACTGCCAGAGGTTTGCGATTTAGAAAAATGCGTATAGAGAGAGGCTGCCCGTACCATAGACGCTACTGGTAGCTTCTTTATATTCTGGTGATTTAGCGGTAGTGGTAAAGCTTGCACCAAGGTAATCGTTGTACCAAGCAACGCCTAATACTGCTGAAGCTTGGAGGTTTTCAAGCGTGACTGGATAATTCTCAGGGTCAGGAATGCCCGGTCTATCTCCCTCTAGCGTGTAGTCGTTAAAACGATAGCGGCCTTCAACTCCACCAAACAGGAACCATCCGCCTTTTGATGCTCCTATCATCCCGGGTCTGAAAGGATTTTCGGTGTCAATATTAGCAGCTCCCATGTTACCAGCTAAGTCGCTACCCCAGCGGAACATAAGACCTGTAGAGATATCACTTCGATAGTTCCCAACATTTACTTCCGAAATATTGGAAACCTCCCAATCTGTGTTCGCGATTGAACGTTCACGCATCCAGTTGAAGTGGCTGAGGTATCCAACGCTACCAACAATTTTTTCTTCTACTTGGTACTCCCAACCTAGCGGGTCATCTGAACCCGTAATGCTATGTACGAAGTTTTGGGCTTTGTCTGCAAGTGAACTTTCACCGGTTGTACCGATCGTCAAATTAAAACGCTGGGCTTGTTGTGGGTGCAAGCTAATATAATTAAGCGAAGTATGTAAATAGCCCGCATAAGGTCGGTCATTTGCCAATGGCTCCGTAGCTTCAATATCAGAAGGTGTCCACATTTTGTGTCCGATAGTGAATTCGAACTTATATAGAGAAGTGGCTCCCCACATGCTTAAGCTTAAAGGCTTGGTTAACCAGTTTGGGTCGATCGCACCGGAGGTATAGGTCAAAAAGATCCCGTTTGTATAATCCTCATCAACACCAAAAACACCATCATTATCTAGTGTAAAAGAAACGGTAGAACGATCAGATGCTGATGCTCCAGTAGCAAGTAAAAGTAACGGTAAAACGCGCAGGTACTTCATAGGCAATTTTTCTTGTTATTTGCAGTGGTTTTCATATTACATACAAAAAGTATGCCCGCTTTAATAAGCTATTAATTTGACGCAAGAAGTGTGGAAAATGTCGATATGATAGACGTGTAATTGCAAATAGCTAGCAATAAAAAGCCCCGCTTAAATAGCGGGGCTTTATCAATCATTCAGCTGAGATTATAGAGACTCAGTGAAAGTACGTGCGATTACGTCAGCTTGTTGCTCTGCAGTTAGAGAGTTAAAGCGTACAGCGTAACCAGATACACGGATTGTTAGCTGAGGGTATTTCTCTGGGTGCTTAACTGCGTCTTCTAGAGTTTCACGGTTAAGAACGTTCACGTTTAGGTGTTGACCACCTTCGATGCCAGCTTCGTGGTGGAAGTAACCATCCATTAGACCTGCAAGGTTAGAACGTTGAGAGTTCTCTTCTTTACCTAGTGCGTTTGGTACGATAGAGAATGTGTAAGAGATACCATCTTTAGCGTCAGCAAACGGTAGTTTACCTACAGATGTTAGTGATGCTACTGCACCTTTCTCATCACGACCGTGCATTGGGTTTGCACCAGGAGCGAAAGGAGCGCCTGCTTTACGGCCATCAGGTGTAGTACCTGTTTTCTTACCGTACACAACGTTAGATGTGATAGTAAGGATAGACTGAGTAGGGATAGCGTCGCGGTAAGTCTTAAGCTTACGGATTTTACCCATGAAGATAGAAACAAGTTCACACGCCATGTCATCAACGCGAGCGTCGTTGTTACCAAATTTAGGGTAATCGCCTTCGATTTCGAAGTCGATTGCAATGCCGTCTTCATCACGGATAGGTTTAACTTTCGCGTGTTTGATTGCAGATAGTGAGTCAGCTGCAACAGATAGACCAGCGATACCACAAGCCATAGTACGACGAACGTCACGGTCATGAAGAGCCATTAGAGCTGCTTCGTAGCTGTATTTGTCGTGAGAGTAGTGGATTGCGTTTAGTGCAGTCACGTATTGCTTAGCTAGCCAATCCATGAAATTGTCTAGACCAGCCCAAACTTTATCGAAGTCTAGAACTTCGTCAGTCATCTTCTCAGTCTTAGGACCAACTTGGATCTTAAGCTTCTCATCTACACCGCCGTTGATAACGTAAAGTAGAGTTTTAGCTAGGTTTGCTCGAGCGCCGAAGAACTGCATGTGCTTACCGATAACCATTGGCGATACACAACAAGCGATAGCGTAGTCATCGTTGTCGAAATCTGGACGCATTAGGTCATCGTTCTCGTACTGGATAGAAGATGTATCAATAGATACTTTCGCACAGAACTTCTTGAAGCCGTCAGGTAGTTGCTCAGACCAAAGTACAGTGATGTTTGGCTCTGGAGAAGGACCCATTGTGTATAGTGTGTTTAGGAAACGGAAGTTTGTACGTGTAACTAGCGTACGACCGTCAACACCCATACCACCCATAGATTCTGTAGCCCAGATTGGGTCGCCAGAGAATAGCTCATCGTACTCAGGAGTACGTAGGAAGCGAACCATACGTAGTTTCATTACGAAGTGGTCGATCATTTCCTGAGCTTGTTCTTCAGTGATAACACCGTTTGCGATATCGCGCTCAACGTAAACGTCAAGGAACGTAGAAGTACGACCTAGAGACATTGCCGCGCCGTTTTGAGATTTAACAGCTGCAAGGTAACCGAAGTAAGTCCACTGGATAGCTTCTTGAGCGTTAGTCGCAGGACCAGAAATGTCAAAGCCGTATTTAGCTGCCATTTCTTTCATTTGACCTAGTGCGCGGTGCTGTTCTTGAATCTCTTCACGAAGTTGCATTGTCATTTGTAGGTCGTCACCTGCTTCCAGTTTCTCTTGTAGAGAGTGGAACTGGGCAGCTTTATCCTTCATAAGGAAGTCTACACCGTATAGCGCAACGCGGCGGTAGTCACCGATGATACGACCACGGCCGTATGCATCCGGAAGGCCTGTTAAAACGCCAGACTTACGACATTTTAGGATATCTGGTGAGTAAATATCGAAAACGCCTTGGTTGTGCGTTTTACGGTATTCAGAGAAGATTTTTGAAACTTGTGGGTCAAGTTCACGACCGTAAGCTTTACAAGAACCTTCGATCATACGTACACCGCCGTTTGGCATGATTGCACGTTTTAAAGGAGCTTCTGTTTGTAGACCTACGATAGTTTCTAGGTCTTTCTCGATGTAGCCTGCATCGTGAGCAGTGATGGTAGAGATAACTGAAGTATCGAAATCAACAGGAGCGTGAGTAGAGTTCTCCAGTTTGATACCTTCCATTACCTTAGCCCAAAGCTTGTTAGTTGCTTCAGTACCTTCAGAAACTAGGAAAGATTCGTCGCCTTCATACGGTGCGTAGTTCTTCTGAATGAAATCACGAACGTTTACTTCGTTTTGCCAATCACCTTCAGCAAAACCTTCCCAAGCTTTAGCAAATTGCTCTGCCATGACATACCTACCTTTTTAGTAGAAAAAACACGTACTATTCTAGCCGTTGAGCCAGCTATCCCCACTAGGAGGACAAGTACACTCTTATGAATAACAATATGTATAGTCTTTAAATGACGTTCATAAAACTATAAATATTGTCACTACGTTTTATATGGGAACTTCCTTACTTGTTTTCAAGGGTATACTAAAATTTTTTTGTAAACCTTAAACTAAATCAATAAATCCTCAAAAAAATCGATAAAAAGGGGGTGGCAATTGCTGCCACCCTCAAATAATTTGAGCTTATAGCCAAGCTTTAATGCCGTATTGGCTTTCTAGCATACCTACAGCAAGCATAGCAATCAGACAGATAACTAGTACACCGCCCGGGATAACGATTTTGTCTATGAACGATAGTTTAGATGCGCGCTCTTTGTCGCCAATCAAACCGTTATTGTCCAGTAGCATTGTTAGCGCCCAAGCTAGCACTGGGTTTACGACAGCAGAACCAAAGATACAGATACCCGCAGCTTGCGAATCTTTTGTATCTTTTACCATCTGCATACCTGCTTCTAGTAAAGGAAGGAATACACCAACTAGCAGTGCAACGCGCATTACTGGTGGCCATACAGCAACGTCCATTGGGAAACCAAGGATAGCAATCGTCATTACCAGTAGGCCTAGAATGATTGCGCCACCAGGAATTGGACGTTTTGCGATTGCAGCAGGGATCATGTATGTACCCCATGAAGATGTGATGTTACCGCCACCAAGTGCTGTACCTACCATTTGGCGAACAGAACACATGGTCATGGTGTCATCAACATCCATTAATACTTTTTCTGTCTTCTTAGGGTAGTTCAGTTCTTGGAAGATACGGTGACCAAGGAAGTCTGGTGACCACATTGCTACAGCAAGAATGGCAAATGGTAATGATGCGATAAAGTGCTCAAGGTTTGGTAGGCCAAGTTGCCAACCTGTTTCTGTGCTGCCCCACCAATATACAGGGTTTAAGTTTGGCAAGCCCATTTCGGTTTCAAAGCGTAGATCGAAGCCTGCGCCAAGCACCAGTGCGATAATCAAACCGGTGAAAGCACAAACTGGGATCGCTAACCAACGCATGTTGATCTTCGCCAAAAATGCGTACAACACGATGTTGATACCTAAGACGACTAAACCGACATAGCCCATACTACCAGCGGCAATATCTGCAGATTGCAATCCAGTTGCCCAAGTTTGGATGGAGGTTATCTGGCTCATTGTACCTGTAAAACCAAGGAAAATGAGCAAGCCACCAGCCGTACCTTCAGACGTCAAATTAACTAACTTGGAGCCGCCTTTAAAGTAACTAAGTAGAAGGCCAAATACACCAAGAAGAATCGCCAAAGCCAGAGGGTGAGCACCGGCAAGAGCAATCGCACCGATAAGAGGGATCATAGGGCCGTGGTTGCCTGCAAGGTTTGCCCTAGGGTTGATAAAACCAGATGCAATCACACAGAAAAATAGAGCAGGGAAGAGCATTTCTACACGAGCGACTTCGATAGCAAACTCTTTACCTAAGTTTACATGATCCCAAGCCGCTGTTAGACCATCAGCCCACGACATCATTACCGCAGAATACATTGCGATAATACCGATAGTACCAGCTAGTGCAGGTACCAAGTCTTCTAATTCGAAGCGAAAATCACGACCTGGAAGGTTAAGGCCGAAGCGACGAGGCTTCATGATTTGCAGTTCGTGATCTAGGTAATCAGAGCGGGTAGCGAACTCAGAAGCTGGACGATGCAGTTCCTGATAGCTTTTATTCTCGATATCCGAATCAGAATGCGGTTTATTGACTGCGTCTGACATAGATTCCTCATATTTTAAAAAAGTTGTAGTGCTTTAAAACTGCTCAATAATTATTGTCTTCGAACAGTTCTGATAAAACGGTTTGCTGCTTCCTGCTGCAGGTACTTTGCCTTGATATACATGTAGCAAGCAATTGCTGTGCTTCAATGTGTGGCATGTACAAAGAAAAAGCGTCTGAAGTGAGGCTTTGACTTTCGTTGTGGAGTTTATCTTGGTAACCCTAAAGAGTGATTGATTTAGATCACTTTATGAAAGAATGTGAAAGAAAACTACACAGCTATGGAGTTTACGATATCTTCACATTTATTCGATTGAAATAATATTTCACATTGTAATTTTTCTTAGACCTGAACTGTATGTGTAACGCCTTTGTTGGTTGGTTGCGCTGGATCGTGTTTTTATAAAAATGTTAATTAGGTGCGTGCAATACATTGTGGTGTCTAATGGTGTTTTATGCGTGTTTGTTAGGATATAAACCCGCATGATGAATATATACTCAGATAAAGTGGCTTGATATCCCATTTTGATAGGTTAATAATTTGTTGCATGTCATAAGGTCTAGTGCTAGTTTGTATCGAACTGAAGGCAACAGCTTTTAGGAATACCTAATATAGATAATTAAAAATGGTATACACAATACAGGGAGTATAAGCGGATGAGTGAAGTACCCGCTCTGGATATCAAGGATTTACATAAAACATTTGGCCAAAATGAAGTTTTAAAAGGCATTTCTTTAGAAGCTCATAAAGGCGATGTTATTTCAATTATCGGCTCTTCCGGTTCAGGTAAGAGTACCTTTCTTAGATGCATCAACTTGTTAGAAACCCCAACCGCTGGCGAGATTTGGGTAAATGGTGAACTCATTCAGATGAAGAATAATCGTCAAGGTGAATCTGTCCCAGCTAATGAAAAACAAGTGCAACGTATTCGTTCTCGCCTTGCGATGGTATTTCAAGGATTTAATCTTTGGTCGCACATGACGGTACTGGAGAATGTAATTGAAGCTCCTGTACATGTTTTAGGCGTGCCGAAAGCCCAAGCTATAGAAAATGCCAACGCCTTGTTAAAAAAGGTTGGTTTGTATGAACGCAAAGATTACTACCCAGGCCACTTGTCTGGTGGACAGCAGCAACGTGCGGCAATCGCTCGTGCATTAGCGGTTGACCCTGAAGTGATGTTGTTTGACGAACCGACTTCTGCGCTTGACCCAGAATTGGTTGGGGAAGTCCTGGGGGTGATGCGTGATCTCGCGGATGAAGGGCGAACAATGTTGGTTGTTACTCATGAAATGGCGTTTGCTCGCGATGTCTCAAATCATGTGATGTTTCTGCATCAAGGGTTGGTAGAGGAGCAAGGTGACCCTGCTAAACTGTTTACTAACCCAGAATCAGAGCGTCTTCAGCAATTTATCTCATCTATCTATTAGCAATTATATTTAAAGTGTTTGATAACGATCGAGCACACAGTAAACACAACAACCTATAACGAAGAAAACACAATCACAGGAGTACGGAAATGAAAAAGTGGTTAGTCGTTGCAGCTTTAGCTGCTACTGCAGCAACAGGAATGGCCCAAGCGAAAGAATGGAAAACCGTTCGTTTTGGTATTGAAGGCGCGTATCCTCCATTTAGTTGGACTGAAGCAGATGGCTCTTTGAAAGGGTTTGATGTTGATATGGCCAATGCATTATGTAAAGAGATGCAAGTGAAATGTAAGATCGTTCCTCAGGATTGGGATGGCATTATTCCTTCACTACTTGCTCGTAAATACGATGCGATAATTGCAGCCATGTCAATTACGAAAGAGCGTAAGAAAAAAGTCGACTTCACTGGCAAGTATGCACTAATCCCTAACAAATTTATCGCAAAGAAAGGGGCTGGATTGAACTTTGATGCGCTAGACGGTGTGAAGATTGGCGTACAGCGTGCAACCACGCATGATAAGTACCTAACCGATAACTATGGCGGCAAAGTGGAAATTGTACGTTATGGCTCATTTGATGAGGCATATCTTGACCTTGCAAACGGCCGTATTGCTGCGGTACTAGGAGACGCTTCTGCTCTTGAAGAAGGTGTTTTGAATAAAGCTGGCGGTGAAGCGTATGAGTTTGTTGGCCCTTCTTTGACCGATCCTAAATGGTTTGGTGAAGGCTTTGGTATTGCTGTTCGCAAGCAAGATAAAGACTTAACGAAGAAGCTGGATGCTGCAATTCTATCGTTACGTGAGCAAGGTGTTTATCAAGAAATTGCTGCTAAATACTTTAACTACGATGTTTATGGTCAATAATTCATAAACATATCGGTTGCTGGTTTTCTGTTCCTAGAGGTAGCCAGCAACCGACCGTCTGAGTTTAGGGATTAGGAACTCACCTATGCTGGATTTACAAGGATATGAAGCCTCGATTTTAAAAGGGGCCGTGCTGACGATTGAAGTCGCAGTGCTATCGTTAATATTAGCGATGATATTAGGTATGTTAGGAGCTTTGGCAAAGCTGGCGCCTTATCGTTGGGCTCGTGCCATTGCGACGCTTTACACAACAATTATTCGGGGAATTCCCGATCTCGTCTTAATGATGCTGATCTTTTTTGGAGGTCAGATCCTACTGAACAACAGTCTTTACTCCATTAATGAATGGCTCAATGAATGGTTTACATCAAGTAACCCTGATCATGAATGGACGTCTTACCTTCCTGATTATATCGATGTTAGCCCGTTTATCGCAGGGATCTTGACAATTGGCTTTATATTTGGGGCATACATGGCGGAAACCTTCCGTGGCGCGATTATGGCTGTTGACAAAGGAGAGTTAGAGGCAGCTAAAGCCTATGGTATGAGCTCTGTGTTAGCGTTTAGGAGGATTCTACTGCCTCAGATGATCCGCCACGCGCTTCCGGGTTTTGGTAATAACTGGCTTGTGTTGCTCAAAACGACCGCATTGGTTTCAATCATCGGTTTGGAAGATATGGTACGGGTGAGCTCACTTGCGGCGGGCTCGACGAAGATGCCATTTACTTTTTACATGGCTGTTGCATTGATCTTCTTATTCTTTACGAGCGTATCGACTGGGTTACTGAAATTGGTTGAGCGCAAATTTAGTATTCATGCGAGGTAGTCATCATGGACTTTTCTTTGGTTATAGAAAGTTTTCCAACCTACCTTGAAGGCTTGTGGACAACAGTTTGGTTAGTCGGGTTAGCATTGATCATTGGTTTGGCAGTCGCTATTCCACTTGCTATTACTCGAAACAGTGAAAACTATTTACTCAGCTTGCCAAGTTGGGGCTTCATTTACTTTTTCCGTGGTACGCCACTTTTAGTTCAGTTATATCTAATTTATTACGGTATGGACCAGTTTTTCCCGGTGAAAGATACCTTGTGGGAGCACGCTTGGTTTTGTGCTTTGGTTGCGTTTGTTCTGAATACGTCGGCCTATACTGCAGAAATCATTCGAGGTGCAATCAATGGTTTGCCAAAAGGTGAGGTTGAAGCTGCAAAAGCCTATGGCATGGGGGTATGGAAAACGTATCGCCGAATAATTTTACCAAGTGCATTGCGTCGTGCGCTTCCAGCATACAGTAACGAAGTAATCTTTATGCTACACGGTAGTGCGGTCGCAGGTATCGTTACGATTGTTGATCTAACGGGTGCTGCGCGTTTGGTCAACTCTCGCTACTATGCGCCATTTGAATCATTCTTAACCGCTGGTCTGTTTTATATGGGGCTCACCTTTATCATATTGTGGTGTTTCAAACTCGCAGAGAAACGCTTCCTCGCTTATCTCAGACCATTAAGTTAATTAATTTAGATCGGCATCTCAATGATGCCGATAACTTTTTGATATCCATTCATAAAATTTCTTTATTAGCTTTTCTGTCAACAGGAAAATATTTTAATGCATGGTCCTTGCTGTAAGGTTGTGCGTTATATGAATAGACGATTTGTACCCATTTCATTTGTAATGTTGTTAATGATGGGCTGTGGTGGAGGTTCAGAGGATGAGTCGATTGTCACGAGCCCAACCAAACCGACAGAGGTTCCAAACATTCCAGATGCCCCTGACGTCCCCACTACCGAAATGCCAGAACAAGAGTCCGCAGTAGAAATAGCGTTAAGAACAGGTAATGCACTTGTCGTTGAAAAACCAAACGATTTTATTGTGGCAAGTCGAGACTATGTGACCGAATGGCAAGCAAAGTACGATGAAATAAAACGCACGTTGGCATCTAGTAATACAAGATCACAATTAACAGGTCTAACTTGGGAAGTCTCACATGATGCAGCCATCCTTAAGCATCAGTTTGGCTTTAACGACACGGTACTGAAAACAAATAAAGCACTTGTTTCTGGGTATAAAGACCAAGCATTAACTTTAGGGCTTGCAGGCCAAAAAAGAGCGGCGCGCTATCTGTTTTTGGGTGCAAATCCAATGCGTAGTTGGTATCGAGAACCATCGACAGTCAATGCTCAAATGCATCAATGGTTAAGATCGGCTATTAAATGGCTTACGGTAAACAGCAAAAGCAATACGCTTAGAGTTGTCATTGCCCAAATGGATGAATCTCGTTACTTTCCTGATGAATCAGCGACCAGAGCATGGTTTGATCAGCAATTTGGCTCTGCAGTCGAATACAATGCTCCTGATTCATGCGATGACACGGCATTAAGAAGCTGTTTATCAAGCAATATTGACTTACTCATCCTTTCTCAACACATGCAGCCAACCACCTCTCTGGATGAGACGATTCGTTACATAAATGCGGCTAATATTGCGGGCATACCAGTTTTATACATGCATTTAGATGGAAATATGACGCTGTTAGGCGACGCTATCTTTGACTACTTCAACGTGCAATACGTTGGCGATAATTACTGGCGTAGACTTGGTGTCGTCGATTGGAATCCTCTTGAGCTGGAGGGCGTTTTAGACTCAGATATTGTGGAGCAGCAAGCACTATTAAACCGGTTAGAAAATGAGAGCTTTTCGGTGAATATTGCGGAGTGCGATGATAAGTCATGCCCTAATACCTCAGGTATGCAGGAGCAATTCTATATGCCAATAGCGAGTATTCGTAGCAGACTGAGACAACTGGATGAGTCAAACGTATCGTTGTTTTCTACCAAGGACTATCGGTACGAGAAACTGATGTTACTGCTTGCAGATAAATATCGACAACAAGCCATTTTTCCTATGGACAAGCAAACAACACCAACCTCAGAATTTTTACGTTCGTACTATGCAGACCATATTCAATACCACGTGCGAGATGTGAATCCCAAGCAACCCGATATGGGCAATTTCTCAAGAAGTGAGTTTATAGGTGTCCCAAGGGAAACCAAAGTAGTGAACCTTGAGTCAAAATCCTACTTTCGATCTGCAGGTGTATATGCCTTCCCAGGAGAAACCACTCAGGTGACTCGGTTAGATAACTCCCCAGTGAAGACGTCGATTGCGTTTAACACATTACGTAGTGGCGCTACTCATGAATTTAATCCCAATGGTTACAACCGACCCAAACATGTCACTTCTGGGCAGTTTGAAGTTACTCCTGGAGAAACGATTCGGCTAACATCAGCATACGGTGGCCCAGTGCAAATTCATTTTAATGTAAATGATTTACCCGTGTCTTTTCGCTTTGAGAATGTCGGCTTGCATCCTGTGTGGCGCAGCGCTGCAGACAATGAGTCTTTTATACAACAACTAGAAGCCAATATGTTTGATTGGGCTGAATTGGTCACGTCTGGGTTTGAAGTGCATTCAAAGCAAGACAAAATGAAACAGTCAATGCAGGCAACGGAATGGGCAACGCCTGCGGATATGGCGTTAGCCACTCAACGTTATGTGAGCAATTTACCTCATGCGCTTTCAGGCTTTACTGGGCCGGGTATTGACGAAATTGAAGAAATACATGGTTTTTCCAGAGATCAGAGCTGGGATATTGCGACAATAGATATTGTGAAGCATATGAATGCAGACCAGCCAAATTGTGGCTCTGGATGTTCCGGAAATCCATATGATGCGGGGTGGGCCTTCAACCCTGTAGGGCATGGTGATTTACATGAGCTCGGACATGGATTAGAGCGATCTCGCTTTCGTTTTGAAGGTTGGGAAGGGCATACCAGCACAAATTTCTATTCGTATTACAGCAAATCGATGTTTTATCGTGAAACAGGGAATGATCCAACGTGCCAATCATTAGATTTTAAGGCGATGTACGAACTCTTGCAAACCAGTCAAGGTGAGCCTGACCCAGCAGAGTATATGCGGCAACTGAATAATAATGGATGGACATGGGGTGCTCGCCTTTATATCCAGATGATGATGTCTGCGCAAGGAGAGGGGATTCTTTCAAATGGCTGGCATTTATTAGGCCGCCTACATATTTTAGAGCGCAATTTTAATCAAGCGAATAATTCTGAGTCGAATTGGGATCTAGTGAAAGGGCGGCTTGGCTTTAGTCAGTATACCTTCAGTGAGTTGAATAGCTTGAGTCAGAACGATTGGTTGCTAATCTCATTATCTCGTGTCTTAGAGAAAGACATGACTAACTACTTGACGATGTATGGCTTTGTTTTCTCAGATAAAGCGAAAGGGCAAGTCGTGGCGAATGGTTATTCGGCAATGCCTTTAAACTTTTATGTATCTTCTAATACCGGATACTGCAAAACGGAGTTCGCATCCAGTCGAGTACCGATTGACGGTTTGACATCTTGGCCGTTATGAAAAAGGGGCGTATGCCCCTTTTTCAATTCACATTTACTTAAACACAGACCAAATTGGTGCGTGATCAGACGGTTTTTCGATGCCACGCAGCTCGTAATCGATCCCTGCTTCAGTACACTTTTGTGCTAAAGAAGGTGTTGCTAGAATAACGTCTATACGTAGGCCTCGGTTGTCATCAAACCCGCGAGAGCGATAATCAAACCACGAGAACTGATCATCAACATCTGGGTGCAGATTACGGAAAGTGTCTTCAAATCCCCAGTCTAACAACGTCTTAAGCCATTCACGTTCTTCGGGTTGGAAAGAGCACTTTCCAGTTTTTAGCCAGCGTTTACGATTGGCCTCACCAATACCAATATCAGCGTCAATTGGGCTGATGTTGATGTCACCCATCACGATCAATTGTTCATCCTTGGTATGATGTTCATTTAAGTAATTCATCAAGTCTTTATAAAACTGACGTTTGTACGGGTACTTAGTCTCGTGGGAAATGTTATCTCCTTGAGGGAAGTAGCCGTTTAGTACGGTCGTTTTATTGCCATTCTCATCTTCAAATGTAGCTATGATCATGCGTTTTTGATGATCTTCATTATCTGTAGGAAAGCCTTTTTGTACATGAATTGGCTCTTTCTTGCATAGCATTGCAACGCCGTAATGCGCTTTTTGTCCATGGAAGAAAACCTTATAGCCCATAGCTTCGACATCTTCTATTGGGAATGCTTCATCATGTACTTTGATCTCTTGTAAACCGATGACGTCAGGTTGATGTTTGTCTATCAGCGCCTGTAATTGATGAAGCCTTGCTCTTAGACCATTGATGTTGAAACTAATCGCTTTCATTTCTTTTCCTTTTGACGAAATTTTTGAAATGTTATCACGCTCTATTTGGAATACCCAGAGAGGAGCAAAACAAAAGCGTAACTTGGTCGTTGTTAAAAATTTATAAACTTTGGATTGATCTCTGATGTTAATGTGTTGTAATAATTTATCGCTAAGGAAATGTTAGATTTGTTTGCGATTTAAGGATGTCATATGCGAACCCTCTCTGTTCAATGGAAGATAACGGTATTATCCGGGCTGTGTTTAGTCATTACTTCTTTCTCTCTTATTGGCTTTTCTGTTTACAACGCTGTGACAAATCAGCAAATCATTAGAGACCAAAGTGCAATCTCTGTCAGTAAAAAATCGGAACAGTTGTTAGAAACTAGGGCGCTGCTGAATGCCACTGAGGTTTCGGAATTTTTTAGCGAAGCGTTATCCAGAGCAGAGCTGCTTGCAGACAGCGTGTTATTTCAAAAGAAATTGAGTGAAGAAAACTTTGGAGAGAGTGAGTCTTTGCGCACTGCGCTTGATGAAATTGTAAGAACATCAGTATTGAATTTTCCGGAAATAGAAGGGGCGTATCTGGTATTTAAGCCCGATCTTTTGGACAGCGAAGACAGTAACTATGTGGATGCAGATTATGTTGGTTCAAATGAGATAGGCCGCTTTGCTCCCTATTGGGTGACGACGGAAAATGGTGAGAATGTAGTTGCAAACATCCTTAGCGAAGCAGCCATTAATGCTGATGAGAATAGTGAACGATTTTTTTGTCCGCTAAGCAGTGGCACTACTTGTGTAGCATCGCCAAGACTAATTTCTAATGAGCGTGGTGAATTTATTACCACCTCGATATCTGTCCCTATTTTAGTCGATGACGTTGCAATTGGTTTTTTTGGTATCGACCTAAAATTGGATCAATTGCGTTCCATCGTATCGGATTCGGACAGCCAACTGTTCAACGGTTCTGGACACATCAATATTATCAGTTTGGACGGATCTCTTATCGCCAGTGATGACGAGAACAAATCAATTGGCCAGACTTTTACCAGTGATGTGATTTCTGCTGAGCAGCTGACTAACTTTTTATTCGGAGGAAAGGTTGTAAGCCAATGGAGTCACGATGAAGCATGGTTGACCGTATTTGCACCAATTGAAATTGCAAATCAAACATGGGGCATTTTATTTGATATGCCTAAAGCTAGCGTTCTGTCAGATGCAAAAGCATTGAATGATGTCATTGAAAAACAAGTAGAATCCGGAGTTAAAACCGAACTGGTCGCTGGTGGTGTATTAATTTTCTTTGGCTTGCTAACTATCGGTATCTCTGCCGCTAAATTGGTCAAACCTATACGAGAAGTGGTTGTGCGGCTTGAAGATATTGCTTCTGGTGAAGGCGATCTAACGCAAAGGATAGACGTTAAAAGTGATGATGAAATAGGTCAGTTAGCTAAAGGGTTCAATCTATTTCTTGAAAAACTGCAATACACCATTCGAGATATTGTAGAAACCACGAATCGAATTGGTACAACAACGCTGCAGTCTACCGTTGCCGCCCAGCAAACCAGTCAAAGCAGTGAAGCACAATTTAAAGAAGTGGATTTGGTTGCCACAGCGTCTGAAGAAATGACCCAAACCTCTGGGCTGGTGGTGCAAAATGCTCAAACTGCCGTTGATGCTGCAGAGCAAGCGCATCAATCTGCCGATATTGGTCAGAATGTGATAGAGCTTTCTGAATGCGAAATGATTAAGCTGGTGGAGCGAATGGAACGAGCTATCCCAGTTGTGGAAGAACTCGCAAAAAATAATGATAGCGTGACAGAGATCCTTACCGTAATTGAAGGTATTTCAGAGCAGACAAACTTACTGGCGCTTAATGCGGCGATAGAGGCAGCTCGTGCAGGAGAGCAGGGAAGAGGTTTCGCTGTTGTGGCTGATGAAGTTAGAAATCTCGCTAGTCGGACGCAAGATTCTGTTGGAGAAATACGTCAAGTGATTGCAAATGTCCAACAAGGTACCGAAGATGTGGTGAGTGCGATAAGGGAAGGTAATGGACTTGCGAACGATGCAGCAATTCAAGTGAAGCAAGCTGTTGAGGAGCTGAATTCGATTTTTGGTGCCATTGAATCAATTAATGATATGAATTTGCAGATCGTTAAGGCGGCAGAAGAGCAGCAATCTGTTTCATCAGAAGTGAATCAAAGTGTGGCTAATATTCGAGATCTCAGCGCACAGATCCTGACACAAGCGGAAGCATCTGAATCAGTAAGCCAAGACATTGGTGCGTTGTCGTCAAAACAACAACAACTGGTCGCGCAGTTTAAAGTTTAACTGATAGAGCTGCCTCAGGCTCATATGTTTGTCAGTGAATATATGAGCCTGAGGTAATAAGTTTTTAATCCTAGGATTATTATTCTTGTGCTTCGGCCAGTTTACGCTCCAAGTCAACTTTGATGATGTTGATGGCTTTAAGGGCGATTTCAGGTTCAATTTCATTGCTTTCTAATAAGTAAATCAAATCTACTGCAAGCTTAATTTCATCGGGAGCATGATCTAATCCAGAGCTTTCATTTTGCTGTGTCATATTATTGGTTCTTTTCTCTGTAAGTGATTTGATTTTCAATCTTCAGTTTAGCTTCTTTACAACGTTTAAGCCTTTGCTCTGTCGTCATTAAAGCTTGCTGAGCTTCTTGCCTGTTGAAAGACGAAGCATTTTCTAACGCGTATTGTTTATCCCGAACCATTTCCATAAGCCTGCGTTCCCAATCTTGGTGTTGAGCGAGCTCCTGATAAAGCACATTAATTGGCTTTCTGTAATGAGATGAGTGTTTGGGTTCGACTTTACGTATGTTTTGTGTAGCAAGCTCTCTTTGTATCGCTCCGATTTGCGATAAGAGCCTTTCAGAGAGAAATTCGGCACGCTGAGGCGTTAATAGTGATGCTTTTTCCTCTCGAATAAGAGAATCTAATGTTGACCTTGCTTCTGTCACACATGGCACTAGAAGGCGAGACTTACAGCGGAATAACCTTTCATCAAACAGTATCTGATGATGTTCACCTCTTTGACGATCGACCAATGCGGCTTGTGTTGCGAGCTCTTCTAAGGTGTTGATGAGTGACTCTAGTTTTTTCATAAGTTAAATAAACCAAGCCTCATAGGCTAACTTTACGGCAAGAACGCTCACAACGCAGACAAATACTGGGCGAATAAAACGAGCACCAAAACGGATCGCTGAATGTGCACCCACGTAAGCACCGGCCATTAAACACAGTCCCATCGTTAAACCGAGTACCCAATCAATATGGCCCAGTACAGCAAACGTAATTAAGGAAGTAAAGTTACTGGTAAAATTCATGGCTTTCGCCAGCCCTGATGCCAATAAGATATTCAGGCGGTATAGAGCCATTGAGCTTACGGTCCAGAAAGCACCGGTACCAGGGCCAGCCACTCCGTCGTAAAAGCCTAAAATGAGCCCTTGAGCGTATTGCTTTTTGTTCAATGTGGGGCAAGGTTTAGGCATTACGTCTTGGTTTGCATTCGGGGTCTTATGCCATATGGTGTAAATCGCGGCCGCTAAGATAACCAAAGGCAAGATCTTTTCCAGCCACTGTGTGCTAATCGCATCGACAAACAAGGTGCCCAGAGTCGCACCAATTAACGTACAAACAAACGCTCGTCCCCAGCAACGAGGTTTGAATAACCGTTTTTTATAGTAGGTGTAAGCGGCTGTTGAAGAAGCAAAGCTTGCCGCCACTTTATTTGTTCCCAGTGCGATATGGGGTGGCAGCCCAATAGAAAGGAGAGCAGGGACGGTCAGCATCCCGCCGCCACCCGCGACTGCATCAATAAAGCCTGCGATAAACGCAACAAGCGCCAACACTAACAACATGCTTGGCTCTAAAAGTTCCATATAGTCAGTTTCTTCTTTGTTCTTATGCTATCAAATCGATAGATAACTAATATTCAATTGTGCGTTTAAAAGGGGGTAATGAGTCTAAAAGTGACTTTCCATATCGTTTCGTTACGATACGACGGTCAAGGATGTAAACTGTACCAGAATCTCGTTCCTTACGCAGTAGTCTTCCTACCGATTGGATCAGCTTTTTGCTCGCTTCTGGTACAGTGATCTGCATAAAAGGGTTTCCGCCTTTATGTTCGATGTATTCTGCATGAGCTTGTTCGACGGGTGAGGTAGGTACCGCAAATGGAATTTTAGTGATAATCAAATTTTCTAACTGTTCACCGGGTAAGTCTAACCCCTCTGAGAAGCTACCTGTTCCAAATAGGATGCTTGTCTTACCTTTATCGATCAGCATTTTATGTTTTTTTAGTATTTCATACCGAGATTCTTTCCCTTGGATTTGCAATGCCCAGCCTTTTTTAACGAATAATGTTGAGAGCGCTTCCGATACTTGGTTCATTTGCCAATAAGAAGCGAACAGCACCAAATTGGCCTTGTTAGCTTCAATGATTTCCGGAAGTTTCTCGATAAGGCATTCAGTAAATTCAGACGCTTGTGGTTCTACCGGCATTTTGGGGATGATTAACTCAGCTTGTGTTTGATAATCAAAAGGCGAAGAGAGTGCAAGAAAACGAACGCCGTCTTCTTCTCTCTCACTTATCCCGGCTTGACGACAGAAAAAGCTAAATGAGTTGAGAGCTCTCATTGTCGCTGAGGTCAATACTGCGCCAACGCAGCGGCTCCAGATCTGTTGGTCCAACTGCCAGCCCACTTCGAGGGGGGATACATTGACAATAAAGTCGCCTTCTCGATCTGGATGAATCGATAACCAGCGCGCCAACGGTGCGCCTTTTTCTCGCTTAGGCTCTGCCATCAATGTCCACACTTGCGCTAAATTATCTAAGCGCTGGGTATAAAACCCTAATTCAGCTAAAGCGGGCTCTGCTATTCGGTTTGAAACTTCCCCATCTTTTATCCGTTCTGAAATTAGGTCGGCAATTTTAGCGACTGCTTGAGCCGCTTTTTGCGAGGGGGATTTAAGTGATTTAGATTCTTCTTCTAGCCAAGCCGGGAGTTCACCATGCTCAAACCGATATACCCCCTCTTCAAATAATGCGGCATCAAACCGACTCGCTAATTGGCTCAAAGAAGGGATCAAAAGCTGAATTGAATCTTGAAGCTCATTTCGAAAACGCGCCACTCTTTTTTCATCTGCTAAATTTGCAAATTTAGTGACTGATTGATTTAGACGTTCTAACCAACTTGCTGCTCCCTTAAGGCTTGCTGAAGCGGATGAATGATCCCGCGCAACATGAGGTAAGTGGTGGGCCTCATCGAAGACATAAATCGTATTTTCTGGCTCTGGCAGAATCACGCCACCGCCGAGATCGGCATCGGCCATTACGAGACTATGATTGGCGATAATGACATCGTTTTTGTCCAGTTCTGAACGTGCCTTTTGAAACGGACATCCTCTGTGTGCAGGTAAACTGTTATTACAGCTATGTTTATCACTCACAATAAGTTGCCAAATTTCATCTTTAATTGGTTTTGGCCAAGAATCTCGGTCGCCATCCCATTTACCTTGTGAAAGGCTTCGGTACATCGTTTCTAAGAGTTCGATATCCGCTTTTTTCGGTTTACTTTCAAACATAGCAAGCTGACCACCATCAACTCCGGATGCAGAAGCGAGTTTTTCTGCACAACAATAACGTTGGCGGCCTTTAGCAAGAATGAAGGAGAAATTATGTTCAGTGATGCGGCGATAGAGTGGCAGATCTTTGTTAATTAGTTGCTCTTGTAACGCAACCGTTGCCGTTGAGATAACCACCTTGCGATTATTCAATACGGCAACTGGAATGGTTGCCATTAAGTAAGAAAGGGACTTACCAATTCCTGTTCCGGCTTCTGCAACAATCATACGAGTCGATTTATGGTATGAGCCACATAAGGTTTTAGCGATCTCTGCAACTAAGTAATTTTGAGCTCTACGAGGAATAAAATTTTCTAGTTGATCTTGTAAGTTTTGATAGCTTTTGCGAATGGATTCTTGAATGTTTTTTGTCAGCATACAGCGCCCTTTTCCTAAGGGGGCTGATACTAGCACAGATCTCTAAACAGTACTTAGTTCACGAAATGGAATCCTTTTACGATAAATCTAGATCTCGTTCACAAAAAAAAACTGAACCATCATAAACTTACAATTAATTCTAAATGTAAAAAATATAACCCTCTAAATAAAATATTCGGCTAGTTTATTATGCTGTCTAAGGTGTTATGCAAGCTATGTTGTGGTTTTTTATTCTAAAATGATATTTTGTTTTATTTATGAATATTGACTGTTGTGTGCTTAGAAGTTAGTCGAATAAAATTGATTTAACAATGTAACTCATTGATTTGTAATTGCTTTATGTTTTTTTAGTTTTGTTTTTTAGAATATTTGACAGACCGAATAATCTTTTGCAATCTTAATTCCGAATTTAGCGGCGATGACATCAAGCCATTAAAGAGCAAGAGTCATCACCGAAAATACTAAAAGGGAATCGGGCAAGGATTTCCCAATTTAAGAAAAGGCAGTGGATTATTATGAAAAAGACTCTAGTAGCTTTAGCTGTACTAGCAGCAGGTTCTGCGCAAGCAGTTGAACTATACAACCAAGATGGTGCGACTGTTAACATGGGTGGCGACATTGAAGTTCGTTACGTGCAGAGCACTGACAAAGGTTCTGAATTTAAGCAAGAGATTGACGATTCAGATCTAAACTTTGACATCCGTTATGCAGTTAACGATAGCTTCTCTATTGGCGGTTACTGGGAACTAAACGACCTAGCAACTAAAGACGGCTCAGGCGGTGATGCTTATGTTTCTTTCATCTCAACTGATTTAGGTACTCTAAAAGTTGGTAAAACTGCAACTCAACTTGATGATGCAGGTATTGGTTCTGACTTCTTGTTTGGTGTCCAGTCTCATGTTGAGACAGCTGATTTCTCTGGTGACGAAGTTATCCGTTATGACCTAGACAAAGGCGATTACTACGTTGGTCTAGCGTATATGCAAGACCGAAATGGTGGAAATGGACTAGGTAAAGATGGTAGCTTAATTGACTTGAAAGCAGGTGTCCGTGTTGCAGACCTAGACATCTCTGTATTCTATGGTATTGCAGACCTGAGCGGTGTTGGTACAAAAGAAACTGACGTTCTTTTTGGTGCTGTTGACCAAGAAACAGGTCAGCCTATTGTTGTTTCAGGTGTAGTTAATGAAGTTGTAAATTACGATGCTAAACAGTCTATTTCTGCTCTACAAGCTTCTTACGGTGGCATCGAAAACCTTAACCTAGAAGTTGGATACTACCGTGCAGATCTTGAAGTAGCTGGTGCAGCAGATCAAGATGCAGATACTTTTGCTTTCGCTGCAGACTACACGTTAGACAAAGTAACTTTTGCTGGTGGCGTGAGCACAACAGACTACTCTTTTGATAAAGAAGATCACACTGACTGGTTTGTTAACACTGGTTACAGCCTAGCTCCTAACACAACTGTTTACGCAGAAGTTGGTGGCAACGATAAAGAAGAAAGCGAGACTGGCTTCGGTGTTGGTATTAAAGCATCTTTCTAAGAGCTTAAATTTCTCATAATATAATGACCACCCTCTCGAGGGTGGTTTTTTTTTCTAGTTAGCGTAGAGGGATATATGAAAGCTCAGTTTGCGACATTATTGTTATTAATTTCAGGCAGTTTACATGCTGCTTCTTTAGAGCCAAAAAATGGTGTGAACCTGTTGTATATTGGTGGTGCTGAGGTAGAGGAGCATCGTGATATAAATAAAATTGAGCCTGGTAAAATTCAGGTTATTTTAAACTACAACAAAAAGTTAAAAGGCTCAGGTAAGGACAGAGTTTTTGATTCGAGCCCCTATGTTGTAAGCTTCGATGCACCTGATACCGATATTGTTATTACCCCTCCTAAAATGTATACCTACGATCAAGCGGCCCAAGCATTTAAGAACAACCCTCAGTGGAAGATAGAAACAGTGACTGGTAAGTCTGTTGCTTATACCCAAGAAGCTTTAGACCAAACTGGAGGTTTCATGCCATTTTTTGATATGTCAGAGCGAGTAGCTAAGCATAATGCAGCTAGAGGGATCACATTTGGTGCTTCAACTGCGATAGCTACAAAAGCACAGATAGCCGATTTACCAAAAGCAGAACCGAAAGTAACAACTTCAATCACTAAAACTGTAAAATCTGAAATGGTGAATCTAGAACAACTAAAAGCATGGTACGTAAAAGCGACACCAGAAGAGCGTAAAGAATTTCGTCGCTGGATCATTGACCAAGAATAATGGTAAAAGGGTTGGCTATGGGCCAACCCTTTTTCGTTATCTAAAACAGTCTGGTGTTTCTAAAGCATGCTCTATTGCCTTTACTAGTTTGAGGACTTGTTCTTGTGAACTAATAAAGGGTGGCATCATATAAATCAGTCGGCCGAAAGGTCTTATCCAAACACCTTGTTCAACAAATAATGCTTGGATTGTCTCCATGTTTACTGGTTGATGGGTTTCAACAACACCGATTGCGCCTAACCACCTGACGTCTTTTACTAAAGCGTGTTTGCGAAGAAGAGGAAGTGTCTGAGCAAAGGTGGTTTCAATCGACTCAGTTTGTTTTTTCCAGTTTCCTTCTTGAAGAAGTGCCATACTGGCACTGGCAACTGCACATGCTAATGGGTTACCCATAAAGGTGGGTCCATGCATAAAGCAGCCTGCTTCTCCCCCACAAACTGTGTCAGCGATGTGCTTACTGGTAAGAGTGGCAGATAAGGTCATATAGCCGCCAGTTAAGGCTTTCCCCACGCATAAGATATCAGGTTGAATATCCGCATGCTCACAAGCAAACATTTTTCCAGTGCGGCCAAAGCCAGTTGCAATTTCGTCCAGAATCAAAAGTAGCCCATATTCATCACAAAGTTTTCTTATCCCCTTAAGAAACTCTGGGTGATAAATACGCATTCCTCCTGCGCCTTGGACGATAGGTTCCAATATTACCGCCGCAATCTCGTGATGGTGTGCTTCGACTTTAGATTTGAAGTCATCTAAATCAGCAGCATCCCACTCATCCCAGAAGCCTGTCTTTGGCGAACGAGTAAAAATATGTTCCGGTAAGAAGCCTTTATAGAGTGAGTGCATAGAGTTATCAGGATCTGTCACGGACATCGCTGCAAAAGTGTCGCCATGGTACCCATCTCTGAGAGTTAAAAACTTAGAACGAGCTTCTCCGCGAGAATGCCAATATTGCAGGGCCATTTTTAAGCTCACTTCGACCGCGACAGAGCCAGAATCAGCAAGAAACACGTGTTCTAGATTATTAGGAGCGAGCGAGAGCAGGCTTTTACACAGTGTTATTGCAGGTTCATGCGTAATACCGCCAAACATTACATGCGACATCTTGTCTATTTGGTTATGGGCGGCTTGGTTTAACTGTGGATGGTTGTAGCCATGGATTGCAGACCACCAAGATGACATCCCATCGATAAGCTGTTCACCACTTTCCAGCTCAAGGTAGACATCATTCGCCGCAACAATGGGGTAACAAGGGAGAGGGTTAATGGTGGATGTGTAAGGATGCCAGATATGCTTTTGATCGAATTGTAAATCCATAAATCACCAGATTAAAAAATAATCATTTGTAAACTGTTGTTTTTTTGTTGTGTTGACAGTTTAACTGGAGACGATAGACTAGCCAAGCAACTAAACTAATTAATAACAAAGGAAAGCAAGTGGAAGTACGTCATAACTGGACACTAGAGGAAGTCCGCTCTTTGATGGAAAAGCCTTTTATGGATTTACTTTTTGAGGCTCAAACCATCCATCGTCAATATCAGCAAACTAACCATGTTCAAGTCAGCACGCTGTTATCTATTAAGACTGGTGCGTGTCCAGAAGATTGTAAGTACTGTCCACAAAGTGCTCGTTATACTACCGATATAGAAAAAGAACGTTTGATGGAAGTCGAGCGTGTTCTTGATGCGGCGCAAAAAGCTAAAAATGCGGGTTCAACGCGTTTTTGTATGGGAGCTGCATGGAAGAATCCAAAAGAGCGCGATATGCCTCATTTAACGGAAATGATCAAAGGGGTGAAGGGAATGGGTTTAGAAACGTGCATGACCCTTGGTATGTTAACACCCGATCAAGCGACAAAGCTTGCAGATGCCGGTCTCGATTATTACAACCATAACCTTGATACCTCACCAGAGTTTTATGGAAATATTATCACCACCAGAACTTATCAGGATCGTTTAGATACCTTATCGCATGTTCGCGACGCGGGGATGAAAATCTGTTCTGGTGGCATCATTGGTATGGGTGAGAGTGCAAATGATCGAGCAGGCCTGCTGATGGAGCTTGCCAATTTACCGACTCACCCTGAAAGTGTGCCGATTAATATGTTGGTGAAAGTGAAAGGGACACCATTAGAAGAAGTTGATGACGTAGAGCCTTTTGATTTTATCCGTTTAATTGCCATTGCTCGTATTATGATGCCTCAATCAGCCGTTCGTTTATCGGCTGGCCGTGAAAATATGAATGAGCAGATGCAAGCACTGTGCTTCATGGCTGGCGCAAACTCTGTTTTCTATGGATGTAAATTGTTAACGACACCGAATCCATCTGAAGATAAAGATATGCTGCTTTTTGCCAAGCTTGGTATAAATAGTCAGGAAATCTCTCAAAAACCTGATGAAGTTGAAGAAAATGAATTGCTGGATCGTGTTGTAGAGCGTGTTGCGGCTAGACCAAGTAAAGGCGATTTGTTTTACGATGCCAGCGTTTGAACATCGAATAGCGCAAGCGTTAACTAAGCGACGTGACGAAGGGTTAACTAGGAAAGAGTGGTTACTTGAAGAGGGAAATGGGGTTGCTCTAACTTTATCAGGGCAGCGTTACACTAATTTCTCTAGTAACGACTATCTGGGGTTAGCAACTGACAGTGAATTAGCGAAGGCTTGGCAAGAAGGCATTTCCAAATATGGCTGTGGTAGTGCAGCTTCCCCTATGGTTACTGGGTACTCACGTGCTCACGCTAATCTGAATGCAGCACTGTGTGACTGGCTTGGCTTTGAACATAGTACGCTTTTTAGTTCGGGGTTTTCAGCAAATCAAGCACTGCTTTTTTCCCTGTTAGATAAAGAGGATGTGCTGATACAGGACAAACTCAACCACTCCTCTTTGATGGAAGCGGGTCTGTTGTCTCCTGCCAAAATGAAGCGTTTTCGTCATAATGATGATGAGCATCTTTCTCAGCTTCTTACACCTGAAATCAATCAGTTAGTTGTCACCGAAGGTGTGTTTAGCATGGATGGCGATCTTTCTCCTTTACAAGAGATCCAAAGGATCACCCAAAGCAACAATGCGTGGTTGGTTGTAGATGATGCGCATGGCATTGGTGTACTTGGTGAAGAAGGCCGTGGTACTGCAAGTCACTGTAATATCAAACCAGATATTTTGGTGGTGACCTTCGGCAAAGCGTTTGGATTATCAGGAGCTGCAATATTGACGAGTAAACCCGTAGGGGAATACATATCTCAGTTTGCACGTCACTATGTTTATTCTACCGCGATGCCTCCGTCACAAGCTTATGCGCTAACCCATGCTATTGGTATGATCAGGCAGCAAGAATGGCGACGAGAAAAACTTGCTGAGTTGAAAGACGTATACAGAGCTTCAGCTTCTAGTTTGGACGGCTTTGTCGACACAATTACACCAATCAATCCTTTTTTGATTGGCCAGTCAGAGAAGACATTAAATATCGCTGAAAATGTCAAAAAAGCGGGTCACTGGTTAACCGCCATTCGGCCTCCTACCGTTGCTACAGGCTCTGCACGGTTGCGCATTACATTAACGGCTAATCACAGTAACGAACAAGTTGCTTCTCTTGTTCAGGCTCTCACTGAGGTATTAGAGGTGTCCGGATGACAGAATTTGCATGTTTTGATTTAACTAATGCAGGCGATCAAAAGCGCGCGATTGCAGAGGCGTTTGGTAAGGCTTCGATAACCTATGATCAGCACGCGGCTTTTCAGAGAGAGGTAGGGCATAAGTTACTCGATAAAATGCCAAAGGATCTATTGGGTAAACGAGTTCTCGATTTAGGTTGCGGTACAGGTTACTTTTCACAGCAACTTAAGTTGCGTGGGGCTGAAGTGATTTGTATGGATTTGTCTCAAGAAATGTTGCAGCAGAGCCGGCAACGTTGTGGAGACCATGACATCCACTATCACGTTGGTGATGCAGAATCTATCCCGTTGCAAAGCAACAGCGTAGATTATGTCTTCTCAAGCCTTGCGTTACAGTGGTGTGAGGACCTATCAGTACCACTTAAGGAAATGAAGCGTGTTCTACGTTCTGGAGGTGAAGCTTTCTTCACCACTTTACTAGATGGCTCGCTGCATGAGCTAAAAAAGGCGTGGGGTAAAATTGACTCATATCAACACGTGAATGATTTTATCTCGATCAATCAGGTAAAAATTGCGTTAGCGCAAGCTGATTGCCATAACCATCATCTAGACTTGCCGGAAATCACCGTTTGGTATGAGTCTTCATTTTCTCTTATGCGTGATCTCAAAGGCATTGGTGCGAATCACGTAAGTGGACGCTCTCATGGTTTAACAAGCCGACGAGCACTCATTCAAGTTGAAGAAGAATATCAGGTGTTTAAAAACCATCAGGGTCTTCTACCCGCAACTTATCAGGTTTGTTTAGGGGTTATACATCTATGATTGATGCATTTTTCATTGCAGGTACGGATACCGATGTTGGAAAAACGGTCGCTTCAAAAGCGATTCTTCACGCGATGGCAGCAAAAGGGCTGAAAACAATTGGCTATAAGCCAGTGGCTGCTGGAAGTGAAAAAACTGAATCTGGCTTTCGAAATTCCGATGCCCTTCATTTACAAAAAGCGGCAACGATCGAATGTGATTACGATGACATCAATCCATATGCTTTGGAGCTCCCTGCTTCTCCCCATATTGCCGCAAAGCATGAAAATATCGAAATTTGTTACGATGTCTTAAGCCGCAAACTGCAGCAACATAAAGAAAATGCTCAAGTTGTACTTGTAGAAGGTGCTGGTGGGTGGCGTGTTCCAGTTTCTGATCAAGATTGCTTGTCTACTTGGGTTAAACAAGAACAGTTGCCGGTTGTTTTAGTGGTTGGTATCAAATTAGGTTGTTTGAGCCACGCAATGTTAACGGTTGATGCGATCAAAGCGGATGGTTTGAATCTAGTTGGATGGGTGGCGAATCGTGTTAACCCAGGAACAGAGCATTACGCTGACATTATTGAGATGTTAGAACAAAAGATTGATGCACCTAAAATTGGTGAAATCCCATATGTGCCGAGCGTAAAGCGGAAAGAACTTTCTAAGTATATCGACCTAGAGCCACTTGCTCTGTAACCAATAACAAAAAGGCTGCCATATGGCAGCCTTTTTAATTGATGACCTGTTTATTTTTCAGCAGCCATACCCGCATAAGCCTGCTGAAAATCTGAAATCTGTTGTTGAACCGGGGAGTCAGACGATAAGCCGAGTTGCTTTTTTGCTTCCTCTTCTGTTATCCCAAGGTGACAGCACAGTAAATCAATAGCCATTTGATAGTTGTTAGTTTCAACCATGGTGATTTCCTTTCTCTACATGGTGGATTATGTTCTGATAATGAATTTAGCAGGTTTTAAACAGGCTACAATACGACCAAAGTCTAAGCCGCTTTCTCACTTTGTAGAACTGAACCAGTTTTAGTATCGCATTCTGATACAGACATCAAATGTTTCAATTTCATTCTTAACCTTGTTTTCAAAAGGATTAGACTATATCTATGTATAACAAATCGCTGTTGCTACTAGGTATCTATTAGCTCAACAGCTTATAAAAGAAGCTTGCTGTTTCGGAGAAAGTTAAATGAAGCGAGTAATGTTATTTATCGCAACGAACCTTGCGGTTATGTTGGTTCTGAGCGTTGTTTTAAATATCGTTTATGCCGTAACGGGTATGCAGCCGGGTAGTTTGTCTGGCTTGTTAGTGTTTGCTGCAGTGTTTGGTTTTGGTGGAGCAATTATTTCGTTGATGATGTCGAAGAGCATGGCGCTTCGCTCCGTTGGCGGTATGGTGATTGAAAGCCCACGCAATGAGACAGAGCACTGGTTATTGGAAACGGTGCGCGAGCAATCACAAAAGGCGGGCATTGGTATGCCAACGGTTGCAATCTATGATTCCGCAGACATTAATGCATTTGCAACCGGCGCAAAGCGTGATGACTCACTCGTCGCGGTGTCGACGGGCCTTTTACATAATATGACTCGAGATGAGGCTGAAGCCGTATTAGCGCATGAAGTTAGCCATATCTCTAATGGTGATATGGTAACGATGACCCTGATGCAAGGCGTTGTGAATACCTTTGTGATTTTCCTATCTCGCTTTATTGCTAATATTGTGGCTTCGCGAGATTCTGACGACGGCGAAGGTGGCAGCAATATGCTGGTTTACTTTGGTGTATCAATGGTTCTGGAACTTGTTTTCGGCATTTTGGCAAGCTTTATTACCAAATGGTACAGTCGCCATCGTGAGTTTCATGCGGATGCAGGCGCGGCGCAACTTGTTGGTAAACATAAGATGATCGCGGCGCTAGAGAGATTGAAGATGAGTCATGAATCTCAACTTGAAGGTTCGATGATGGCGTTTGGTATTAACGGTAAAGCTTCACTGTCTGAGTTAATGATGACTCACCCACCACTTGATAAGCGAATCGAAGCATTACGTAATTCGTAATCATGGTCAATTAATCAGTATGTGTGAGTAGCCGCCATTGATTGGCGGCTATTTTTTTATTTAATAAAAGAGACGAAGAGCACCGTGAGTAAACAGTAAACTTCGCTGAAAGTTATTTGTTCTCATTATTTTGGACTAGTCTAATTACTATGTTGTAATTAATTGGATTGGTCTGGTGCGAGCAGTTACTTACTATCTCTTAATGGCTTTCGGCATCGCTCTAGTGAGTTTTTTTTTCACCAAAGAGCTAGCTCTTAGTTTTTATACTGGAATATTTAGTGCTTTATTGCCGACAGCTTTTCTTCGCTTACACCACAAGCATTCAGAGCGTCGACTTGGGGTTCTGGACTCACTTCACCACAAAATCCTTCCCTTTTTCCACCGTCAACTAGAGTCTGCGACCAATTACACTGAGTCCGGGTTTCACCAAATCACACATTTGCTCGTTGCCTTACAACAGTCGTCGAATGAACTTCGTACTGAGCTTCAAGGGCCAGATGTCGATAAACACCATGTGGTCAAACTGACAGCGCAGATTGAGCAGATTAATCAGGAGTTGGCTGTTTTGATGCAATTTAGTGACCGATTACAGCAAAAACAAGCTGGAGTGATTGAAGCAATTGCATTGTGTCAGCAATCCATTACTCAGTTTGATCATTCGGGTGGGCATTGGAATGAAGAGGAGTTACTTACTGCGCTGGAGTGTATAAAAAGTCGAACCAATACCGAAGAGCACACCGATCCGAGTGACGAAGGTAACGTGACATTTTTCCATTAGGGGGACACATGAGAAAAAGCATTTTGATTGTTGATGATTCGGAATCCCTCAGACAGGTCGTGAATATTGCATTAACAGGCGCAGGATATCAGATCATAGAAGCGAAAGATGGTGTAGAGGGAATAGAAAAGCTAGACGGTAGAAAAATCCATCTGATCATCAGTGATGTGAACATGCCGAACATGAACGGTATTGAGTTCGTCAAACATGTTAAGAACATGGAACGTTATAAATTTACTCCCATCATTATGCTCACGACAGAAACTCAGGAATATTTAATGGAAGAAAGCCGAAAGGCAGGGGCGAAGGCGTGGATGGTGAAGCCGTTTAAGCCCGATAAAATGTTAGAGGCGGTATCGAAGATCCTCTCAATCTAACAAGGAAGCGAGATGCAGCAAATATATCAACTGCCAGAAGAACTCACGATTTATGAGGTGGGTGATGTTCATCAGCAAATTAAAGGGATACTCAGCGAAGGCGATGCGTTGGTATTGGATGGTGCGCTTGTCGAAGTATTAGATAGTGCTGGCTATCAATTGCTTATTTGGTTCATTCGATATGCGGAACGTCAAGGTATGGCAACGCCCATTATTAAACCTAGCGAACAGATCATAAAGTATGGCGAGTTACTTCAATGTCCCGCGATTTTGGAGTGTAAACCTCAATGACCCCTGAGCTGCAAAGAGCCTTAACGACGTTTGTTTCAGAATCAACAGAGTTGATTAACGATGTTGAGCAACTCTTGTTGGCTTATGAAGGCGCAAGCAGCATTAAAGTCGAGTCCGTTGATGTGTTATTTCGTTGTATACATACCATCAAAGGCAGTGCTGGGCTTTTTGGATTGGATGAATTGGTTCGTTTTGCACACCAGTTTGAATGCTTACTTGATTTATTGCGTCGTGAAGACATTTCGTTTTCATCTGAGTTGATGGCTTTGATGTTGCGCAGTAATGATGCCTTGAGACAAATGGTCGAAGAGGTTGAGTCCTATGGGCGTTGCTCTGTACCTGTTGGCGCAGAACAGATGTTTCAAGATTTTGAGCACGTTCTTCCGAGTATTGAATCGTCATTAAGCAGTATTGTTGACCCAAACACGGTGCATGACGGCGATTGGCATATTTCATTTCGCCCAAATGCGGATGTTTTTCAGCAAGGCTTAGACCCTATCTCTTTTATCCATTATCTATCGACATTAGCAGAGCTCAAGCAAATTGATGTTTCTGAACAGAAGCTGATCGATGTCGGGGAAAATTTTGATCCTGAATTATGTTACATCGGGTTTGAAATTCAATGCTCAGGAGAGCTGTCTGACCAAATTATCTTAGATGCCTTTGAGTTTATCGCCCCCGAATCCACGTTACTTATTATTCCTCCCGAAAGCAGTAAAAAGCAGCAGCAAACAGCTGAAAAAACACCATCACCTTTTTCTCATGATGGCGAAGTGAAAAGTCACAATCCTGCACTGAAGAAAATGAAAACACTTCGAGTCGAAGCTGACAAATTAGACCAATTGATCGACTTAGTGGGTGAAATGGTGATCACTGGCGCGCGAACCAACCTCCTTGCTCATCAAACCGGGAATGAACCTTTGATTGAAGCAATGGCACAGCTTGAACGCTTGGTCGAAAGCATTCGCGACAGTTCACTGCAACTGAGAATGGTGCAAATTGGTGATACCTTTAATCGTTTCAAACGAATTGTGCGAGATACAGCCAATGAACTGGGTAAAGATGTGGATTTGCTGGTGAGTGGCGCGGAAACGGAACTAGATAAAACGTTTATTGAGAAGCTCAATGATCCACTAACACATTTGGTCCGCAACGCAATCGATCATGGTATCGAATCACGAGAAGAGCGCATCGATTGTGGTAAGCCAGCCGCCGGATCATTACGCCTTAATGCGTATCATGATTCAGGTTCGATTGTCATCGAAGTTTCCGATGATGGACGGGGGATTGATGAAGAGCGGATACACCGCCTTGCCAAGGAGCGTGGATTGATTGAGCCGAATAAACAGCTGAGTGGTTCTGACATACGTCAGCTGCTTTTTAAGCCCGGCTTTTCTACTCGGGGAGAAGTAACCGACTTATCTGGTCGTGGTGTTGGGATGGATGTCGTAAAGCGCAACATCGAACTGCTGAATGGCAGTGTAGAGCTGGACAGTGAATACGGCAAAGGGAGCAAATTTTCGATTCGACTCCCGATGACATTATCGATCATTGATGGGTTCATGTTTAAGGTGGCTGACAGCGATTACGTGATCCCTTTGGATAACGTGGTTGAGTGTCTGGAATTTAATGAGGTTGCAGATGCAAATGGAGATAAGCGCTTTGTAACTTTACGACAAGATGCTTTGCCGTATTTGCGTCTTGCCGAATGGTTTGGTGTGAAGTCACACAGCACGGTTGAACAGGAAGCGTTCATTGTCGTGCAGTTTGGCTCATTAAAAGCAGGTTTAGTGGTGGATAGGTTGAGTGGCGAATACCAAACGGTAGTTAAGCCATTGGGCTCTCTATTTGACGGGTTAAAAGGCGTGAGTGGGGCCACCATACTGGGAAGTGGTGAGGTTGCGATCATTCTGGATGTTTTTTCCCTTATCCAGACCGCACTCAACCATGCCGATACTCAAGCATTGGAACGCTTTGGCCAGCAAGAGGCGGGCAAAGGAGAATAGTCATGATTGCTAAGTTATCGATCAAAAACAAAATCATACTCGCGATGTGCACCATGGGAGTGCTTTTGTTTGTGATTGCTGTTTCTGTACAGGTCAAAAATCGCACTATAGAAAGTTACGCGATAACGGTTGGTTACGAAGAAATTCCAAAGGTAATTTTGTCATTAAGTATGCTCGATGAGCTGGGTGACATGAATTCGAACGTATTGGAATTCATCACCGGGGAAGCCGAAGAAGAAGCCGACTTTCTTGCCAATTACACCGAATTTGTGACCTTTTTTGAACAGTTAAAGCAGCTCAAATCGATTGATCCGGTATTAGTCCGACAGATTGAAAATCTTTCAACTCGCTATTATGAAGACATACAAAGCTTAGTGTTTAAACGCTTTGATCCCAGCTTAGAAAGCCAAGCTGTTGAAAAGTACAATGTGCTGATCCGCGATTACGCGGATCCATTGGAAACGCTGCTCAATACCTTGAAGGAAGAAGAAGTAGCGGATGCTGGGCGTTCTGGTGATTTTGCTGAAGTGCTGAATGATGACTTACCCGGTGTGCGTTACTACCTAGAACTGATAGATGAAGAGGGGGACATGATGTCCGCCTTAAATGCCTACATGAGAGGGGAGATTGGTGCGGTTAATGCTTTTGAAAAAGATTCGCGCAATTTTGCTGAGTTTCTTGCTGAAATAAAACCACTGGAAAGAAAACCGGAAGAAATTAAAAGCCTTAGCGAAGTCGAGCGAATGTATTTGGCACTCTACAATGGAGGGAAGGATATTTTCGCAACATATCGTCCACGTGACAAAATTGTGGCAGCGCTGGAGATAGACAAACTGGAGCATGAAGTCTTTAGCAAACTGGAAAAGCTTCTAGACCAAATTAGCTCTACAGCGAATGCGCAAAGTACAGGTTCATTGGATGAGCTGGTCTTAGCGGCACGAGAAAGTATCTCTCTCGTGTGGGGCTTGTTGGGTGTTGCGGTTGTTCTGGCGTTCATTACGGCTCTATTTCTTATTAAAGGCATCGTCTTGCCAATTAAAGCCTTGTCTGAGGCGGCAGAAGATCTACGCTCAGGAGAAGGGGACTTAACTCGCCGCATCCCAGATTTTGGGACGGATGAAATAGGTGAAACCGCCAAGAGCTTTAATGGTTTTCTCGACAAGCTACAAAACATTTTATTGGACATTCAGGGCTCAGTAGAGGCGATCTCTCATAGTACGAATGAAGTGACATCAACGTCGCAAATGCTTAGCTCAACGTCAAGCCAACTCGCATCAAGTGTCGAAGAGACCAGTGCATCACTTGATCAAATGAGCTCTTCTATTTCAATGAATACTGACAATTCACGTGTGACCAATGAAATCGCAACCCAATCAAGTTCTGAGGCGAATGAAGGGGGGGAGGCCGTAAATGACACAGTTGATGCCATGACTGCCATTGCTGAGAAAATTGGCATTATTGAAGACATTGCTTACAAGACTAATTTGTTGGCCTTGAATGCTGCGATTGAGGCGGCTCGTGCGGGAGAGCATGGTAAAGGGTTTGCTGTGGTGGCAGATGAAGTTCGTAAGTTGGCCGAGCGAAGTCAGGTTGCAGCGCAGGAAATTAGCAGCTTGGCTGATAATAGCGTCAAAGTTGCTCAACATGCCGGAAATATGCTTAATCGCATGGTTCCGAACATTCAGAAAACGGCTGATCTAGTTCAAGAGATCACCGCCGCTTCTACCGAACAAAGTACCAGTGTTGCTGAAATTAACCGCACGGTTTCTCAATTAGATGAGATAGCACAGCAAAATGCTTCTGCTTCTGAAGAGTTGGCGTCAACGGCGTTGATGGTACAAGAACAAACGAATGAAATTAAAAATACCGTTAGCTTTTTCAAGCTGGTGGCAAATACGGCGGTGATGAGGCAGCGACCAAGAAGAGTCGAGCCAGAACATGTTCCCAGCTCTAAACCAGAGAAAGGTTACGTGCCTTTTGATGATTAAGGCATGATGGAGGGTATGGCCATGGCACAAGGAACCGAAAAGTACCTAGAGTTCCAATTGGGGGAGAAGAGTTTTGCCCTACCTATTGCGCATATTCGTGAAATTATGGAATACCCAGCAGTTGAATCAGTATCCGGTGCACCCTCTCAGGTATTGGGTGTGATGAACCTACGAGGCAACTTAGTGGTGGTATTTGACATTGCGCACTGCCTAGAACAACGCTCTGAGCCCATCGGCAACAAGACTTGCGTCATTATCACTGAAAATCATGGACATGGTGCCATTGGCTATAAAGTGGATGTGGTAAAGCAAGTATTTGATATCAATCTTGACCACCTAGAATCCGTCCCTCAACTCAAAGGTCGATTAGAATCGCCGATGATAAATGCGGTCGCCAAGCTGCAAAATCGAATGCTCACAATCTTAGACAGTGACAAGCTATTGTCTGATGAGATGTGGCGATGGATGAACAATAAGTCTTTAGTTTCTGAGTAAGGTAACGCCATGGATGAAACGGAAGAGAGCAACAATGATGCATTGGATCTACTGTTTGTAGAAGTGGCGCAAGAGGTAGTCGCTTTACCAATTGAGACAGTAAAGGAGGTGATTGAGTATAGTGAAATCACACGAGTGCCAATGTGCCCCTTGGTGATTCGAGGCGTTATTAATGTCAGGGGGAGTGTCGTTCCTGTCATTGACGCTGCTAGTCGATTGACACTGACTCCGCCAGAGAGATATGACCGTTATAGCTGCATTGTTCTGTACGAAACACCAAACCAAAAAAGTGATGACTCGATGACTCTCGGATTAGTGGTGAGTCGGGTGCGATCCATTAAATCGGTTGATTCGCAAAGGTTGATGACTAAACCGCAATTTGGTTTGGCAGTGCCTACTGACTTTGTATGGAAAATATTAGCACTAGAGGAGAGTTCGGTTCCCATTCTCGATATGTCTGCGTTGTTAAGCAGCCAAGATATTAATAGTCAGATGCTGCATCATCAAGTGCGGATGCTTGCGGCTTGGGAAGCCTAATTATGCTTGGGAGAGAGCAGTTTGATCATGTGAGAGCATTGCTTGAAAACCATACGGGTATCCTACTTGGTGAGCATAAACGCGCGATGGTGGAGCATCGATTGGGGATGCGGATCAATCAACTTGGTTACCAAAGCGTTGAACAATATTTACAGCTGCTTGGGCGAGGTAACTGCGATAGCGAGTTGCAGTTTTTCATCGATAGACTGACGACACATGAAACTTCATTTTTTCGTGAGCCAATGCAGTTTGAAAAACTAAAATGGTGGCTTGAAAGCCTGCCTTTTCGTGCTCCATTGAAAGCATGGAGTGCTGCATGTTCCTCTGGAGAAGAGGCGTACAGTTTAGCGATGGTTTTGGATGATTCGTATGGAAACAGCAACTGGTCATTACTAGGGACGGATGTGTCAGCCAATGTTGTTGAGAACGCAAGGCAGTGCCAATATCCACTCTCACTCGCTGAAAAAATTCCCCCGTTTTATCGTAAACGTTATTGTCTGAAAGGTATTGGGGAGAATGAAGGGCATTTTACGATTGCACAGTGTCTTCGCCGCTTTTGTCACTTTAGCCAACATAACTTATTGGCCTCTCCACAACCACAACAATACGACGTGATTTTTCTGCGAAATGTTCTGATCTACTTTGATTCTGAACGTCAGAAAAAAATTGTTGATAATGTCATAGAGAGCCTTGCTGTGAAGGGGCTACTGTTCTTAGGTCACAGTGAAAATGTTCTGCGTAAGCACTCCAAGATGGTTCAGGTTGAAAACTGTATCTATCGAAGGGAGCGCTTATGAAAAACGTTGAGGTTTTTATTGTTGATGATTCTGCGGTCATTCGCCAAGTGTTGGGGGAGATCATCGATAAAGAAGCAGGGTTAGAACTATTAGGCGTTGCTCCGGATCCTCTGATTGCAATCAAAAAAATGGAGAAGCATTGGCCGGATGTGATCTTGCTGGATATTGCGATGCCAAAAATGGATGGCATTGCTTTTCTTAAGCAGATCATGTCGACGAAGCCTACACCTGTTGTGATTTGTTCGGCAAAAACCGAAGACAACCCAACACTCAGCCTTGAAGCTTTGTCTTCTGGGGCTGTAGAGGTGATTAATAAGCCACAGAGTCAGCTCAATGAGTTCCTTTATTCTGCGGAGGTGAAGCAAATTTTAAGGGCCCTGAAGCAGGCCGCGGCAACCAAGGTAAAAGCACTTAAATTTCTTTCGGAGCAAAGCTTTCGTCAGAGATTAAGTGCGGATGTGGTCATTCAAAAACAAGATTCACCTACAAACCATAATGCTGAAGTGGTCATCGTTATTGGAGCCTCTACTGGAGGAACAGAAGCGGTTGAACGCTTTTTAAAAAACACTGATAGCAACACTCCTCCCATCGTGATTGTTCAGCATATGCCTGAAAAATTTACGACAGCTTTTGCACAGCGGTTAGACCAATCGGTAGCGTTAAAGGTTAGTGAGGCACACAACAATATACAACTGCAAAGAGGTAACGCTTACATTGCTCCAGGTGGAATACATACCGTACTGAACTGTTTAAATGGTCAATACTTCCTAGAATTAAAAGATGGGCCACTGGTTTCAAGACATAAACCGTCGGTGGATGTGTTGTTTCGCTCAGCCGCTCAATGTGCGGGGCAAAGCGCAATTGGAGTGGTGCTGACTGGCATGGGTGATGACGGCGCGCAGGGGTGTTTAGAGCTGCATCAAGCGGGTGCGGTGACATTTGCACAAGACGAAGACAGCAGCCTTGTTTATGGCATGCCAAAAGAAGCCATAGATAAGGGAGGCGTTAAGTTCAGCTGTTCATTGGATATTTTGCCATTTCAGGTACAAAGGGTTTGGGTAAAACATGAAGAACTTAAGTGATCAAATTGAAGCAATGCACATTGCGTATTTGATTGTTGATCATCAGATGAATATGGTTGAATTATCGCCTCAGGCCATGGAGCTGTTTCGCGTAGCGAAAGGGCAGAACCTAAAACAAAATGGGCTGACGTATGTTAATGAGTTTTTTGAGCCATTTTCTCTTAATACGTTCCTAGAAGATGCATGTGCTCAGGATTTCGAGCTGAATACGGAAGTTGGGATCAGCTACCCAGACAAAAATATTCAGTGGGTCGCTCTATTTGTTATTCGCTATAAAGGAAAATTTTTACTTCACCTCAAAGATCGAAGCGAGTTAGTGGCAACGCGTCGACTTAATCGTCAACTTTCGACCCAAGACCCACATACGGGGCTGTTATACCGAGAAGCTTTTTTATCCCAAATTGGTAAAGAGCCTGTTCATGGTACCGTTTGCTGTGTCCGTATTTGTAACTACCAACGGATCAATGAAATATGGGGAACCGCTGTTGCTAATTTGGTGTTTATGGAGATCCTCTCTCGTGTGATGAGTGAGATGGAAAGCGCCGTATGCAGTAAACATTCAACAGATAGCTTTAATGTGTTTATTCCACCGAATACCCCTTTTGATGTGGAAGCGTTTTATGCAATGTTGAATGAGCCATTTCATTTTAATGCTCGTCAATTCTTCAGCAATGTGGCCTTAGGCTATTACATAGAAAAAGAAGGTGATGATCATGCGCATAGTTTAAATAAAGCAGAAATGGCAATCATGGACGTTTTAGCTGATCGAGTTAGGTTGGCTGAATTTCGTGAAGATCTAGCAAGGCAAATTGAACATCAAAATACGTTGGAAACCGAGTTTAGAGCTGCGATTGCTCAACCTGTTTTAGATGGCAGCTTTGAAACACTTTTTCAGCCGATTCATGACGCAAACAATGAATCGGTATCTGGTGCAGAATGTTTGATCCGCTGGTGGTTAAATGGTCAGCTTGTTTCTCCGGTAGAGTTTATTCCTATTGCAGAAAAGCTTGGTGATATCGGTATATTGACGTTATTCAACATTCAGCAACTAGGTCGACTGGTCAGAGAATTAGAAGAGCAGGGCCGTGATACATCATCGCTGCTTTTTGCTTTAAATATCAGTGTGGTGGAAATCCTTGATGTAGATTTTGTTGAGAAAATTACGTCGAGTATTGAGACGAATGGTTTGTGTACTGAACAAATTAAACTTGAACTTACGGAATCGGCGTTGATCGATAATTTCAATTACGTAAACCAAGTGCTAAAGAAACTGCAATTGAGAGGCTTTAAAGTTTCTATTGATGACTTTGGAACGGGTTTTTCGAGTTTAAGCTACTTATGTCGTTTGAGTTTTGATGAAATTAAAATAGATCGGGCTTTTGTAACCAATGTCGTGGATGACGATCGATTGCAAACGGTATTCAACTCCATTGCCTCTTTGGCTGCGAACATGAATAAACCAGTGGTTGCGGAAGGTGTTGAAACATTAGAACAATTGGTTTATGCCCGAGCAAAATGCGTCGATTCTATTCAAGGCTTCTATTTCAGTAAACCACTCACTGCGGAGCAGTACATGGCGTATGTCTCTAGCCGTCAATAATGCTTGGAAATGGTGCGACAGACAGAGTATTTATACCCTGCCTGTCATGGTTGATTTGTTTATAACTTAAAGCGCACAACCAACTGCTCAAGCTCTTCCACTTTCTGGTACAGCTGTTTCACTGCATGGGAGCCTTCTTGTGTTGTGCGGACAGAGGCGTCTGCTATCTGGCTTATCGAGTTTATGTCACGCGACATTTCCGTCGTAGCGGTTGCTTGCTGAGAACCAGCGGTCGCAATCATATCAATCATGGTGTTGACATCTTGAGCTCTAGCGACAATCTGAACCAGTGCGTCGCCGGCAGAATTGGACAAACTGACTCCTTCTGCGACCAAGGTAGTTCCTTCACTCATGCGTTCAACAGCCTGTCGTGTTTCTTGTTGAATGGAGGTGATGAGTCCGCCTACTTCTTCTGTCGCTTTTGATGTTCTTTCCGCCAGTCCACGAACTTCGTCGGCAACGACTGCAAAACCACGTCCTAAATCACCGGCGCGTGCCGCTTCAATGGCGGCATTGAGCGCCAATAAATTCGTTTGTTCAGCAATATCGTTGATCACTTTGATCACGTTACCGATTTCTTCTCCGCGTCGGCCTAAACTGTCAACGGTTTCCGCTGTTTCATTGACGACAGCAGAGATGCGATTCATTCCATCGACGGTTTCCTGCATCAATGTGCCACCATTGGTCGCTTCTTCTCCGGCAATACGTGCATTTTGGGCAGCTTCTGTGCTTTGCTCGGCAACTTGATTAACGGTCACCTCCATTTCTTCCACGGCACTGGCAATCATGGTGGCTTTGTCAGCTTGTTCCTGAATACCGGTGGCGACTCGCTGGCTGGTTTCATCTACCTGACCAGTATTGTTGGCCACTTCAGAGGCGACTTGCGTAATGTTAGTGATGACGTTCTTCAACGACTCTTGCATTTTGTCGATTGCCCGAGCAAGGTCACCCAATTCATCTTTGTTGGTTTCATTAATCGGAGAGGCTGACAAGTCACCATCAGCAATTGATTGTGCGCGTTCAGCAATGGTTTCAACCCGTTTTTTGATCATGGAAGACAGTTGCCATGCGACGATGCCGCCGACAAGCAGAACTAGGACTACATTAGTGCTGAGCCAAAAGATAATGTTGTCCATATTCGCATTGACAGCACGTAGTGCACTGATCGAGTCGTCACGCTCTTCTTGAGCGGATTGATCAAGAATCTTTTCTAACGGAGTGATAATGGAATGTTCCAGTTCGTCGACAAGTTTAATAGCAGCACTTTTTGTTGAAGGATCATAGCCATCAAAGACTTCTTGCGCGGTTTTAATGATTTCAAAGTAATACTGTTCAATTCTTTCTATATCTTTGATTTCAGATGGCTTTTGCTCTAGTGGCTTGATTTTTTCCAGATATTCCCCAAATGAAGCTGCGTCATTGTTAAAGCCATTGCGGGCGTTAGGATCCCCCATAATGTATGTGTTTAATGATGAAATCATATCTCCCGCTTCATCCACCATTTCTAGGTAATAGCGAACACCGGGTAAATCATCATTGAGCGACTCATTGAGATCCGTGGTTTTGTAAGCGTCAGCAAATTCACCATCTTTCAATTCGTCTAACAGTTGCTCTAATGGTTGGCCAACATTTTTAGTGATTTGAGCAATCTTATTGATGGCCATTTGTTCTTGTTTAGGGTCGTATTTGGCAAAGACTTCTCGTTCGAGTTGCTCAATATATTGATTGGCAAGTGATTGGATTTTATCCATTTTCTGAATGTCAGCGGTCTTTGCAGATTCTAAAGGGCGTAAAATGGAGTAATAGTGCTTAAATTCTTTTGTGTTTTCTTTAAAACTGCTGTATTCGTCAGCTTCACCATTTAGATACTCTAGTGCGTTGGTTTGTAAGTCTCCAATTTCATCCATAACGTTTAAATAAGCCAGTACGCCGGGTACATCATCAGATTCAACTTCTTGTGAAATAGCAGCGGAGTGGTTGACTAAAGACCATGCAATTAACGCTAGTGTTAAGGTCGTGATAATGATGATGGAGAAGCCCATATAGAGCATGTGAGACAATCTGATGTTCATACTTAAGTTCCATTTGATTTATCATTCATCTTAATGATTATTGTGCGGAATTAATTGAACTGCAAAATGTTTATCTACAACATTGTTACTAACGATTTCTAGTGTTAAAAAAAATCACAGCCTAAGCTGTGATTTTATTTTCAGGTTAGATTAAGTTAACGGCGTTTGGGTTTTCGGTTGCCATTCGGTTTCGAAGCTTGACTGCTTCCTATCGTATTTGGCTTTTTACCTTTATTCGCTTGGTTTGAATTCTGGTTATTGCCATGTGGCTTGCCAGCAGGCTTGCGATTTCCTTGTTGGTTAGATTTACCGCGCCCTGAGCCGTTCATTTTTTCAAACCCTGGCTGGTTCTTAGTATGTTTTGTTGCAAAGCGGTTTGCACCATGACGCCCAGACTTTCTACGTTGTGCAGGTGTCAAGGTGGTTAAATCTTCTGCTGGGACTAAACAGCCGGGTTTGTCGCCGATAAGGTGCTTTTTACCCATGTTAATCAACGCTTCTCGAATCAGTGGCCAGTTTGCTGGATCATGGTAGCGTAGCAGTGCTTTGTGTAGACGTCTTTGACGCTCACCTTTTGCAACTGGAACGACCTCGCGTTGTTTATATTTGACTCGTTTAAGAGGGTTGGTCTCTGAGTAATACATTGAGGTGGCATTACACATTGGTGATGGGTAGAAGTTTTGTACCTGATCGCACTCAAAATTGTTCTTTTTCAACCACAGCGCCAAATTAAGCATGTCTTCATCTTCCGCACCTGGATGAGCTGAAATGAAATACGGGATAAGGTATTGTTTTTTGCCCGCTTCAGCGCTGTATTTTTCAAACATTTCTTTGAAGCGATCATACGTGCCCATGCCCGGCTTCATCATGAGATCCAGAGGCGCCTTCTCAGTATGTTCTGGGGCAATTTTTAAGTAGCCGCCGACATGGTGAGTGACCAGCTCTTTCACGTATTCTGGAGACTCGATTGCCAAGTCATAACGTACGCCAGAGGCAATCATGACCTTTTTCACCCCTTTTACCTGACGAGCCGCGCGATAGAGGTCGATGGTGTGTTTGTGGTCAGTATTTAGCTTGTTACAAATTCCCGGAAAAACACAAGAAGGGCGACGGCAGTTAGCTTCTGCCTTTGGATCGCTGCATCCAAGTCGGTACATGTTTGCGGTTGGGCCACCAAGATCAGAAATAGTGCCTGTAAATCCAGGGACTTTGTCACGGATCTCTTCCAACTCATTCAGAATTGAGTCCTGAGATCGGTTTTGAATGATCCGGCCTTCATGTTCTGTAATTGAACAGAAAGAGCAGCCACCAAAACAACCACGCATGATATTTACCGATGTTTTGATCATGTCATAAGCAGGGATCTTTGCTTTGCCATACATTGGGTGAGGTACACGCGCATACGGCAAGCCAAACACATAATCCATCTCTTCGGTTGTCAATGGAATTGGGGCTTGGTTCACCCATAGCTCTCGATCACCGTGTTTCTGGATCAGTGCACGGCCGGAATATGGGTTGGTTTCCAAATGCATGATACGGCTAGCATGTGCGTAGAGAATACGATCGTTATTGAGCTTTTCAAAATGAGGTAAACGGACGGCGGTTGTCGCTGCATCGTGGCGAGAGGGCCGAATCGTGATCGCTTGCGCTTGTGGTGCTTCCGTTTTAGCTTTGGTATCGCATTGTTCCTCTACCGCATAAGGATTTGGCGGAATAAAGGCTTCTTTGCGCGGCTTTTCGATACGGGAAGAGTCTATAATGGTGTAGTTTTCCGGCTCTGCTGGAAGATTAATCGCTGTCCCACGAATGTTCGTCAAGCTACTGATTTCTTCTCCCTCAGCTAGACGGTGAGCCACTTCAACGAGCGCGCGTTCGGCATTACCAAAAAGCAAAATATCGGCTTTCGCGTCAAAAAGGACTGAACGACGCACTTTATCGGACCAGTAATCATAATGGGCTAAACGGCGCAGGCTGGCTTCAATACCACCGAGAACAATTGGAATACCTTTATAGGCTTCACGGCAGCGTTGAGAATAAACTAGAGTGGCGCGATCAGGGCGTTTACCCCCTTCATTATTTGGCGTGTAGGCATCGTCATGGCGTAATTTTTTATCGGCGGTGTAGCGGTTGATCATGGAGTCCATGTTACCTGCTGTGATGCCAAAGAATAAATTTGGCTTGCCCAATGCCATAAAGGCATCTTTATTATCCCATTTAGGTTGAGCGATGATACCAACGCGAAACCCTTGAGCTTCGAGTAAGCGACCGATGATCGCCATACCAAAACTAGGGTGATCCACATAAGCGTCACCCGTCACAATGATGATGTCACAGCTATCCCATCCTAGGGCATCCATTTCCTTGCGGCTGGTTGGAAGAAAAGGTGTGGTGCCAAAGCACTCTGCCCAATATTTCTTATGCTCATGAATGGGCGTAATTTCACTGTACATATTTTGCTCTCAGTTCCAGGGAGCGCGAATTATAGCGACTCAATGGCTGCTTATCTAGGGATATATGACCTTCGTATAAATAAGGTTTAACTAAACTTAAGTAGTAAGTCACGATATTGAATTATCTAAGAAACTATAATCATATAAAGAGGTTAGGTCACGACGAATCGTGAGCAATATGAGTACAAAGAGGTCTTATATGGATGAATATAACGAAGGGAGTCAGTATCATCCGCTGTATCCATTGGTTGAATGGCAATGGGATCTACAACAAGGTGATTTTAGCCTTGATCAAACGGCCAACCAACTCTTGCACGAGGCCGGTATTGTTGTGGATTCTATCGATGACATTTTATCGTTAATGACTCGTGAGCAACGATTGGAAATAAAAGATGCCGTGAAAAAGGTGCTACGTAGTGGCGAAGCGCAATACACGGGTTGTTGTCTCATGCCAACCAAAGGGCATTTAGTGTATGTTGAGGTGTATATTGAGAAAGCAGACGCCAATACGTTGCAAGGTTATTTTAGGCCACTACTAAACTTACCTGCACAAGATGATTTATCTAACCTCTTTCATGCTATTTTTGAAAATCAGCACCACGGTATTTTAGTAACCGACTCCCAAACCCGGATCTTAGCGTGTAACCGTTATTTTGAGCGTCAATCTGGCTTCCTACGTAGTGAACTCATTGGTTTGAAATCCAACATATTCAATGCGAATAAGCACTCTAAAGAGTACTACAGAGAGATGTGGCAAAGTATTCATACGAAAGGACATTGGTCAGGTGCAATTCTCAGCCAGTATGCAAATGGGGAAGTGATTCCTCAAGAGCTTACCATTCAAAAAATGAAGTTACGTGGAGACAGAACTTATTACGTCGGTTTGACTGTAGATCTGTCTGAACACCTCTATCGGCTGGAAGATAAAGAGGATGGGGGAGTAGAGCTGCTAACTCAGTTGCCAACGAAGAGTATGTTTCTCACTTTGTTACATGAACTCAGTCTATCTGAGTCTCACAAGGGATTAAAAGTCGTGATTGCGTTTCGCCCTGAGTTTGATGAGCAACAAATGTATGAGCGGAAGCAAGTATTATCAAATGCTTTGTCACGAGCTCAATCATTGTCTTTTGCTGGGTACCTGGCAAATGGTGTGTTTGCTGTATGTATTGAATGTAAGCAGAACAAAAACAGCGACGTAAGATGTTTACAGCAAGGTATTCGACAGTTTTTTAGTGAGTTGAAGCAGGATGCTGGAGCCAAGGTCCATGGTGATGTTCTTAACGGTCGAATCGGTATTTCAGTATTAGGGCAGGATGCAGAGAACGCGACCAAGTGTGTTACTCACGCACTGCAAGCCATGCTTGAAAACCATTCCGGGCAAGATAGTCATATCAGCTTTTATCACAGTGAAATTCACCATCGGATTGTACGGCGCAAGAGCCTTGAAGAGCACGTAAGCCATGTAATTCAAGGGCGAGCGCTGAACGTGCACTATCAACCAATCATAGATACCAACAGCTGGAGAATTGCCAAGCTGGAAGCCTTATGTCGCTTCCCCAACATTGATGGTGAACCTGCCAGTACTCAAGAGTTAATTGAAGTGGCAGAAGATCTGGAACTTATCGCAGAACTGGATCGTGCCGTTGCGGAAATAGCGATGAAAGATCTCCCTGCACTACAGCAAGTACTTGGCGATAACGTGAGTCTAACTATCAATCGCTCTCTCAATACGCATATGGAGCCACAAAGAGTCCTCCAAGATACGGTGGAACTCATCAGTGAGCATGCGGCAGATCCGACTCAAATTACTATTGAGATCACAGAAAGTGCCTATTTTGACAGTGAATCCAGTCAAAGTAATGCGTGGCAAGCTCTTAGGGAGCTTGGTTCGACAGTGGCAATCGATGACTTTGGAACGGGATATTCTTCTTTTACGTATCTCAGTGATTGCCATTTTGATTTTTTGAAAATTGACCGAGAGTTTGTATCTAATATCAATGCTGGTGAAACTAAATACAACATTGTAAAAATGATCACTGCACTTTCTCATCAGCTCAATGTAAAAGTTGTCGCGGAAGGTGTTGAAACGATGGCCGAGCTTAAAATACTGAAGTCGTTGGGCATTGACTATATGCAGGGCTATCTTTTTTCCAAGCCTCTGGCTCTGGAGGATATCGCGCAGGCTCGTGAATACCAACAACGTTTGGCGGAACAACTTCACCAATCAAGCTCACAAGGGAAAGAAGAGTCGATAGTTGCTTTGATTGCAGAAAACGTAAGCCATTTAGACCCCGGTGACCCTATCTCACTTGTCAATGAACAGATGCAAAATAATCCAGTTGGTTATTTACCTGTGATCATCGATAAGCAATGTGTCGGTGTAGTATCCCAAGCTCGGCTGAACTTACATCTAACCCCTTCAATGGGAACCGATCTAGAAACCCTTAAAGAGGCAAATATTTGGCATCGTCCAATCAATACGGTTATGGACACCCATTTCTCTCAATTGAATATGGATACCCCTCTGAACGAGCTAGGCTTATTGGTGGATGCACACCCTTTCCCTTGGGTGGTGTGTAACGAAAGAGATGAGTTTGTTGGTTTAATTGAGCAAGCCGAAGTGATTCGTTACTTGATGCAACTAACGACAAAAAACGAATGTGACGATTGACCTAACCAGTAGTAAAAATCTGCTAGAACTGCCGGATCTGACCTAATGTTATAGAAGATAAGTCTTCTTCATTGAATTTGGATTCGTATTATGAAGCGTTTGATGGAACAACCGTTATCTGAGCAAGAGTTTCATGCATTGCCTCATGTAGATTGGCAATGGTGCTTAGACGAACATCGGTTGGAAATTGATCGAGAGCTATGCAGCAGGGTGTTGGCCTCTCCAATGCCATCGATGACCGAGAATTTTCTTTTATCTTGCCTTAACTTTGATGATCAATCGGAATTGATCAAACAGTTTGAATCGGCTCACGTGCGCCAAGAGCCAGGCGTGTTCAGCTGCCCTTTGTATCTCGATAAAGGGAAAATCAGTTATGTGGAGTTCTCATACACGCCTAGCGTTGATAAAAGAATAACGGGTAGCTTATATCCTCTTTTATCGTTTCCTTCCAATGGTCAGGTATTTGGTAGCCTCTTTGATCAGCTTTTCGATAACCCCCATCGCGGCATTCTACTCGCAGACAGTAACAAACGTATTATGCTCTCCAATCACTACTTTCAAACACACAGTGGATACCGCAATATCGATTTAGTTGGCAATAGTTTATCTATGCTCAACTCAGGGAAACACAGTAAGGAGTTTTATCAGAAAATCTGGCTCGACATTGATGAAAGTGGATTTTGGAGTGGTGTCATACTGATTAAGGCTGCAGATGGTCGGATTATTCCTCAGGAAATGACGCTGCAGCGTCTTCATTTGCGAGATCGTGTGTTCTTTATTGGCTATTTTCTCGATTTATCCAACCATTTATATCGTGTTCAAGATGTGGAACATGGTGGTGTTGAATTGCTAACTCAACTGCCGACGGAACAGCAATTTACTCAATCTGTTGCTACTCGATGGATGGACGGACAGGAAGAAAATGTCTGTTTAGTTGTGGCATTTATCCCTAAGTTTTCTGGTGATGATGAATTTGAGATGAAATCTCTATTGTCTGAACACTTGGCGAGAAATCGGGTTGCGACTCAGGTTGGCTATATTGGGGGGAATCACTTTGTTGCTTTTTTAGAGTGTGAAAAATGTCAGGGACCGTCACAAGTTAGGATCATCCATCAGACGATTCGGCGTTTTTTTAGTGGACTTAACCAAAGCGCTGGAAAAGCCATTCATCGCGCTATTTTAAATGGGAAAGTCGGCGTTTCCGTTCTCGGACATGATACGCATAGCCCGAAACTCTTAGTTTCACATGCAGTGCAGGCGATGCTGGAGCAAACTGCAGAGTCGAAAGGTTTGATCACGTTTTATCACGGAGCCATTCATAAAGAAGTCTTACGGCGTAAGGAGTTAGAAGAGTGGACGGTGAAGTGCATAAAAAGCGGGAATGTGGAGGTGTTCTACCAACCGATTGTCGACGTGCACAATTGGGATATAGTGAAGTTTGAAGCATTGAGCCGATTTAAAACGCCCAATGGGAATATGTTAAATACACAGGAAATCATTACCATCGCTGAGGATTTAGATCTCATTGCTGATCTTGATTGGTGTGTTGGTAAGAAAGCGCTGCAAGATTTAGAGGTGATTCAACAGCGTTTTGGTGCTGGTTTAGGGCTGACAATCAATCGTTCCCTCAATACGAAACTGGAACCGGGAGAAGTATTAAAGAGTGCAGAACTGATGATCCGGGAGCACGCAAAAACGCCGCATTTGGTCACCATTGAGCTGACTGAAAGTGCTTATTTCGATAGTGAATCGCGACAATCCTCTCTTATTAGCAATTTACGTGAACAAGGGGTGAGTGTTGCGATTGATGATTTTGGTACGGGTTATAGCTCATTTACCTACTTAAGTGATTGCAATTTCGATTTATTAAAAATTGATCGTGAATTTGTCATCGATCTAAAAGTGGGGTCACATAAATACTACATTGTGAAAATGATCATCGAACTTGCCCATACGCTTGAAGTAAAAGTCGTGGCGGAGGGAGTTGAAACACGTTACGAACTCGAAGTGCTGTGCAGTTTAGGGGTGGATTATATTCAGGGTTATTTTTTCTCGAAACCTTTAGCGCTAGATGAACTGGAACATGCGTGGGAGTATTTTGACAAGCTGGAAGATTTTCTTGAGCGTCGGTCAAGTGTCAGAGGTGTGGGGATATTGAGCATTACACATACGCATATTCCATGTTTAGAGCCGCAAGACACATTAGAGAAAGCAAAAGGACTGTTTGACTCAAACAATTTCAACATCGAGTTACTCCCCATCTTAGACGGAAATACTTGTGTTGGATTAATTGATCGTGAAAGCTTGAATTTTCACCTTTCTCCAACGCTGGGGACTAAATTAGAAACCACGAAGGATCTGACTATTTGGCAAAAACGATTGAATCAGGTGATGAGAACGGACCTATACCGGATTTCCTTCCAAACCAAGGTGACGGAGATTGCGGATTTACTGAAAAGTGGCGTCAATCCACCTTGGGTTGTGGAAGATGAAGCGGGTAACTATTTAGGAACCGTCACGAAGCGCGATGTGTTTGAGTATTTTGCTAATGGCTAATTCATTAAGTTTTGTTATTATCCGCGTCCAGACTTTATCATTGAACGCGACAACTTATGATCCCACAACTGCTTACGCTTTTGCCACCGATGTTATTAGGGGCTCAATTACTTTTGACCTTAATTTTAGTGAAAGGAGAGATTTGCCCGGGGCAAAGAGGGAGAATTCATAAGGTGCTTCCTGCACTGGCGATTTTATGGTTGGCCGTCGCTTCGGTGAAAATTCAATCTTTCCTGATCGTGTTTGCTTTAGCGTATTTCTACTCGCAAGTTCAAACCAAGAAAACCAGAGAACAAGGGCCGTTGTGGGTGATGTATCTAGCAAATGGATTAGCATTAGCGTATGTTGGCATTTTGGTTGCTGAGCAGCTAAGTCTTGCTTCTTCTGTCTATTTATTCCTTCTTGTCCCGCTTCTTGGGGCCTCATTTGCCCATTTGTTGCTGATCATCGCGAAAACAAGACTTCAAGCATTCCATCGTATTTTGCCTGTTGTTGGAGTGGTGAGTTCGATGTTGGTTTGCGTGACGATTTTACTAAAAGCTTACGGTTTTGACGCTCAGCAACTGACACAAGTCACGCCTTTGCTCCTTATTGGTTTAGCCCTAATGATTTCAGCGGTTGTTGTGTGGTGCTGGCATATATTCACGCACAAAGCTGCCCATAAACTGCAGTTATTTGTCGCCATGGCAATGATGTTATCTGCCTCGGTATTTAATTTCGGCTTGTTTGCGCTCTAAGTAGTATTTCTTTAGACAGGCATCACTACTTTTTTCTGCCACTAACGCTAAGCTCTAAAGTAGGTTCGTGGGCGTGCAGAGGAGCAGTGCTATGGATTTAAGTAATGTTGGTAATTTGGACAGCATCATTTTGCTGGGTATTGTGAATGAGAAGCTCAGATTAGAATGCGATAGCTTCGAAGAGTTAGTTTCCATGTATGAAATGGATGTGGAAACGGTTGTGGGCAAATTGGATATACTTGGCTATCAATATGACCCGCTCACGAATCAATTTAAATCATACGAAAGATAGCCAAATTCAATTTACGCCATCTTGATCCCTTCAAGGTGGCTTTTACATTGCTGGCGAGCGGTATTAAAGAAAGCTTGAAGGTAACGTTTCTCTTTCTCAGAATGACGAGTTGCCGCAAATAATCGTCGCCAAAGCCCATCACCAAGCGGAATGCTGGTAATTAAACCTTGTCTTGAAAACTCACTGATTGCCCAATTGGGTAATGCCGCCACCCCCAACCCTGCTGACACCATTTGAACCAACATCAATGTGTTATCGGCTTGCTTCCACTTTGCGGGCTCCACATTCGCCGGAGATAAAAAGTGCTTAACAACATCAAGTCGCTGCTTTTGTACTGGGTAGCACAGCATGGTTTCATTGGCTAAATCGTCTGGAACGATGCGTTCTTTGTCTGCCAATGGGTGAGTGGTCGCTGTGATTAAACGCATTTCAAAATCGAAGAGCGGTTCGTAGTGTACTTCAGAGCGTGGTTGAATGTCAGAAGTGATCACGAGATCCAGTTCACCACTCACTAAAGCAGGTAAAGGTTCAAAGCCAAAACCTGATGAAAAATCCAATGTTACACTTGGCCAAGCGACTTGATATTCTTTGAGTGCAGGCATAAGCCATTGAAAGCAAGAATGGCACTCAATCGCCATGTGAAGGCGGCCATTAACGTCCTCTTTGAGGCTTGCTATTTCATTCTCTGCTTTGGCTAATCTAGGTAAGATCTCATCTGCCAGTCTGAGTAAGATCTCGCCTTCAGATGTGAAGCGAACAGGTCGAGTTTTTCTTAAAAATAATGGGTTACCAATTCTAGCCTCAAGATCCTTTAGCTGATGAGACAGAGCTGACTGCGTTAAGTGCAATGCTGTGGCAGTCGCCGTGAGCGATCCTGTGTCACGCAGTGAAGTCAGGGTCCTTAAGTGTTTCAGCTCGATCATGAGTTCCTCTCATTATGCATTCATCTTTATGAATTCTGTTAACAATACTCGGATTAAATAGAGCTGTAAACATCTAGATGGCCAAATCTATGGTGCTTAATATGAATAGTTTTATAACGTTACTCATTATTATGAATTTTTCTAATAAACAAGTTGAATAATTGGAGATTGTTCAAGTGCGTGATTAGCGAGATATTTTAGCCATCCAGACATCTTAATTGTCTGACCAAACATGAAAGAATTAACGAATCAGAAGGAATAGGGACATGGCTATAACAACACACATTCTTGGTTATCCACGTGTTGGTGAAAAACGTGAATTGAAGTTTGCACTAGAAAAGTACTGGCGAGGAGAAATTGATCAAGCAGAGCTAAAAGCTGTTGGTTCAACATTACGTAATAAGAACTGGCAAACTCAAACTGACGCTGGACTGAGCTTTGTGACTGCAGGTGATTTTGCTTGGTATGATCATGTACTTACAACCACGTTGTTACTGGGCCATGTGCCAAAGCGTCATCGCAACGGGTTCCCTGATCTAGATACCTTATTTAAAGTGGGACGTGGGCAATCTCAAGTAAACTGCGGTTGTAATGGCAGTGCCGCATCCGATATGACCAAGTGGTTTAACACTAACTACCACTACATTGTGCCTGAGTTTAGCAAAGACGATTCGTTTGAGGTGAGCTGGCCACAGCTTTTTGAAGAAGTGAATGAAGCCACCAAAGCGGGACATAAGGTTAAGCCTGTTCTTCTGGGACCAATCAGTTATCTATATCTTGGTAAAGAAGTTGAAGAAGGATTTGATCGTCTAACGCTACTGCCACGCCTGCTATCTGCTTACCAAGCGATTTTTGCCAAACTTGCCAAACAGGGTGTGGAATGGGTGCAGATTGACGAACCTATTCTATCACTGGAGTTAGAGAAGCCTTGGCAAGATTCATTTAAACTGGCGTATCAAGTACTGCGTAGCGATATAAAAGTATTGTTGACCACATACTTCGACTCAGTGTCAGACACGTTAGATAAAATTGTCGAACTGGATGTGGATGGTCTACATATCGACTTGTCCGCAGCTCCGTCTCAACTCGATGATGTTGTAGAGAAGCTACCTCAAGGCTGGGTATTGTCCGCAGGTGTGGTTAATGGGCGAAACGTATGGCGCGCAGATTTGAGTGCACAACTTGAGCGTCTTCAACCGCTTAAAGACAAGTTAGGGGACAATTTATGGGTAGCAAGCTCTTGCTCATTACTGCATAGCCCGGTGGATCTTGACCTAGAGCCAGCACTTTCAGAAAACGTAAGAAGTTGGTTTGCATTTGCAAAACAAAAAGTCACTGAAGTTGCGTTGTTAGGGAAAGCTTTAGAAGGCGATCAAGACGCTATTTTAGCCTGTGATACTTACAGTGCACCGATCCAAGCGCGTAAGACATCTACAGATGTCAATAAACCACAAGTTCAACACCGATTGAGTCAACTGACCAAAGCCCTAACAGAGCGTACGGCACCTTACGCGGAACGTGCCGCTCATCAGAGTGAAGTGTTGGGGTTACCTTTGTTTCCGACGACCACGATTGGCTCTTTCCCCCAAACCAGTGAAATACGTGTACAGCGCAGCGCATACCGCACGGGACAACTGTCTGAGGTGGAATATGAAACAGCCCTAAAAGGGCACATCGCGGATGCGGTGAAGCGACAAGAAGCACTCGATCTTGACGTACTTGTTCATGGTGAAGCTGAGCGTAATGATATGGTGGAATATTTTGCTGAAAATCTGGCAGGATTCCAAACCACCAAATTTGGTTGGGTTCAGAGTTATGGGTCTCGATGCGTGAAGCCTGCAATAGTTGTGGCTGACATTGAACGTGAAAAACCAATTACAGTGGGGTGGTCTACTTATGCACAGTCTCTTACCTCAAAGCAAATGAAAGGTATGCTCACTGGTCCTGTTACAATTTTATGTTGGACGTTCCCACGTGAAGATATTAGCCGTAAGGAGATTGCAGACCAACTAGCGCTCGCATTGAGAGATGAGGTATCTGATTTGCAAGATGCAGGGATCAACATCATTCAGATTGATGAACCTGCCATTCGAGAAGGATTGCCATTGAAAAAGCGTGATCACAAAGCATATCTAGAGTGGGCAGTTGATGCGTTTAAAGTATCAGCGGCGAGTGCGAAACCAGAAACGCAGATCCACACTCACATGTGTTACTCCGAGTTCAATGAGATCATTGATTCTGTTGCGGCGTTGGATGCGGATGTGATTACGATTGAAACTTCTCGTTCAAATATGGAACTGCTAAAAGCGTTTGAAGAGTTTAACTATCCAAATGAAATTGGCCCGGGTGTGTACGATATTCATTCTCCAAATATTCCAAGTGAAGAGTGGATTGAAGGTTTGATCAATACAGCCGCAGAAAAAATTCCAGCTCAACGCTTGTGGGTAAACCCAGATTGTGGCTTAAAAACACGTAACTGGGCCGAAACTGAAGCGTCACTCGCTAACATGGTTTCTGCTGCGAAGAAGCTACGTAAGGAATTTGCAGAGCAAGCGTAAATCCATTAAAGCGAAAAGAAAATGCCGACGTTATGTCGGCATTTTTCGTTTTGTATGTAGAACAAGACCAAACGCTTATTGCGATTTTAGCTGGCTACAAGTCTCTTCTGAGATAAATTCATCTGCCATCAACTGCCCTCGGTTATTACGCATTTTAATGCGGTAGCTCAGGCCAACATCAAGGTTCGTTTTAGTATCAGGCGAAGTGCAGTAGCTGTTGATGCTGTATCTCAATACTTGCTGTGCAGGTTTTGAGTTTGGGGCGTCATCGTTGTAAACCATCATAATTTCGATAGTTGTTCCCTTGGCGTTGGCGCGCATAATCGATAACGGGCCAGATTCCAAAGGGAGTTCCGCTGCGAGCAAGTTCGCACGGTTGCTTGCCAGTAGCTCAAGGTGACGTTGTCGCTCGGCGTTCGATGAACAACCAGCGAGAAGAAGAATACTGCTAATGATACAGCAGGTAGAGAGCAGCGCTTTTTTCATAATTAGAGTACTTTTTTAAATGGTTTTACAATAACTTTCTCATAAACGCCAGCAGCGACATATGGGTCGGCATCAGCCCAAGCTTGAGCCTCTTCTAACGATGAAAAATCTGCAATAACAGTAGAGCCGGTAAATCCAGCTTCTCCAGGGTTTTCTGAATCAATTGCTGGCATTGGGCCTGCGGTGAGCAATCGACCTTCGTTTTGTAATTGTTGTAGACGCTCAAGATGTTGAGGACGAACGCTCATGCGCTTTTCTAGAGAGTTTTCGATGTCTTGCGAAAAGATGACGTACCACATGACAATATCCTTGTTCGTAATGTGCAACCTGATTGAAGTCGTATAGGTTACAAGTTGAAATTGAAACTAACTCTACCGAATGTAACCACTTTTAAAAGTCGAACTATCATCAAAATGTGAAATTAGTCGTGAATGACCCGTTATTTCACATATTTAACTCATTGTACTATGTGGTTAATTAATAGCACGAGGCTTGCCGTCAGAGTCAATAGCGACGTAATTAAATGTGGCATCACAGACCATAAAACGATCTTCTATTCCGTGTTCTTTCACTGGTTTTACCCATACTTCTAAATCGATGCTCATTGATGTACGACCAATTTTAGTACACTCACCGTAACAACAAACCACATCGCCAACTTTCACGGGTTTCTTGAAAGTAATACTGGAGACAGAAACCGTAACAATGCGGCCAGAGGAAATTTCTTTGGCCAATATACCACCAGCTAAATCAAGCTGTGACATGATCCATCCACCAAATATGTCGCCATTGGCGTTGGTGTCAGCGGGCATTGCAAGGGTTCTAAGTAATAATTGGCCTTTAGGTGAATTCATTTTCGGACTCGTTTCAACATCTACAACAAACAAAACAGCGACCAAAGAGGTCGCTGAAAAAGTGTCACAATTATACCCAAGTAACCTCGAGATGCTAGGCTCAGTGAGATTGACTTAGTTTACAAATGTGGTGGTGATTTAATTATTCCGCTTGGTTGTCTTTTGGCAGATGCTTGTAGATATAGATGCCGGTCAGCAAGGTAAATCCAAATGTCGCAGCAAGTAGGCCAAATACTTTGAAGTTGACCCACACATCGAGTGGAAGTTTAAAAGCAATATAAATGTTTAATACCGCACAGAGAGAGAAAAACGTCACCCAAGCCCAAGTGATCTTTGCCCACACAGTATCGGGAAGTGAGATCTCTTTGCCTAACATGCTTTTGATTGCTGATTTGCCAATGATATGACTCGTTGCCAGACCTATCGCAAACACAAGGTATACGATGGTGACTTTCCACTTAATGAAGTTGTCATCATGTAAGAAAATGGTCATTCCACCAAAGATTGCAACCAACACAAACGTGATTAATTGCATTTTTTCTACCTTTTTGTATAGCGCATATGTAATGACCAGTTGTATCGCTGTTGCGGCGATTAGAGCGCCAGTAGCAACATAGATGTCATACAATTTAAAGAGTGCGAAAAATATAATTAGTGGAATAAAATCAATAAGCTGCTTCATTTTTAACATCATTGAGCATAAATGGAATGCCTGACAGTGTATCTAAATAACTGTCAGGACAAAACCATCAGAGATAAATAGGTTGGATTTAGCGTCTCAGCATATCCGCTTCGAGACGGGGGATAAGACGCTTGATGTCTTCGAGATAACCTTCTTCTCTTAAGCTCTCTACAGTTATTTGCAGCTCGGTATCGCTCATAGAAAAGCAGCAAGATTTTCCGGTCATGAGATTAAGGTATTGGTGATATTCCGTTTCGGTAAAGTGGCCGATTCGATCAACAAGTAAGCTCTTAATACCATGATGAATGAGATGGTAGTAGGTGTGTCTGTGCAGCTCCATAACCAGTACTCCTATGGAGAAAGAAAGCGACAAGGTCAAGATTTTGCCGCCTCAAATTATCGTTGTACTGGTGAAGCATATTCAATGCCATTAGTGAGCGACGGCAATCTCATTGTTCGATATCGAGCTGGCTTCTTCTGGAAAGTATCGCTTCAATAACTCGCTTAATGCTTGTTTTGTCGTTGGTTTTGTCAACCTGTCGTCCATTAACAGATCGATAAGTTCTAATTCCCTTTCCCCAGACTCCCCAGATAGCGCAACAATTGGCAAATCAGGACGGAACTGCTTAATCGCACGACTGGCATCAAAGCCATTCAAAACAGGCATTTGGATATCCATTAAAACCAAATCAACGGAATTGGCTTTGACTTGTTCAATCGCTTTCAGACCGTTATTCGCTTGTATAACGTTCACGTTTAACTGATCAAGGTAGAAGATGACTAACGATCTTTGAACTTCTTTATCGTCAACGACGAGCACAGTAATGTCGGACGTAGATTCCTTGAGAGCGACAGGGTCATCTAAAAGTTGCTCGGAAAGTATCGGCTCTGGTGTGAAGAAAAACGATGAAGAGACTAACTCTTTGTTTAGAGGTAAATCTTGAGCGGGAAATATTAACTTAAACGTTGTTTTCTCCCCTTCAATAGACTCACACTCAATTTTCCCGCCAAAGGATTGCATAACACGGCGGCAATAGCCCAAACCTAAGCCACTGCCACCGCTTTTATTGTGAGAAAAGAAGTCGTCAAAGATACGATGTTGGAATTCATTTGGGATACCTGGTCCTGTGTCAGTAAACAAGACGTAATTCTCAAACTTGCTTTTATGAGTACTGATTTCAATTTGACTGTCAGGATAGGAGTCAAAATAGTAGAGCGCATTGCGAAGTAAATTGAAAATGACAAAATTAAACAAAGTATCGTTTACTCTAGCAACGAAGTCTTGTTGAGTATTGAGGTGGACCCTTGCCCGAGAAGAGGAGTTCTCGAAGGCATAGCGCTCAACGGCTTGCTCAATCGCACGTTTCATCGACATTGGCGTTGATGGCTCGCTTTCCAATGATGAGTCACTCACTTCACGTAAAATAATGTCGATTAACTGGCGTCCTCTGGAAATAGCAGCGTTGCCTTTTCTCACTTCACTTAGCAGTAATTCCGGAGAATCGCCTCGTTCAATACGGTGGCTTAACATCTCAAATTGTAATTGAACTTGCGCTAAAGGATTGCGCATCTCGTGCGCAATAGAATTGGCTAGAGCTTGGGATTGTCTGACTTTACGATCGGCGTTGATGTAGCCTTGAGCTTTCACGAACACACTTTGAAGCGCTTGAATTTCTTCACTAAAGAAGAGTTTTCCATCCCGCTTACGATTTGCCAGCAATAGGTGTGACAGACGATCTGCGTGGTCAAAAATGGGTAAAACCAAAGCCACATTATTGTGGTGCATTTTCTTTAGATGTTCCGGCATTAACCCTTCACTACCAGTTTCTGAGCCAAGTAGGAGCTCTTCAAAAACCAAAATATTGCCTTTCTTTCTAAACTGAGACCGATAAAGCTGCTCTTCCTGATCGCTGGAAATCGTTTGAAGATCATAGTCACTAATATTGAGTATTGTCGCTAGCTTATGCATTGCCTGAGTTGTTGACTTCTGAAATGTATCAGCGAGCGCATAAATTTGTTCTTGTGGGGTGGATGTTGTGCCATACACAACTCTGCTTGCCATCGGTTTGACGCGCGAATACACCCATTTCCAAGTGATGGCAGTTGCAATACAGCTTATTGCAATTGTGCCAATCTGATCAGACTTCGAGAACAACTGGATGAGAATAAATAATGGGATGATGATTAATCCGCACGTTGTCACTGTTTTTAAGCTGGTATAAAGAATGTGCTTACCACTATAAAAGCGAGAAGTTATTAATGCATATCCCATTAGCAGCATCTCTGTTATCGATAATGCTGGAGGTAACCATGCTAATGAAAAATTATTCCACATAAATGGAACGATAATATGTATTACCAATGTTGAAAACATAAACACACTGATGCCGACTATCATATAAAGAGAGCGTACCTGGTGTATGGATATTGATTTTTTCGAGTAAACAATTAGGTTTCGAAATGTGAGTATGATGAGAGTTAGGCCCGTAAGGAAAAAATAGGGTGTAGCGGGTCCAAAATCTAAAATAAATCGACCTTTATCGATAATGTCAATCCCAGCAATAGTTAGGCCTGGAATTAAATTTGTGTAACTAATATACGTAGTAAATAGAATAATTAAGGCTAAATTAGCTCTTTTATAAAAGGCAGAGTTTAGATGTCGTGTTAATTTTAAAGAAACTAAAAAAGCAAATACCAAAGCAGAATAAGAACTGATATTAGCGACTATAGCAACAGTTATTGCAGTATTCTCTCCATAATTTACTAACAGAGGAGAATAGAAATAGGCATTACTCGCTATCCAGATCATGATAGATATGGAATAGAGAATATAAGGAATAGCAATACCCTGGCTAAACTTACTACCGGCTTTGTTGATCGACTTGATGAAGTGGCCGATCCACATCGCAACAATAAGAACAGTTACCAGTAAAAGAGACAATACTGGGTTTGATATAATCTCTTGTGATAGGTTACTCATAGATAGGGCTAGCCTCTTGTTTTGTCCTAAAAACAAGCTCGCTGTAGCTTTTAAAGTTTTGCTTTTCAAAGCTTTTGGCTACATTTTTTACAAACCAAAACCCTCGGTAAGTAAACAAGTTGGTTTCATTTATTGCATACCTTGCCACATCGATATAATTACCTGGTTTCAGTGCTCTATAAAAGAATAATAACCATGTGTGATCAATGATAGTGTACGCCAACCGGAACCCACTTCTTGATAATACAAATGCGATTTGCTTTTGTGCTAAATACAAGATGAACAATCGCTGCTTAGTTGAGCCTGATGTAGAGAGCCTGAGTATTTCACAAGCTTTATCGTCATTACAAATGAGACTGGAACATTCTTTGTCAAAACTGCGAAGTGATGTGTATTTTTTAAGGGCTGACTTAAAAATTTTGGATTGACTAACGACTGCTAACTGCTCTTTGTCGACCAACATTTCCCATCCATCATGCTGGAAGAAAGGGGAGAAGCTTAACCATGAATGACGTTCACTCCAATCTTGAACCAGAGCACTAGAGGCTAGAATGGGATAGTTATCAGTTAAGCGTAGCAGAACAAAATGACGTCCTTCTGCTGACAGGGACAAGGTGTCTAAAAGCTCGAACCACTTTTGTTCCAGTACAAACAAGTGAATGTTTGAAACTAAGATAGCGTCCTTTAGCGAGTACACGCCGGGTTCGTAAGGAGTTTTTACTTGGAGATCCGTCGTGCTGATATTTTCTACCAGCTGCCCAGTGTACTCATCTTCATTCAGGCTGATTGAACAACGCTCATCACAATGGCCTAAACATCTTGATTTGACTTTATGTAACTCATAGCTTGCCCACATCTTTAAAATTGAGTCGAAAAATTTCAAGGCAAATTTTTCTATTAAAAGATGCTCAGATTGTGGTGATAGATATGAGTCTTCAATAATTAGGTTTTGATATTCTTTGGAAGCGAATATTTTATTTAAATTGTCATTAATGAAATTTGGGTTATTTCTTAGAAGTGTTTTTTTTCTGCTTTCAACAATTGTTGATAACAAAGAGTGAATAGATTCTGCTCTTTCTAGTTCAACTATAAAATTAAAAATGTCAGTAATTTGCTCATTAGTTAATTGTTGATAATTTAGAAAGTAATTAGATAGAAAATTTGTGATTTTCATAGGCTAGCCAACGTTTTTATTGTGTTTTTTGTATATTCTTCCCGATAATAACAAAAACATGATTTATACGGCTAACTTTTTGAGAAATAGCGCAACCTTATGCATAAAAAAACCACCATACTTGAGAATGGTGGTTTTTAAAAATAATAAGATTATGCGTTTATTTATTAAACTTGCTGTTTTGCTAGTCCAGCTTCTTCTTTCGACTCTTCTACTAAAGCATCAACAATTACGGCACAAGCCGCATCACCAGTGATGTTCAGTGCGGTACGAATCATATCGAAGATACGATCGAGAGCAAATAGAAGTGGTAGACCTTCAATTGGGATACCCGCAGCTAGAAGTACTGCAACAACTAGGAATGATGGGCCAGGAACTCCGGCTTGACCTACTGCACCTAAAGTCGAAGTCACGATAATAGCGATATAAGCACCAATACCTAAGTCAACGTTGAATAGCTGTGCGAAGAAAATTGCAACCAAACCATAGTAGATGGCATTACCTGACATGTTGATTGTTGCACCAAGAGGTAGAACAAATGATGCCGTTGAGTTTTTCACTCCCAGCTCATGTTCACAGGTATCCATGGTGACTGGCAGCGTCGCCATGGATGATGCGGTAGATAAGGCAACTGCTTGAGGCTTCTTCATTGCCGTAAGAAACTTTTTAGCAGATGTCTTAGTGAATAGATGCACCATTAACGGGTAGGCGATAAAGCCAAAAATAAGGATTGCTGCGATATAAACAATGAATAGTTTAAATACGACCATGAGAGCGGCAAAACCAAAGGTACCCACAGCTTCAGCCATTAAGCCAAATACACCAATCGGTGCGATGATCATGACTTTATTGATCATCCAAACCATGGCATCAACAATGCAGTTTACGCCGTTTATGATTGGTTCACGTTTTTCTTTCGCTTGCTTTGAAATCGCAATACCGAAAAACATGCAGAATACAAGGATCTGGAGGATATTTGCTTCATTCAGTGACTGAAAAACGTTGGTTGGGATCATACCTGTAATGGTTGCCCAGAAAGAAGGTAATTCACCTTTAGAAGCGTACTCGGCAGAAAACATGCCTTCTACACCAGATAAGTCGATACCGATGCCCGGTTTAAACACTTCACCCATAAATAGAGCAAGTGCAACTGCCAGAGCGGAGGTAAGGCCAAAATACCCTAGGGTGATCACGCCCACTTTACCTGCTGATTGGCTGTTACCTAAGCCAGCAGCACCAGATATCAATGCAACGGCGACTAAAGGAATAACCAACATTTTTATTAGATTAATAAAGATTGCGCCCAAGGGAGCAAAAATGGTGGCGCTATGACCCATTAAGGCACCAACGGCAGTACCCGCGATCATTGCGATGACAACCTGCACGCCAATATTGTTTAGCAAACTCTTTTCTTTTAACACTTCCATAACCTCTGTGCTAATAAATTTTAAATTCCTGGATATTGACACCGCAAACAAGGATTAATTTGGGTGAATATCTTGTCTTGCTTTTTACATGTATCCTTTACATTTCGCAACATCATTACAATGAGGAATGCCGTTCTATTCGTATTTTTATTGATGATTGGCAAAAAAATGTACAAAAGAAAACGTTTGTTATTTGTCTGTGTTATTTATCTCGTAAAAATACAGATGATGCGAATGAAAGATGCGGAGAGAGATTAGGTGAGCTTTTGTTAAAAAAAAGATCGATTCCTTAGATTGATTAAGAAATCGATCTCATAACATTTTATTTAACTTTTCAGTTATTTTTGAGTGGCAGATTTCATCGAGGAAACAAAACCAGCAAGTTGCTTTAACATGACTTCAGGTTGTTCTATGTGTTTCTCGATGATTCTTACCACGGCAGAGCCTGAGATTGCACCAGCAGCTCCAGATTCCAACGCTTGTTTAACTTGAGCTGGTTCAGATATACCAAAACCAAGTAAAGATGGTGGTGCCTTGAATTGATTGAGCTTGTCCAGCATATCTCCTACAGGCATATTGGCTTTAGTTTCTGCCCCTGTCACACCTGCTCGAGAAAGTAGGTAAGTGTAGCCTCCTCCAAGCTCTGCAACCGATTTGAGTGTCTCATCGGATGCAGTTGGTGGAGCAATAAAGATAGGGTGGATGCCAAACTTTTGCGCCGCAGCAACGAATTCAGCGCTTTCATTTGTCGGTACGTCAGCGATAAGCACGGAGTCGATACCTGCTTGTGCACAGCGCTCATAAAAGTGCTCAATACCGCGTGAGTAGACAAGGTTGGCATACATTAGTAAGCCGATCGGCAGGTCAGGGTACTTATGGCGGATCTTACCGATCAGCTCAAAACAAATATCAGGGGTTGTATTTGAATCGAGCGCACGAATATTTGCCCCTTGGATTGTTGGCCCATCAGCCAGCGGATCCGAGAAAGGAATGCCAAGCTCTAATGCATCGGCACCCGCTTCCACCAACGTTTCCATAATTTGAAGAGACAGATCAGGGTTAGGATCTCCCACCGTTACGAACGGTACGAATGCGCCTTGATTTTTTTCATTTAAGCGCTCAAACATCTTTTCATAACGGCTCATTAGATCACTCCTTTTTCTTCTAAGATTGCGTGTACAGTGAAGATATCTTTATCACCGCGTCCAGAAAGGTTGACGACGAGTAGCTGTTCTTTTTCTGGGTTATTTCGAGCCATGCGCAGGGCATGTGCTAAAGCGTGGGAGGATTCAAGTGCTGGAATAATACCTTCGCTGCGAGCGAGCTCTTGAAAAGCATCAAGCGCTTCATCGTCCGTGACATTGTCATACTCTGCTCGACCAATGGCATTCAAATGAGCGTGCTGTGGCCCAACCGATGGGAAATCCAAGCCCGCAGATACTGAATAAGATTCTTCAACTTGGCCGTTTTCATCTTGCATCAACGGTGCTTTCATACCAAAGAATATACCAGTTTTACCATGTTTCAGTGGTGCGCCATGTTGGTCGGTATCAATGCCTTTACCAGCAGGCTCAACACCGATTAAGCGGACACTTTCTTCTTCTATGAAATCAGCAAACATACCGATTGCATTTGAACCACCGCCAACACAAGCGATGATCGCATCAGGTAAACGTCCTTCACGGGCAAGGATCTGATTTTTTGTTTCTTCGCCTATCATTCGTTGGAATTCACGAACAATGGTTGGGAATGGGTGAGGACCAGCTGCTGTTCCTAGCAAATAGTGTGCATCTTCATAAGTTGCCGACCAGTCGCGTAGTGCTTCATTACAGGCATCTTTTAAGGTCGCTGAACCTGAATGAACTGGTATAACCTCAGCTCCCATCAGTTTCATACGAAAGACATTTGGACTTTGGCGCTCTACATCTTTTGCTCCCATGTATACGCGGCATTTTAGGCCGAGTAGAGCACAAGCGAGCGCGGTTGCAACGCCATGTTGACCAGCGCCTGTTTCAGCGATGATCTCATTTTTGCCCATGCGCTTGGCAAGTAGAGCTTGACCAAGAACTTGGTTTGTTTTGTGGGCTCCACCATGAAGCAGGTCTTCACGCTTGAGATAAAGTTTGGTTTTTGTACCTTTAGTGAGGTTACGCGTTAATGTCAGTGCGGTTGGGCGTCCTGCATATTCTTGCAATAAACTCATAAATTCGCTGCGAAAGTCTGGGTCTTCCTGAGCATCAATAAAGGCTTGTTCCAGTTGCTCTAGTGCTGGGACTAAAATTTGTGGTACGTATTGACCACCGTATTCGCCAAAGTAGGCATCCAATTTAGCCATTTTTAATTCCTTGTTTCAGTATGAGATGAATGTCATCTCAGAAAAATTTGTCTTAATCATTCGTAACTAGTAGTTGCGGATAGCGGCAAAAGTTTGCTCAAGCTTTTCTTTGTCTTTTTTCCCGGGCGAGCTCTCTACGCCAGAGTTTAGATCAAGTCCTAGGCAACCTTGTTGTGATGCTTTTTGTGCATTGAAAGGATTGATGCCTCCGGCGAGCATAACTTTTGATGGGTCGGCTATCAGCGACCAATCAAATACCAAACCCGTACCGCCAGTTTGAGTGCCTACTTTGGTATCGAGTAGGTGGCGATCAATATCGACATCGATTAATTCAGGGACAGTATCCGTTACGCCGTAAGCTTTCCAAACTTCCACTCCGCTAGGCAATTGAGCGGCGAGGGTAGTTACAAAAGTTTGATCTTCCGTTCCGTGCAGTTGAACCGCTTTTAATCCCAACTCGTTCACTCTGGTTAAGATGAAATCTAAGTCGTGGTTTTGGAAAACACCAACAAAGTTCAATGGTGCTCCGCTCATCACCAAGCGGGCATGTTCAAGGTCGATGGCACGTTTTGATTGCTCGACAAAGATAAGTCCACCAAATACTGCACCAGCTTGATAAGCTTTAGCCGCATCATCAGGATGTGTCAGCCCACAGACTTTGTTTTCACCGAGGGTTACTTTCCTAACCGCGAGCTCTAAGTTGTCTTCTGCCATCAAAGAACTCCCAATCAAAAATCCATCCGCATAAGTAGCGAGATCTCGGACTTGCTGGTGTGTGTAGATACCAGACTCCGAAATGATCGTTGCGTTTGGCGCGAGTTCTCGGATGGTTGGTGCGAGCTCTTTGGTGCGATTCAGGTCGGTTGAGAGATCCCGTAAGTTACGGTTATTGATACCAATCACTTTTGCGTTCAATTTGACAGCGCGGTGCAGCTCTTCCTCATTGCTGACTTCAGTCAAAATGCCCATATTCAAGCTGTGAGCGACCTCTGCGAGTGCTTGGTACTCTTCATCATTGAGTACCGATAACATGAGTAAAATTGCATCAGCAGAGTAATGGCGCGCAAGGTAAATCTGATAGGTATCGACCATAAAGTCTTTGCATAGAACGGGCTGCTTTACTTGCTTGCGAACCTGAGGCAGAAAATCGAAACTACCTTGAAAGTACTTTTCGTCGGTTAGTACAGAAATTGCGTTCGCATGGTTATTGTAGACAGAGGCAATGTAATCCAAATCGAAGTCAGCACGAATGAGGCCTTTGGAAGGCGATGCTTTTTTACACTCAGTAATAAATGCGGTTTTTCCGGTATTGAGCGCAGCATAGAAATCGCGATCAGAAGGCTCAATGGTTTGTTGAAAACTGTCTAACGGCTGGCTTGTTTTTCGCTGCGCTACCCATTGGTATTTATCGCGAACAATTTTTGCCAATACTTCGGCCATCTGTGCTTCATTGACAGAAACATGGTCGGATAATTTATCTTGTGTCTGAGTCATTTTTCTACCTTGTTTGTAGAGCGTTGCTAACTACGCATGTTGGGCGAGTTGTTTCACCAGCTCATATGCCTTACCAGAGTTCATAGCATCAATCGCTAGCTTTGTATTGGCTTTCAAATCTTCGTGGCCAAATAGACGCATTAAAAGTGCGACATTGACTGCCACTGCGCCAAGTTGGGCTTCAGTCCCTTTACCGGTCAGGATATTCGTGATGATGGCTTTGTTTTCTTCAGGGGCGCCACCTTTGATTGCATCTAATGGATGCTCGTTAACACCAAAATCAGCAGGGGTTAGGGTATATTCGGTGATCTGGCCATCTTTTATTTCAGCGACGGTTGTTTTGCCGTGAATCGCCACTTCATCTAGCCCGCTACCATGAACAACGGCCGCTCTTTTCATGCCCATTTGAAGCATGGTTTCAGCAATTGGGCGTACCAGCTCTTCGCTGTAAACACCCATTAGCTCGATATTTGGGCGAGCAGGGTTAATCAATGGCCCCAAAATATTAAAGATGGTGCGAGTTTTCATTGTTTGACGAACTGGCATGGCATGGCGAACACCACCGTGATACTGAGGAGCAAATAGGAAAGCGACCCCAAGTTTATCTACCGCACTACGGGTATCTTCTGCGCTCATAGCTAAGTTGATACCGAATGAGTCCAGTAAATCAGATGAGCCCGATTTACTGGATACACTACGGTTACCGTGTTTTGCGACTTTTAAGCCACAAGCGGCAGCCACGAAAGCGGCGGTTGTCGAAATGTTGATGGTGTTATGACCATCGCCTCCTGTGCCGACAATGTCAGCGAAGTCGTAGTCTGGACGAGGAAATGGATTTGCGTTAGCCAATAGTGCTTTCGCTGCACCAGCAATCTCATCTGGCGTTTCCCCTTTAATTTTTAGGGCCGTAAGTGCAGACGCCATTAAAATTGGGTGAAGCTCACCACGAATAATTACGTCAAATAGCTGTTGGCTTTCTTCTTGAGTCAGTGATTGTTGGTCATAAAGCTTATTAATAATCTGTTCCATGATATCGTCCCTTATTGTTGTCCTTTCTTGCCTAGTGCCCAATCAATCGCATTCGTGAGTAACGTCTCTCCGTATGTCGTCATGATAGATTCCGGATGGAATTGAAAACCACAGACTTTGTCTTCTTCTTGTACCACTGACATCACCAAGCCGTCTACTTCGGCAGTAATAGTCAAAGAACTCGGAACTTGAGTGGCAACAAGTGAATGGTATCTAGCGATAGCAAGAGGGGAAGGCAGCCCCTGATAAGTAGGATGGCTTTGATGCGCCATCATAGATACTTTTCCGTGAATGATTTCACCTGCGCCAGCAACTTTACCGCCGTATGCTTCAACAATGGCTTGGTGCCCAAGGCAAATACCAATCATAGGCACTTTGCCTTTTAGGCGTTGAATGATTTCTGGCATAGAACCGGCGTCTGATGGAGCACCAGGTCCGGGAGAAAGGAGAACCACTGGGTTTTCAAGTTGTGAAACAGCCGTCTCAATGCTTTCTGCGGCAATGCTATTGCGATAAATCGTGACATGGTGACCTAATGCACGGAACTGGTCGACCAAGTTATAGGTAAATGAGTCGAAGTTATCGATAAATACAATGTTCGCCATGTCGATTACTCCTTATGAGCGGCTTGAATAGCTGAAATAACCGCTTGTGCTTTACCACGAGTTTCGTCTGCTTCAGCTTGCGGTTCAGAATCGAAGACAACACCTGCACCCGCTTGGACTTGAGCAATGCCATTTTCAACATAAGCAGAACGTATAACGATACACGTGTCGAGCGTTCCTTCGCCGGTTAAGTAACCGACTGCGCCACCGTAGCTGCCACGACGCGCACCTTCAACGTCTCGAATTAATTGCATTGCGCGAATTTTTGGTGCGCCAGTGAGCGTGCCCATATTCATGCATGCTTGATAAGCGTGAAGCGCATCTAAATCGTCACGTAACTGACCGACAACTCGTGACACTAGGTGCATTACGTGGCTGTAGCGGTCTACCTTGAGTAGATCAGCCACATGGCGAGTACCCGCTGCTGAAATACGAGCTACATCATTACGGGCAAGATCGACCAGCATCATGTGCTCTGCATTTTCTTTTTTATCGGTTCTTAGCTCTAATTCAATGCGGCTATCGAGGTCAAAGTTAATTTCCCCATTAGGATGCTTCCCACGACGACGGGTTCCTGCAATCGGATAAATTTCAACTTGGTTCGTATCCGTTTCATATTTCAGTGCGCTTTCCGGAGAGGCTCCGAACAAAGTAAATAACTCATCCTGCATATAGAACATATAAGGGCTTGGGTTACTTTGTTTTAGTGCTTTGTATGCGGACAATGGTGAAGGGCATGGCAGTGTAAAGCGTCTTGAAGGTACAACCTGAAATACATCACCTTTGACAACAAACTGCTTTAAATCCTCGACGATATTGCAAAACTCAGGATCAGAGATGTTAGTTGTAAGTGGCACATCGCTCAGTTTCTTAGCGTCAGGCAGAGCTTCAGGGCTAGCGCATTGCTGAGCAATATCAGCAATGCGTGCTTCAAGCGTGCTTTTCTGAGACGTATCGGTAAATAGGGTTGCTTGAAGCTGACAAGATTGGGTTTGATGGTCGACAACCAACAAGGTTTCTGCAACGTAAAAGACGTAATCCGGACATTGATTATCGGCTTGTGCATCACCAAGCGGTTCAAAATTTGCCACTAAATCGTATGCAAATAGACCACCTAGGAAAATCGCATGCTTGTGTAATCCAGTAAGATCGAAGCTATGTTGGATCAACCTTAATGCATCGAATGATGAAGCTTCGCGGAGGCGGGAGTCTTCGTCGAGCGTATCGCAAGGTGACGCGAATTCTAGTGTGAGGGTGGAGCCATCAAACTGCAGTGGAATATCATCACGAATATTGTCGCTAAGATGGGTGAGCAACTGCGTACCATTTTCTGTTAGTGCAGTCATGGTAACGGTGTGACCATAACAAACAATACGCACTGCTGAATCGACGATCAGTAAGCTTTTTAAGTTTTGTTTAGAATCAATCTCCGCCGATTCAAGCAGCAAGCTGTCGGTTTTGTTTTCACATAATGAGTGAAAAAGCTGAGTAGGATCGGGGCTGTATGGCACCGACGTATTGATCAGTTCAATCTTTCCTAGCTTTTTGATTTCAATGGCCTTGTTCACAAGACCTCCTTTTAATCTTTTCAATCTTCCTACCGTACATACTCGCATAAAGCAAACGTTCACCCAATCTGGAACTGCGCTTAACTGATGATTGTTTAACCGGTTGAATGTGATATGTACGACAAAATAAAAAAGCCCGCTTTAGTAGCGGGCTTGGTGATGTCTTTTTTTGTTTAGTTAGCGATAAACTAAAAGTACACGTGAGCCCACCAGGAACTTGACCAAGTGCGCCACCAGCTCATCTCTGCACATTGTGCAGTGATTTTTGCTTTCTGCTGTTGGTTAAATTCTTGTAACATAGTGAGCCTTAACAAATTGCCTTGTAATTGCGTACTAGTTAACTGGTTCAAAGATTAAAAGTCAACTCTTTAGACTAAAAATATGAGAATAGATTTACATAGCCATACAACGGCATCCGATGGTCGTTTATCGCCTCAGGAATTAATCGAGCGCGCGATGAGCTTTAAACTGAATGTATTAGCGATCACCGATCACGATACAGTGGATGCGTTAGAACCTGCTCGCCACTATATTTGCGAACAAGAACTGCCACTGGTTCTAATCAACGGGATCGAGATTTCAACCGTATGGCAAAATAAAGATATACACATTGTTGGGTTAAATATTGACCCGAACTCAGTAGAGCTGAATCGTCTCATTGATCAACAAAAGCAGCATCGCGAATCGCGGGCAGAGCTCATCGCACATCGATTGAGCAAAGCGACCCGTGACGGTGTATTGGAAGAAGTGAAGCTGATAGCTGGAGAAGCACCGATCACTCGTGCTCACTTTGCGAAATGGTTGGTGGATAATCAGTACGCTAAAACCATGCAACAAGTGTTCAAGAAATATTTAACTCGCAATAATCCGGGTTACGTACCACCTAACTGGTGCTCAATGTCAGATGCGGTTAGCGCCATTCACGCCGCTGGTGGTCAAGCTGTGTTGGCACATCCAGGGCGTTACGATTTAACCGCCAAATGGATAAAGCGTTTAATTACGGCCTTTGTCGAGGCGGGTGGTGATGCAATGGAAGTCGCTCAACCACAACAAGGTCAACAAGAAAGACGCAACCTTGCTGATTATGCGATACAATACAAACTATTAGCTTCTCAAGGTAGCGACTTTCATTACCCATCCCCTTGGATGGAGTTGGGAAGAAACCTCTGGTTACCATCCGGTGTGGAACCAGTTTGGAAAGATTGGGGAATTGAGCCTGAACCATGTTCAACGGAACCATCCCCACAAGTATAGAGTCGAGAGACTCGATAATGAGGAATTACAATGAGCCAGTTTTTTTACGTTCACCCAGAAAACCCGCAGGCTCGCTTGATCTCTCAAGCAGTAGCAATCATTCGTAACGGTGGCGTCGTCGTTTATCCAACTGATTCAGGGTATGCATTGGGCTGTCAGTTGGAGAATAAACAGGCACTTGAACGTATTTGCCAAATTCGCCGATTAGATGAGAAACACAACTTTACGCTGTTGTGTCGTGATTTATCAGAGCTGTCGCTCTATGCCCGTGTCGATAACGCCGCTTTTCGTTTGTTGAAAAACAATACGCCGGGTCCATATACCTTTATTTTTAAAGGCACTAAAGAAGTTCCACGTCGACTGATGAACTCGAAGCGAAAAACCATCGGTATTCGTGTTCCTGACAACCGTATTGCACTGGATCTACTTGAAGCCTTGGGTGAGCCAATGATGTCGACATCATTGATCCTGCCTGGTAATGACATTACTGAATCAGATCCTGAAGATATCCGCGATAAGCTAGAGCATGCGGTTGACTGTATTCTTAACGGTGGTTACCTCGGGGAGCAGCCGACAACAGTTGTCGATTTCAGTGATGGTGAGCCTGTTATTGCCCGTATTGGTGCCGGAGAGCCAGCGCCATTTGAGTAGTCAAAATTTGGTGATTTATCTAACAAGTTTTGCGATAATGTGCGACCGCGATTTTTGGGTCGCACTTTTTGTTTGTCCGCATGCCGGATAAATGCTCCATCGACGTCTGAGAAGACGACACATAGGTAATTAAATGAACGAAAAATTACAGAAAGTACTCGCTCGAGCTGGCCATGGCTCTCGTCGTGAATTGGAAGCTTTAATTAAAGCTGGCCGAGTCAGCGTCAATGGTATTGTTGCGAAGCTCGGAGAGAGACTGGAAGATGACAACGCCATCGTGCGTATTGACGGTCACACCGTCTCTGTGAAAGCACAAGAGGAAGTGATTTGTCGAGTTCTAGCTTACTACAAGCCGGAAGGTGAGCTTTGTACTCGCCATGATCCAGAAGGTCGTCGTACTGTATTTGATCGTTTGCCGAAAATCCGTGGTTCTCGTTGGATTTCTGTTGGTCGTCTGGACGCAAACACCTCGGGTTTACTTCTGTTTACCACTGACGGTGAGCTAGCTAACCGACTGATGCACCCAAGTCGCCAAGTTGAACGTGAATATCTAGTTCGCGTATTTGGTGAAGTTAACGAACAGAAAGTGAAAAACGTGGTTCGTGGGGTTGAGCTCGAAGATGGCATGGCACGATTTGAAGATGTTGTGTATGCCGGTGGTGAGGGCATGAACCATACATTCTACGTTGTGATCAACGAAGGTCGTAACCGCGAGGTTCGTCGCCTTTGGGAATCTCAAGAATGTACGGTGAGCCGTCTGAAACGTGTTCGTTACGGTGATATTTATCTTGATAAAAAGCTACCTCGTGGCGGATGGATGGAGCTCGATCTGAAAGAAGTGAACTACCTTCGTGAGTTAGTAGAACTTCGTGCAGAGAAAGAAACCTTGGTTGATCAGAATAAGGCCAATACTTCTCGTCAGCGTGAACGTTCACGTAGTCAGAAGATCCGTCGTGCTGTTAAACGTCATGAAGAGCGTGTAAATAACCCGGGTAGAAGTAATAACCCAGCACGCCGTAAGCCGAAGAAAGGCGCTGGTGAACAAGGTCGCCGCAATAAACAGCGATAAGATAAGAAGAATTAAAAAAAGCAGCCAATTGGCTGCTTTTTTGTTGATGGTACCCCATTAAAAATGGGGTATGAACTAAAGGGTTTGGTTTAATTGGTAGTATCGCCCTTGTTTATTCAGCAAATCTTCGTGCGAGCCATGCTCAACCACTTCACCTTGCTCCAGTAAGCAAATACTGTCCATCTTATCCAAATCAACCAGTCGATGAGTAATAAAGACCACGGTTTTGTCTGTAAAATGCGCTTCAAACAATTGCATGATCTGTTGCTCAGTTTGCTTATCCAAACCTTCAGTCGGTTCATCAAGTAACAAAATCGGAGCATTATGGAGTAATGCTCGGGCAATTCCGACGCGGCGCTTTTCACCACCAGAAAGCTGTCGGCCACCATCACCCATCCAAGTGTCTAACCCCTGATCTTGAAGCAGCTTTTCAAGCCCGACTTGAACCAGAACAGCAGAGAGCTTTTCATCATCAGCATCCGGTTTAGCCATCAAAAGGTTGTCTCTTAATGTGCCATTCAAAATATCAACCCGTTGGCTGACTACACTGATGGCTTGGCGAAGCTGACTTTCACTCCATTGCTGTAGCGGTTGACCTGCTATCTCTATCGAGCCGTGCTGAACATCCCAATAACGCGTCAACAGTTGCAGTAGCGTGGATTTACCTGAGCCAGTTTGACCGACGATAGCAACTCGATGCTTCGCTGGAATTTCAAGCGAGAGGTTTTTGACCACTTGCTGTCCATTATCCGGATAATGGAAAGAAATATCGTTGTAGCGAATCGAGAAGTTCTGATCATGCATGACATCTTGTTGAGGAAATACCACATCAGGTTCAGCGAGGATCACTTCGTTTAAGCGCCTTGCAGACGTAAGGGTTTGTCCTAAATGCTGAAATGCACCGGCAATCGGCATAAGGAGTTCGACGGTTGCCATTGTCGCGAAGGCAAATAGCGCAATAAGCGGATCAGGTTGGTTGCTACCGACACCATCAGCTGCTAACCAAAGTATAAGGACTAAGGTCCACCCATTCGCCAACATTAATAATGCTTGTGCCAAGCCAGAAAAATGAGCGTTGATATGCTGATTTTTGAGTAGCTTGCCTTGAGCAGAAATGATTGCATTGCGATAGCGTTTTTCTGCGCCAAATAAGGTCAATTCACTATAACCTTGCAACCAGTCGAGCGTGCTGATGCGCATTTGTGCTTTGTGCTGTGTTAGTTCGGCTCCGTTTCGTTTGCCCAACTTGTAAAACAGAATTGGCCACAAAATGAGCAGTACAAGCAAGATTGCACCAAGTGTTAAACCTAGCTGAGTATCAAACCAACATAAAATTGCGGTCAATATAGCAATTGTGAGAGTACCCACGACCATTGGACTAATAAGCCGTAAATAAACATGATCCATGGCATCGATATCAGCAACCAATCGATTGAGCAAGTCGGCATCACGTAAATTCGATACGCGACCCGGGATCAGTGGAGCGAGTTTAGAGAAGAAGAAAATACGTAAATCAGTCAGCAACTTAAAGGTCGCATTGTGGCTGACAACGCGTTCACCCCAGCGCCCAGCAGTACGGCCCATAGCGAAGCCCCGTACAAAAGCTCCGGGAAGCATATAATTAAAGGTTTCTCGCGCAATGGTAAGGCCTGCAACGGCTGCGGCAGATAAGAACCAGCCCGATAGAGTTAGCAGCCCAAAGGAAGCAAGCAATGTGAGCAGGGCTAATAGCATACCAAGCGATAAGCCAAACCAGTGTTTTTTATAAAGCTTTAGATAAGGGAGTAAATCACGCATCTAAGTTCCCCTTATTTGAATGGGTCAATGCATGGTTTGCTTTAAGCATTTGTTGGAACAATCCTTCTGTCGCTTCGAGTTGTGTGAATTGACCTGATTGCACCAGTTGCCCGTCTTGCATAACCAGTATTTGTTCAACATTTTGCAGCGGAGCGAGTTGGTGAGTCACCATTAATGCTGTTTTATTGGTTATCTGTTCATTAAGCCCTTGCATGACTAATTTTTCACTACGAGCATCAAGACTGGCCGTTGGCTCGTCCAGCAACCAGAATTGACCATTTTGTACCATGGCCCGAGCTAAGGCTAACCGCTGTGCTTGACCCACAGACAATCCGCCTGAGCGATCAGAAATCACATAATCTAAACCATGCTTTTCCACGAATTCGTTGGCGAAAGAATTGGCTAATACTTCTTGGATACGTGAATCGGAGACCTCAGTCTGACCGAGCGTAATATTGTCACGAATGGTCCCGTGCAACAGGAGTGGGTTTTGTCCAACCCAACTGATGTGTTGGCGCCAATCATCTAAATTCAAGTTGCTGCGTTCAATTCCATTGATCTTTAATGAGCCTTGATATGGTAAAAAACCAAGAATGGCATTGATTAAGCTAGTCTTGCCTGCGCCACTTGGGCCGACAAGTGCTGTAGTTTGGTTTGCATGAATAGTAAAAGAAATAGGCCCAACCAACAGGGTTCCTTCTGGGCTAAACACCTCCAGATCAACAGCGGAAATTTCAATTTGAGCTGGGTTTGGAAGAGGGGTATCTCCACTGCGTACAGTACTGACGTCAGTTTCTAAAAACTCGACAATGCTTTCGGCTGCGCCAACAGCTTGCTGCTTAGCATGATAGAAAGTGCCAAGATCCCTTAGTGGTTGATAAAACTCCGGTGCTAATACCAGAATGAACAAACCGGAAAAGAGTGTTACACCGAGGCCATAATCACCAAAATTCAGCTCTCCGATGAAAGCAAAACCAAAATACACCGCCGTTAAAGCGATGGAGATGGAAGTAAAGAATTCTAATACAGCGGAGGACAGAAATGCGATTTTTAACACATCCATTGTTCGGCTTCGAAATACTTCAGAAGCGCCACGCATCACCTCAGTTTCTGCTTTTGTTCGGTCGAACAGCCGAATGGTGGTCATCGATTGTAAGCGATCGTAAAAGTGACCCGATAGACGCTGTAGCGCTTTAAAGTTTTTTCGGTTGGCATCAGCGGCTTTCATTCCAACTAAAGCCATAAATAGGGGAACGAGGGGGGCTGTTAATAAGAAAATCAGGCCAGCTGCCCAGTTTATTGGAAACACGACAATCAAAATGACAAAAGGTACCAACACAGAGAGCGACATCTGAGGCAAGTAGCGTGCAAAGAAGTCATGCATGTCTTCTACTTGTTCTAAGAGCAGTGTTGCCCACGAGCCAGCAGGCTTACCTTTGATGTATGCAGGCCCTAGGTCACGCAGCTTATCTAGAATTAACTGCCGGATGTAGATCCGGATTTGTTCGCCACAACGGAATCCCGCGATTTCTCTGCCCCAAGAGCACAATGCTCGGAGTGCTATCGTGACAGCAAGGGCTGCAAAATAAGGTAGCAGTTCATACTTATCGACCTGTTCGATGATCAGTTGATGCAGAATGGTGGCGAGCAAAGCGGCTTGAGCCAGCAAGAATATGCTTGAAAGTACGCCAAGGCCAACAGCAACCATCAACCATTTTTTGGCTAACTTACTTTGCTGCTTGAGCCATTTATTCAAGCTGCGCTGTTTCTTTTTATCCATTATGAAGGCTTAAATGAGAATTATTTTTTTGATGTTGAGCGCGGCATTATACAAAAGAAAGCCCTGCGGGAATACCACAGGGCTTTAAAAGTCGACGAGTAAAATAACTTTTCTTTTTTAATCGTCTAATGCATCAAGAAAGCGCTCTGCATCTAATGCAGCCATACAACCTGTACCCGCAGAAGTGATTGCTTGGCGATAATTATGATCCATGACATCACCAGCTGCGAAAATGCCCGGAATGCTGGTTTGCGTTGCATTACCTTCAAGCCCAGACTGGACTAAAATATAGCCGTTATTCATATCCAGTTGGCCTTCGAAGATCGCCGTGTTTGGCTGGTGGCCGATAGCAATAAATGCGCCCATCACATCTAGTTGTTCAATTGCGTCACTTTGAGTGTCTTTAATTCGAACTCCAGTTACGCCCATATCATCACCGACCACTTCCTCTAGGGTCCGATCCGTATGGAGAATAATGTTGCCGTTTTCCACTTTATCCATCAGACGTTTCACCAAGATTTTTTCAGCGCGGAAAGAGTCACGACGGTGGATCAGATGAACTTCAGAAGCAATGTTTGATAGGTAAAGCGCTTCTTCTACTGCGGTATTACCACCACCCACAACTGCGACTTTTTGGTTGCGGTAGAAGAAACCATCACAGGTTGCACATGCTGACACACCACGACCCTTAAAGGCTTCTTCCGACGCTAAACCGAGGTATTTCGCCGAAGCACCCGTTGAGATGATTAAAGCATCACAAGTGTATTCACTGCTATCACCTTTAAGACGGAATGGACGTTGGCTGAAATCAACTTCGTTGATATGGTCGAAAATCATCTCGGTTTCAAAACGTTCAGCATGCTCTTTCATGCGGTCCATTAACCCCGGTCCAGTAAGTCCTTCAGGATCGCCTGGCCAGTTTTCCACTTCTGTCGTTGTTGTTAGCTGGCCACCTTGTTGCATCCCGGTAACCAAAACTGGTTGCAGGTTGGCACGTGCAGCATAGACAGCGGCGGTATAACCAGCGGGTCCAGATCCTAATATAAGTAACTTACAATGTTTAACGTCGCTCATTTGTGCTCCATTAGCGGTGACGCATTAAAAAATTCTAATTCGATTGTATGGAATATATGGGGTTAGTTAAAGAGGAGGCAAGTGGGAACAGTGTATTAATTGGTTATAGATTAGAACGTAAACATTACGTCTTTATAGCTGCTCATAATACAACTTTATGAAAAGTAACATCTTTTTTCTCTTGGTAGTGAAGTTGTCTGATTTTTAATACCATTCATTTTGCAAACTAAAATTATAAACTTGAAAAGTAATAATTCTTGGTGTTACTTACTATATTTTCATTTTTGATGGATTTAAACACTAGATATCATTGTAAATGCCAAATAAATGCGCAAATAATAATTGTGAATTAATTGTTAAAATTAAGCGATTGTGTGCATTTTTCAAGGAGATGGTGATGCTAAATAATCAGGAAACAACCTTGCAACTTATGAAGCTTAGTGAAAGTACGATAGCGGAACTTGCGCCTTCTTTTACCAAACTTCCTCATACAAAACATGCAGACGGAGCTTATCGTCTACGACGCTATTCGGTTGTCGCGCTTTATGAGGGGAAGGTTGTTGATTTGAATAAAAACGAGTTTATGCAAACGGGTGAGATCAATCGCTTTCAGGGAAATATAATTCGACAGTTTCAGCCTATCGAAGACTCCACATTACTCAGTGAAGGCATGCAAGAAATTTGTACGATGTTTGCAGCGACAAACCATCTCCAAGATGGGCAAGAAATTGAGATACATCAGATTCGAATTTCAGCTGTTTATGAACAGACTCAAGTCGCGCCTGAAGGGGTCCATCAAGATGGCTTTAAACACATCGCTTTGGTAGGCATGGGTCGACATAATATTGAAGGTGGCGACATCATGTTGTACAGCAGTTTCAATGAAGCGCCGTTTTTTCGCAAAGTGCTGCAAAATGGTGAAGTCGCTATGCTTGCTGATAATAAGCTTTGGCACAACGCTCAACCCATTCGCTCGGTCATTCAAGGTGAAGAAGGCTATATGGACGTGTTTGTATTGACAGCAAAGGGAACCGAGAATGAACTTCACTCCTAATTCAGTTCGAGCACAATTTCCAGCGCTTAAGCAAACTCACAATCATTTACCCGTCATTTTTTTAGATGGGCCTGGTGGATCGCAGGTACCAGAGAGCGTACTGGAAGCGATGACATCGTACCTTGGTTATTACAACTCAAACTTAGGTGGTCATTTTTTTTCTAGTCGACTTACTACCGAGCTGATGCAGGATGCACGTCAATATGCGGCTACGTTTGTGAATGCAGAATCACCCGACAATATTGTTTTTGGTCCGAATATGACCTCTTTGACGTTTCAGTTAAGTCGTGCAATAAGTCGAGATTGGAACTCAGCTGATGAAATTGTTGTAACAGCATTGGATCATTACTCAAACGTTTCCAGTTGGCAGCAGGCCGCAAATGATAAATCAGCAAAGATTCGAGTTGCACAGGTCAAGGAAAGTGATTGCTCTTTGGATGTCGAACACCTGTTGAATCTTATCAATACCAACACCAAGTTAGTGGCGGTCACGTTGGCTTCGAACACCACAGGATCGATTGTCGATGTTGAGAGAATTATTGAAGCTGCACATGATGTTGGGGCAATGGTTTATCTCGATGCAGTGCATTACGCTCCCCATCACTTGGTTGACGTGCAAAAATTAGGCTGTGATTTTCTTGTGTGTTCTGCGTACAAATTTTTTGGTCCACATGTTGGTATTGCCTATGTCGCGCCAAAGTGGTTACAAGCATTACGTCCTTATAAAGTTGAGCCAGCGACTGAACAGGGGCCTGGGCGGTTTGAAACAGGTGCCCAGAGCTTTGAAGGGCTAGCTGGTGTAATTGCTGCGATCAAATATCTTGCCCAATGGGGAAAACAAGATGCTTCACTTCGTGAGAAGCTTGTGGCTTCTTATCTTGATTTTTCTCAACATGAAACAGCATTAACTGACCATTTTCTATCAAAGCTTAGTGAATTACAGGGAGTACATTTATGGGGGAGAGCTCAAGCGCATAGTGAGTTACGAACACCTACGTTTGCGCTGACCTTCGATGAGTATTCAACGGCTGAAATTGCTAAGAGGCTTGGAGAGCGCAACATTTGCACATGGAATGGTCACTTTTATGCGCTGGGTTTAGTGCGTCAACTGGGGTTAGAAGAAAGTGGTGGTGTGCTGCGAATTGGTTTCATGCACTACAACACGCTGGATGAAGTGGATACTTTGTTTGACGTGATGAAGGAAATTCTTAACCAAAAATAGAAGAAAAGCCCATCCGGTGACAGATGGGCTTCTGAGTATTGGCTTATGCAGTTACTCAGAAATTTCAACTTCATATGAGGTGAATTTTCTGACGTTAATGACACCATTATCGAAGATTAGGTATTGCCCTTTGATCCCTTGGACTATTCCCGAAACCTCGGGGTTTTTATCAAAATTGTGCGAAACGATTTTAGTTGGGTGCTGCTCTACTGGGTAGCGAATGGCAGTAATATTTTCATGTAAGACTTCAACAGCGTCATCACCAAATTGTTGTTTGATAGCCGCTACTTTGTCTTGAACTAACGGATACAGTTCGGCAAATTTTTGTTCTAATGCCATTGGCTCTCCGTCACCTTTCAATAACGTGCGCCAATTGGTTTTATCGGCAATGTGCTTCGCCAGCTCAACTTCAATAAGGCCTGATATGTAGCGGGTTTTTACTTTGAAAATTGGCAGGCCTTGCGTGGCTCCTTGATCTATCCAGCGAGTTGGGATCTGAGTGTGGCGGGTGATGCCAACCTTAAGACTGGAGGTATTAGACAGGTAGACATAGTGATCAACCATGCAGTTCTCTTCTCCCCATTGTGGCTCACGACATGTTCCTTGCTCGTAGTGGCAGGTTTCGGGTTTCATAATACACATGTCGCAGCTAGCAAGCTTTTTCATGCAAACAAAACAGTGCCCTTGCGAATAGCTTTTCTTGGTTTTTTTTCCACAAGAGCAACAAAAGATGTTGCCAGTATGAGTGAGAGTAAGGCGTTTTCCAATGTAGGGTTTAAGGTCGACAAGTTTATCGCCTACAGGAAGGTGGTAGTGGACTTCGTCGTCCAATGATGCACGCATTTTACTAAGCGTGCCTTTCAAAATTAAAGACATGACAGTGCTCATTTTCGTTATTTTCAGCCATCAGGTGGCTATTTTTAGCTAGCAGTTTAGCAGACTTCAATTACTTAGAAAGCATAGCTTTGTCAGGTGCTTGCTCTGCATTGTATTTGTTTGGTGAATGGGTTTTGTATTGGTACTAAAGTTTATATGCGTGCTGCAGGAATCGATAATAAAAATATAGCGTTAGTACAACAACTTAACTGAGTTATCGTGTGATAAATTTATAAAACTTAGTGAGATTCTTGATAGAAAAAAGGCTGAAAGCTAGAGTTTACAAGGCTAAGAAGCGATTAGTTTTAAATTGCACAATAAAGCGAGACGATTTTGCACGACTTTTAATCATCAGTTGATATAGGTCGAAAATTTCTATCATACAGAATGATATTTCAGTTAAAATTTGGCACTAAGGTTGTAAAATGACAATCTTAACCGTTTTCAGTAATCCGTAACTCATATGAGTTTTGAACAAGGTCTTCGCGTTTGAGAGTTATCCATAAAGCCGTATTTATTTTAGGTATATTCACCATTCTTATCGTTCAGCTCTACCGCGTTTATGGTGACCAACGTGTTTACAAAGTTATGCCTGAACATTTTGCGTTTCTACCCACCAATGATCAGGTACAGAACGGTCTGTCTACTTCATCCATAAGTATTGATGGGAAAACAGCAATATTAGAGTGCGAGCTTAAAGAGAGCGATTATCCTTGGCCATATTGTGGTGTCTCTATTGTTGTTGATCGGGAAGATCCAACCGTTGGTATTGATTTTTCAAACTACCATACAATTAAACTGGATATCGATTTTCACAACTTAGATAATGATTCTGAACCGAGAATGCGATTCTACCTTCGAAATTACAATGCCGCTTATTCGATTCCAGACAATGAATATACCCATAAATATAATGGGTTAGAATACCATCCAGGTGTTGATAAAAAAGGCACCTCAATACCCCTTAGAAACCTTCAGGTCATGACATGGTGGCTTGTGGATAACGATATTTCCATTGAGCATTCTGCACCAGAAATGGGTAACGTGAATCGTATTGAATTTGCAACAGGCTCATCTCTACCACTCGGCCACTATCGAATGACAATCAATAACATAGAGCTTGTTGGTTCTTATGTAGAAGGTGAAGATCTCTTTATGGGGTTGCTTTTTGTTTGGGTCATTTTAGGTCTTTTGTACAGTGTGTTTGAGATCCGCCGTAGTCAGAAGCTCATTGTTGATGCACAGACACGCCAGTTAAAGCTTAAAAAACTCAACCGAGCATTGAAAGCCCAAAATATTCAATTTGCAGAACTTGCGCACCGAGATGCATTAACAGGTGCAATGAACCGTCACGCAGTACGCGATTGGCTAGCAAAAAATTATGAAAGTGGAGAGAGTGCTCGAAAGCCGCTTTCTGTTATCTACATTGATATTGACCATTTTAAGACGATTAATGATCAGTATGGCCATAGCATGGGAGACGACATTCTGCGTGAATTTACCATGATGGTAATGAGTGTTCTGCATGAAAATCACTGGCTGGTCCGCTGGGGGGGAGAGGAGTTTATTGCTTTTTGTCCTTCGCTTGATCTATTAGATGCGGAACTACTGGCAGAAAAAATTCGTATGACGATTGAAGGGCATCTGTGGGTTCATGGCCAGCGAATGACATCGAGCCTTGGAGTTGCCCAGCTAGGGAATGAACATTCTTCTGCGCTATTGGCTCGTGCCGATGAAGCGTTATACCGAGCGAAACGAAATGGTCGAAATTGTGTAGAAGTTAGTCGGTTAGATTAGCTTCTACATCCTCAATTTCAGGGTTTTCTTCTACCACTTTTATAATGGGTTCTTTAGGCCCAAGGAATTTGGGTTTGGCATCGAGAACATAAAGGTCTAAGAAAGCCTTAGTACGAGCAAATACTTCTCTGAGTCGGACTTTATATCCCGGATTTGTTGGGCCTGGAACTGCAAAGCAACTGGCGTTAATGTTGTGATGCTTTGCAATGAACAACGCGCGTTCGCAGTGGAACTTTTGAGAGATGATTAAAAAGTTATCAGTGTCGAAAATTTCTTTAGCTCGGACAATCGAATCTAATGTTCTAAATCCTGCATAATCTAAATAGATGCGATCTTCAGGCACTTCAGCACGGAGTAAATCACGCTTCATTGTCCATGGCTCATTGTAAGAGCGATGCGCATTGTCACCACTTAGTAAGAAGTTCGTGACTTTGTCTTGTTGAAATAACTCAATAGCTGCATCAATTCTGTGGCTATAGTACTCGTTTAGTGTACGTCCTAGATACTTACTTGTGCCTAGAACGACAGCAACATCAAACTGGTTAACCTGATCTTCACTGGTAAAGATCTCCGCATCCGTCTGATAAGAAACCCAACGGTCAATCCCTATCACAGTCAGTATGATTGTTAGAAGTGCGAGCGGCAGTGTTTTTGCTAACAATAACAATGAACGCTTTAAAGCACTTTGTCGCTGAAAAATATTTCTCACTAGATCTGCCGGTTTCTTTGTGCCCATGAGCCGATTATCACAAAACTAATCACAATCACAACCAACATCATGCCCGGCTCTAAGGTTTTTAATGTCCGAGTTACGTAAGGTGTTGCTTTTACGATGATTAATCCGTAACCAAACGCATTTATGAGAACGAAAACAATCGTTCGGATAAGAAAGTTTTGTCCTCTCAGTAAGCGCCGTAAAAGGGCATTTATTTCCCCCCCAAACATCACAAGTAAGCAGGCTATCAAGGCGATTGAGATTTCGCTGATGTATGGTGAAAGATGGCGTGCAATCGGAGTTAGGCTTTCAAACATGAGATTATTGATGTGAAGAATGACTACGATTCGTTACTTTAGCATATTCGTGTAGCAATACTAAGAGCCACCAAGCTGGAAGTGTTAAATTCTGGGAAATACGTCATTTTGCCAGAATAAATAATGTTAAATTCTCCAATCATCGAATTAATAACATCACTAAGAGTAATGAGAAAAAATGGACGAAAATTCGCGTTGTCTTGCTCTTAAAACAAAAGGTGAATTAGAAGATTTTTAGCTTAATTTTTATAGGTGTAAGGTAATTCCTATGTTACTTGTAGCGTGATCTTACAGGTTTGGGTGGTTTTGTTGGGGTTTCGATGGTTATCACTGGAAAAAGCACAAGAGTATTAATGTGTTTTACATTCGTGTCACTAGTTACGTATTGGGGATTGGAAGGAAGTAAAGTCGTCAGCTTATTTCCTGGTAAATTTCCAATTAAAATAGAAGATGATTCGTATTTTGGTGGAGATTCAAATTCCAGTATAGATATCAATGAAGGGATAGCTTCTGTTCATTGTAATATAGTTAAAGGGAGCTATCGTTGGCCCTATTGTGCTATCAATATTGATATTGCCACTGTGATTGAGTCGGGTATTGATATTAGCGAATTCGATGTTATTCGGTTTGATATTGACAAGCGACCAAGTCATAAGGGTAGAGCATGGGCTGCACGAATATATGTAGAAAATAAAACATCGAAATCGGAGGGACTTGATTGGCATTTTTCGCATAATAATAATGGGATAGAGTTTAACTCTCGACAACATATTATTGAAATACCCATCGATAAACTTGAAGTAATGAGCTGGTGGTTATTGAATAACAAACAATTGATGAAGAAGAAAGATCCAGAATTTGATAATGTATCTTCTATTCAAATAGCGACTATCGCGAATATCCCACCTGGCAACTATCACTTTTACTTAAACACGATTGAATTAATAGGAAACCCAATCAGTAAGCCTATTTTTTATAGCTCCATTTTTTCTATCTGGCTTGTTTATGGGATTTATTGTCTACTTCATGAGCTAACTAAAAATAAGAAGAAAGTAAGATATACTGAAACGCAATATAAATATATGGAAACGCAGAAGAATAAATATATGGATCTTGCGTTTACAGATGCGTTAACGGGAGCATTAAATCGACACGGTATTCGTCAGTGGTTAATGAAATATGAAGTGATGGCGCCCCAGCCCTATATGGGAGTACTTTACTTAGACATTGACCATTTCAAAGCCATCAATGATCAATATGGGCATAAAGTTGGTGATGAAGTTTTAAAGCAATTTAGTTCGACGATCGAACAAGTGTTTAGTCCGGTCTATCGGTTAACTCGGTGGGGAGGGGAAGAATTCATCGTGTTTTGTCCCGGAATTGGCTTTTCTGAACTTATCGAGCTAGCAGAATCGATTCGACAACGAGTTGAGCTAAATGCTTGGGTTCAAGATATCCCAGTTACTTGCAGTGTCGGTGTTGAGCTAGAGCGAGGTGATGGTGTATTTGCTGCTGTATCTCGCGCTGACCAAGCTTTATATCGAGCTAAACAATGTGGTCGAAATTGTGTGCAAATCTACCAAGACACGATACTCAATAATGTTTTGTGCTGTACGTCGCAAGGAAAAAGAGCCTCATGATGAGGCTCTTAGTTAGTTAAAACGCAGTACGTTTATAACGACGATAAACTGGTTGCCAGAAGTGACCTTCGATGGCTTCTTCAAGCGCTTCGTCAGTGATTTCTTGCGCAACACCTTGTTCTATCGCTTTTTTAGCGACCGCAAAAGCAATCTTCTTCGATACTGAGTGGATTGCTTCCAGAGGTGGCAGTAGGGCACCTTGGCCATTAATAGCAAGTGGTGAACATGTCGCGAGTGCTCGGCTTGACTCCATCAACATTTCATCGGTGACACGCTTAGCTGAAACGGCCAGTACACCAAGTCCAATACCCGGGAAAATGTAGCTGTTATTGCACTGAGCGATAGGGTAACTCTTACCATTTACAACGACAGGGTCAAACGGACTACCCGTTGCGACAAGTGCTTCGCCATTTGTCCAACGCAGGATGTCATTTGGCGTTGCCTCTACACGACTTGTTGGGTTGGATAATGGGAAGACGATTGGTCGAGCACAATGCTTATGCATTTCTTTAATGACATCTTCACTAAATAGTCCCGGCGCACCAGATACACCGATCAGAACAGTCGGTTGTCCGTTACGCATGACATCGAGTAATGAATACCCCGTACCTTCAGATTCCCAATTGTCAGTGTTGCTGTACTTCTGAACTAAACGTTGTTGGAAATCAAGCAAGTTCGGCATGCCTTCTTGCAGTAGTCCCCATCGATCGACCATGTAAACCTGAGAACGAGCTTGTTCATCGGAAATACCTTCAGAAACCATTTGTGCAATGATGGCTTCTGCAATACCGCAACCCGCGGAGCCAGCACCTAGGAAGGTGACTCGTTGCTCAGAAAGTTTACTGCCAGCCGCCTTACAAGCAGCGAGTAAAGAGCCAACGGTTACAGCTGCAGTTCCTTGGATATCATCATTGAAGCAGCAAATACGGTCTTTATAACGTTCAAGCAACGGCATTGCGTTCTTTTGCGCAAAGTCTTCAAACTGAATAAGTGCTTCAGGCCAGCGGCGCTGCACTGCTTGGATGAAATCTTCAACAAAGGCATCGTATTCAGCACCAGTAATACGCGGATGACGCCAACCCATGTACATTGGGTCAGCCAAGCGTTGCGGGTTGTTGGTACCCACATCCAGAACGATTGGCAAGGTGTAAGCTGGAGAAATACCGCCACAGGCAGTGTAGAGAGAAAGCTTACCAATTGGGATGCCCATACCACCAATCCCTTGGTCGCCAAGACCAAGAATACGCTCACCGTCGGTTACCACAATAACTTTGACATTGTGGTTTGCTGCATTATTTAGCAAGTCATCGATACGATCGCGATTAGGGTAAGAGATAAATAGACCACGTCCGCGTCGGTAGATATTGGAGAAGTTCTCACAGGCTGCTCCAACCGTCGGTGTGTAGATAATAGGCATCATCTCAGAAATGTGGTTTTGTACCAGACGATAGAAGAGTGTTTCGTTGGTATCTTGGATATTGCGTAAGTAGATATGTTTGTCCATATCACTTTCGAAGTTACAGTACTGCTTGTATGCGCGATCAACTTGTTCTTGAATAGTTTCTGTAGCTTCTGGCAGTAGGCCTTCTAAATTGAAAGAAATTCGCTCCTGAGCACTAAATGCACTGCCTTTGTTTAACAGTGGTGTACTTAGAAGTGCAGGACCAGCGTAGGGGATATAGAGTGGGCGTTTATCGTTATTCATCATTTGCCTATATACAGGGTAGAGAAGTCATAAAAATGATAAGGACTGAATAGCCTATTGTAAACTGGAGTACCTCCTAAACCCAGACCCTGTAAACGATTATTTGAGATATACCCAGCATCTTATTGTCACTTAAGTATATACTACCCAGCCGCTTGAATGATGAAGTACTGCCCATGCAATCTCTGCCAATTGATATTCTGGAAAATACGTTTAAAACCGAACTCAAAAAGAACCATTTAATCGTTGAAGCTGAGACAGGCTCAGGTAAGTCAACTCGATTACCCGTATGGGCCGCAACACATGGCCGAGTGTTAGTTGTAGAACCAAGACGTATTGCCTGTACTTCGCTAGCTCAGTTCCTTGCAGCGCAATCTGGCGATAAATTGGGAGAGAGCATTGGTTATGCCATCAAGCTGGAAAACCAGTTCTGCCAGAGCAGTAAGGTCGTTTTTGTAACCCCTGGTGTTGCATTGCGTTGGTATTCTGAGGATCAATTGGCGCAATTTGACATCATCATTGTGGATGAATTTCACGAGCGTCGTTGGGATACGGATGTTTTGGTTGGGTTGTTGAAACAACACAACACTCATCGAATAGTTTTGACATCTGCGACAATTGAAGGCGCTAAGCTTGCTCACTATTTAGCTGCGGACCGGATGCAAGCGGAAGGGCGAGTTCATCAGGTGGCATTGCAGTACAGAGCCACAGACTCAAGGCAGTTGCCTGATCCTCGCAACTTAGAGATGAAGGTTCGAGACGAAGTCATGTTGCTACTTACACAAACGGCTGGGGATATTTTAGTTTTTCTACCCGGACGAAAAGAAATCGCCCAATGTGCTCAGATGTTAAGCCATCTTGATGATGTGTTGGTCACGCCACTCCATGCTTCTGTTTCTGATCAGCAACGCGATATTGCTCTAACGATACAAGCTGAGCGAAAGGTTGTATTAGCGACAAATGTTGCGGAAACCTCTCTGACCATTCCCAATATATCGGCTGTGATTGACTCTGGTTTAGAGCGTAGAACTGAGCAGCGTAATGGCCGAACTACATTAAGTCTCAAGCATATATCTAAAGCCAGCGCTAAGCAGAGAGCAGGACGAGCAGGACGTGTAATGGATGGCATTTGTGTCCGTCTATATGGGGAGCATGCTGCATTAATTGAAGTAACGCCACCAGAAATGCAGCGCGAAGCGTTAACGGAGCCAATGCTTGCAGCCGCTTGTTGCGGAGTACCTCTAAATCAATTGCCTCTAATGGACGAATTGCCAGAAAAATCATTTCAGTCAGCGCGCGCTTTATTGTCCAACATGGCTGCCATTGATTCTCAAGGACAAGCAACAGCGCATGGACGTAAAATTTATCCATTACCGATCGATGCTTTATATGCTGATTTGGTTTCAAGAATGCCGCAAAAGTCGTTACAAGAGGCCATGATTGACCTTACCGCTGCGCTTGCAGTCCCAGCTCGCTTGTTTCAATTATCTGCTAATGAAGAAACGTTGGAAAAGCTCGCGCAACAAGAGCCGTTAGGTTGTGATGCTCAGTTAGTGATTGGTTTGGTTCGTGGCCAACAATTTCGTGGCGTCTCTATCGAGTCAGACGCATTGGCTGAAGCTCAAGGACTGTCTAAACAAATGAGGGCGTTGTTTGAGCTACCTGATCTGAGTGTGGCATCCCGATATGATCACAACCAGCTGCGAGCTTCGATTGCTCAGTTACATCCAGAATTGGTTTTTGTTCGAAGAGAAAAGCGCAAAGACGCATTTGCCAACGGCTTATTAGAAGTGATGGAGGGGCGAAACTCCCGTCTTAAACAAGAAAGCCAAGCTGCATTGGTGCTGGACATTCACAGCCTACCAGGTAGGGGCGTTAAGCAAACGTTGAACCTTGCTACATTCATGATGCCCGTTCCTATTTCGCTTATTCGCGAGCTTGAACTAGGAGAATGGCAAGAGGGAGATGTTGTTCTCGTTGACGATGTCGCTCATGTCGAAATGGAGATGATATATGCTGGTCGTAGTGTGCACAGAGAGCTTCGGCTGGCCCATGGTGAATTGACAACCAAACCTTTATTAGAAGCAGTCCAAACGGGAGCCATATTCCCGGGGTTTGCGAAACGAAGAGAAAATGAAATTCAGCATTGGAAATTATATGTTGATTTAGGCCTATCTGATATGTGCCATAGCCACAATGACGAAAGCTTTGAATCTTGGTTTATCGAGCAACTCAATGCGCTTGAACTAAGTAATATGGAAGAGTTGCAACTATTTTCTGAAGAAGATTTTCCATTCGATGGGATCCCATACTGGCAATATGAAGAGTTTGCGGAACTATATCCGTTTGAACTTAGTCTTGGTGATCTGAATTTGACGGTAGAATATTACGCGAAGAAAAAGCTGATTTACGTGGTCTATAAAGATGGGTTGCGTAAAGGAGATCCCAAACGTTGGGAGCTACCTCGTTGGCAAGGCTGGCGTATACAGTTTAAAAAGGCAAGCCGGATCATTGATGTAAGATAATTTTTACTTTGCAAAATATTAAGCACATGGTCGCATATATTTACTAATTGTTCCTTGATTGTTACTTACTTGGTTTTTATATAGCGAATGATGTTTGATATGGGGGCATAAAAGATCATTGTTTTATATCCTATTGCTATATGGGGCATGTTGGCTGATAGTGGGGGAGTGCTCAGTGAAACGTTTTACTCGGCTCTCAATCAAGGCAGCCATAAACAATGAGCAAATGATGCCATTATGTCGGGGGATGATATGGAACATCAAAATAAGACATGCGTTGTATTTGACTACACTTCGTTTTTAGGCGCTTCATGTAGTAAGAAATGGACTTTTCTTGAAGCAATGAGTACGTTTGCTCCCATTTTCAGTCTTGCATGGAAAAATTCCATTCAAGATCTGCATTCGCCTGAAGAGCGGCTTTGGGAACAGGCCATGAAATCACTGTCGGTGAGTCGAAGTGATGAATCCAATTTGGCAACGTTACTAAAGTTAGCCAAAACAGAAGGCATTGATGAACTCAGAGTGGTGCTTCCTTATGAATTGGATGGGGAACAACTTGAATCATTGCGGTTGAAAACAGAAGCAACAATACAGAGCCAACAACAAGATGAACTGCTGGTGACTTTGCAATAACAGTCAGTATTTTCCTACTCAAAAAGCCCATTCATGGGCTTTTTTTGTTTGCGTATCACACCTTTTTCATATCCTACCGAAAACTTGATTCTGCTTAGGTTATGATTCACCTTAATGAGGTAAGCGTGTGCTTTGATGATTGATTTTTGCTTGCCAAAATGTGAATAGATTTAGTAAAAATCACCACGATTACCATTTTCAAGGAATGAGACGGAGTATTCGAATGAGAATAAGTTCAGCTTGGGTGATGGCCACCGCTCTTTGTTTGCCCTCTAGTGTAGTGATGGCAGACTCTTCCACTACCAATAACATTGAATATGAGTATATTCATGCAGATCTGAGTTCAGGGTCTTTGAATGAAAACTTGGGCGAAAACAATAATGTTACGACGTTGACCATTGGTGGGAATTATTTGTTTACCGATCATTGGGTTGCATCATTGGACTACTCCGCTAGGTTTATACATCCTGCTAATACGACGACAGAAATATACAGCCTTATGCCTGGAATTGGTTATCGCTATGCTTTGATTGAGGATTTAGATATGCTCGCTCAAGCGAGTGTCGGTTATATTCGTGCTCGTACTACGAATGATATTACGGATGAAACCCTAAAGAGTGATACAGAACTTCGCTACGGTACAAGTTTAACGCTAAGTTATGCTCTGAATGAGAATTGGCAAGCTTCAGTGATTGGGGAGCTAACACGAAGCGATATTTTGGATGAAAACCTGCTGACATTAAGGGGGGACTACAAACTCTCCAAACGTTTTATGTTAGGCGGTTTTTATACCCATCGTGATACGGGGGAAAGTACCACGAATGAAGGTGGTATTTCGGTTCGATTTGCTTATTAAGCTAATTTCCTATCAATAAAAAAAGCCAGCGATACGCTGGCTTTTTTAGTGAACAATATGTTTATAGGACCGCAGCGATCCCTTTACATAATGGGCCCATATTATTGCGTGTCATGCCTGCAACACTAATACGACCGGAGCCGACGATGTAAATCGCAAACTCTTCTTTAAGACGGTTTACCTGCTCTTTAGAAAGACCAGAGAAAGAGAACATGCCGTTTTGGCGTTCGATAAAGCTAAAGTCTGCTTCAACACCTTCTGATTTTAGCGTTGTGACAAATAGCTCTCGCATCTCTTGAATACGATCACGCATTTCAGCAACTTCTGCTTCCCATTCTGCACGAAGTTCAGCGTTGTTTAGAATGTGAGTGACAACTGCACTGCCGTGAGCTGGTGGGTTAGAGTAGATAGAACGGATGATCGCTTTCACCTGAGAAAATGCCGTTGCTGCAACTTCAGTTGATTCAGCTACAAGGGTAAAAGCACCAACACGCTCGTTGTATAGGCCAAAGTTCTTAGAGAAAGAGCTAGCAACTAGGATCTCTTTGTTGTATTTCGCGAAAGTACGAAGGCCTGCTGCGTCTTCTTCTACGCCCTTAGCAAAACCTTGATATGCAAAATCGAATAAAGGAAGCAGCTTTTTCTCAGCAACCAGCTTAGCCAGAGTTTCCCATTCTTCTGCCGTTGGGTCGATACCAGTAGGGTTGTGACAGCAGCCATGTAGCAATACCACATCACCTTCGCTTGCCTTTTCCAGATCAGAAAGCATCGCAGCAAAATCTTTATCTTTGCTTTCTGCGTTGTAGTAGCTGTATTGAGCCGTTTCGATACCAGCAGCGGTGAATACACCGTTATGGTTTGCCCAAGTTGGATTACTGATCCAGATTTTAGCATTGCCGAGCTGACGCTTAATAAACTCACCCGCTACACGTAATGCACCAGTACCACCTGGCGCTTGAGCTGTTTTAGCTCGCTGCTCTGCTACGATCGCCGCGTCTTCTCCAAAAAGAAGTTTTTGTACAGCAAGACCATATTCAGCAGTACCTTCGATTGTTAGGTATGACTTAGTCTTTTCCGTTTCAATCAGAGCTGCTTCTGCTTTCTTTACTGTCGCTAAAACAGGGGTTTCACCTTGTTCATTTTTGTAAATTCCAACGCCTAGGTTGATTTTCTCTGCACGAGCGTCTTTTTTAAACTCTTCTGTTAGGCCGAGAATAGGGTCAGCGGGAGCCGCAACTACTTTTTCAAACATAATCGTCATCCATGTTAATCGAAGGGGAAAGTATCTCGTTCTTTTATACCTTTGTGTGAAGGGATAAACAACAATTTGTGAAAAGAAAATGGAAAAATAGTGCGATTCTGGTTGCTAGAATCGCCTACCTTAATTTTGTGTATGAAAAGTATCAAGATTTAATAGGTTTATTGGAACTAAATCGAAAAGGTGTTCAAATTGACACCAGTATCGATTTAAGGTTATTTACGTATCGATATCTCGCTTAAATCGCCTTGATATCACGGCCAATAGCTACAAGTTTTACACTGGTTTCTGGTTCAATTGTGCAGTTCTCACTGTGAAGAGCTATGCTTTTAGGCTTTTCGTCGCCAAACGTTGGTTTGTACATCTATTTTTGGCACTCAGGTGTCATGAACTATTATTAAAGCGATTCAACTCGCAAATAATGGGGCCAGTTTACTCTTAACGGAGGAGGTAAGTTTATCTATTTAAGATATTCGTTACGAGATTGATGAGAAGTGCAAGAATTAAAAGCACACGCTAAGAAAGAGTGTGCTTTATTCTATTGGCTTATTTAAAGCAGTGCGCTTTATTGAAGTGACTTTCGATCATGCGTTGCGTGATCGGGTGTTCCGGGCTCGTAAGAACTTGCTGAGTATCTCCAAATTCAACGACTTCGCCCTCATGCATCACCATGACTTGGTCGGTAATATGTTTCACAACACCAATATGTTGAGATACGTAAATGAACGAAACCCCCATTTCTTCTTGCAGTTCGAGAAATAGGTTGATGATTTGCGAGCGCATTGCCATATCGAGACCATTCAAGGCTTCATCTGCCACAATAATCGATGGTTGAAGGATCAAGGCACGAGCCAGACAAACACGTTGTTTTTGGCCTGTTGCTAACATTTGAGGGTAGAAATACGCGTGCTCGGGAAGCAAACCAACACGTAAAAGGGTCTCTTTTACACGTCGTACCCGTGCCTCTGGTGGCATATTAGTATTTCGTTTTAATGGTCCTTCGAGGATACGCCCAATTTGGATCCTTGGATTTAATGAGGTATTAGGATCCTGAAAAATCATCCGGATTAACTTACAGCGCGTTTCGTAATCTTTGTGCGCAAGCAGTTCACCATTGACGCGAATTTCACCTGATGTAGGCTCAACAACCCCAGCTAACATACGAGCGAGTGTGGATTTACCAGAACCATTTTGACCAATAAATCCGATGGTTTGTCCGGCTTCTAGGCTGAAGCTAACCGGCTTAACAGCATGTTGCACTTTTTTATGCAATAAGCCGAAACGCGTTACAAAGTCTTTGGATAGATCGTTGACCTCTAACAGCGCACTCATGATTTCTTCTCCATATTCAGCGGGAAGTGACAGGCGAATTTATGGTTCTTTACGCGCTGTGTCATTGGTATTTCAACACATTGACGTTGTGCGTATGGGCAGCGTGGACCTAAGCGGCAGCCGATTGGTAAGTGCTGCAAGGGTGGAATCGAACCCGGTAAAGACTGGAGTTTTTCTTTATGTGGTATCCAGTCGGCAAAATCTGGCATCGCTTTTAGCAGGGCATTTGTGTATGGGTGTTTTGGTGCCTTAAGGATTTTCTGAGTATCGGCAGATTCAACCGATTGTCCGCAATACATAACCGTAATACGAGTGGCCCATTGTGTAATCGTGGTTAAGTCATGGCCGATCAGCATAATGGTTGTGTTATGTACCTGATTCATGCGGCTGAGCAGACGTAATATTTGCGACTGGGTGATAGGATCCAAATCATTCGTTGGTTCATCAGCAATAAGAAGCTTGGGTTTTGCTGCGATGGCCATTGCAATCATTACTTTTTGACACTCACCATCAGTAAGCTCGTAAGGGTAACAGCTCATCAAGCCTTTATGATCCTTGATGCCTACTTTATGCAGCAACGCAATGGCTTGTTTTTTACGCCATTTAAATCTCTCGAACCACTTACCTTCAAAAGAATGGGAAGGAATGGATTCAATCAACTGTTTTCCGACTTCCTCAGAAGGGTCGAGACAGGTGGAGGGTTCTTGAAAGATCATTGCAATGTCGCGTGCAATCACTCGACGTCTTTCGCGAGGGGTGAGTTGCAGCAAATCGATGTTACCTAGTCTCATGCGATCGGCGGTGACTTTCCAATTATCTTTACATACACCAACGATCGCTTTGGCGACCAAGCTCTTTCCTGAACCAGATTCACCAACTAGGCCACGTATTTCACCTTCATTCATGGTGAGACTCATACGGTCGACGGCTTTCATCATTCCTTGAGGAGTTTCGATCTCAATGGTCAAATGTCGAATATCTAACAGAGGCATTATTCGATCCCCGCATTGAGTGCTTGGCGAACACCTTCACCAACAAGGTTAATGACGATTACAGTAAACATGATTGCGAGCCCGGGCAGAGTTACTGTCCATGGCGCGAGATAAATTAGTTCAACAGAATCACCTAAAATAGCTCCCCATTCAGAGCTTGGAGCTTGCGCACCTAAGCCAAGAAATCCTAGTGCAGTGATATCTAAAATAGCAATAGAGAGAGCCAGTGTGACTTCTGCTGCGATCACCACAAGGATGTTCGGCAAAATGGAGTTCCAAAGCAGGTAAAAGTCATTGGCCCCATCGAGTCTAGCAGCCATGATGTAGTCTTTTTCTACTTCGGTATGCACCGCGATATAGACTGAGCGAATAAAGCGTGGAATAAGTGCAAGGCATATCGCCAGTAAGATATTGAATTCACCGAAGCCAAGAAAAGCGACAAATATAATGGCTAACAACAGTGAAGGAATAGACATGACTGTATCGAGTAAGTGGTTCAATGTACTTGAAATTAACCCCTTGGTCATGCCAGCTAAAATACCAATGAAGCAGCCTACAGTCGTTGCAATTAGTGTAATTAAAACGGCTGCACCAAATGTCAATTGCGTTCCTGCAATTAATCTTGAAAGAATATCTCGGCCTAAGTCGTCGGTGCCTAGAAAGAATTCAACGGTGCCGGCTGGGTTCCAAGATGGTGGCACCAATAACTCCCCAGTTTGTGCTTGAGGGTCGTGCGGTGTAATCCAAGGCGATGCAAGGGTGATCAAGATGATCAGTGCAAGGCACCAGAGCCCAAACATAGCAAGGCTGTTTGAACGAAAGCTGCGAGAAAAACGCTCAAACTGCGTTGGGATGCTTTCTTCTTGATAAACGTTATTTGTTAGCATACCACTCTTTCCTTACTAACGGATTTATCATCGCACCGATAAGATCCGACAGAATATTCGCGGTTAACACGAATGTTGCCACTACGATGACGCCGGCTTGGATTGAGACATAATCTTGGTTAGATAGAGCATCTAATAGCCACCGGCCAATACCAGGCCAGTTAAAAATAGATTCGGTAATAATTGTTAGGGTTAGCATACTTGATAGTTGAACCCCAATTTTTGGAATGATCGGTGGAATCGCATTGCGCAGTACGTGCTGGGTGACGATTTCGTGGGTCGTTAAACCTTTAATGCGAGCTGCGCGAATGTAGTTTTGTCCCATGACTTCAGACACTGAGGTTCGCATAAGCCCGATAACTTGCGTTGTCGGTGCTAGCGCCAAAACTAAGCACGGTAAGATCAAGTGTTCAATAACACTTTGAAGCGCATGTGCACGATAGGCGCTTTCTGAAAAGAAAGCGTCGATAAGCGCAAAACCAGTGACGTGGTCAATTTGATAAAGCAAATCGTAGCGCCCCGACACAGGAAAAACTTCATAGTGCAGCGAGAACGCCATGATCATGAGCAGTGCGACCCAAAAGAGTGGGGCAGAGTATCCCGACATCGAAGTGAATGAAATAATCGTGTCTGTCCATTTGCCTTGCTTCATACCTGCCAAAGTTCCTAGTGGGATCCCAATCAGCAATGAAAAAATAAAAGCAATTAAGCAAAGCTCTAATGTTGCTGGGAAAACCACTTTCAGCTCATCAATGATTGGCACGCCAGCTTTGTTCAAGCCGAAATTGAAATGAGTGAGTTCACCCACATAGGTTGTCCATCCTGCCCAAAAGTTTTGGATTGCCCATGGTGATGAAGGATCAAGGCGTAGTAAGCTAAATCCGACGATGGTCAGGATGAGTAGTGTGATAATGAACAGATTAAGCCGTCGAATGGTATACAAAAACATTTATCGCAACCTCTCAACTTGATCAAATGGCTGGGTGTTAAACGGGCTCATTTTGAATCCAGTTAGTGAGTCGTCATAAGCTTGGAATTGCATCCCATGGTTTAGTGGGATAACTGGAAACTCTTCGTTTAATACATTCTGTGCCTGACGATATAAATTCAATCTGTATCTTGGCTTCTCAACCTCTAATGCCAGATCCAACAAGAAGTCAAAATCGGGATTACACCAGCTGGATACATTAAGGCCTGCTCGCTCCGAATCACATGACAGTAGCGGGCGGAAAAAGTTGTCGGGGTCGGCGGTGTCTGCAATCCAACCAGTTAGAAACAGATCGATATTGGCATTGGCGTCCACCTGTGTGCGATCGAATCGGTCATCTGTAAACAGATTTAGGGTGATACCGATATCCGCTAAGTTAGATTGGATAAGTTCAGCCGTTTTCCGTGGGCTAGGGTTGTAGGCTCTTGGTTCAAGAGGAACCGACATATTGAGTTCTAGTCCTTTATCAAACCCCGCTTCTTTTAGAAGTGCGATAGCATAGTTTCGATCGTAGCGAATTTGCACCGTATCTTTTTGGTAAGCCCAAGAACTCGGCGGGAGAACCGAATACGCCTGACTCCCGGTTCCGTAATACACGGAATCTAGGATGTTTTGGCGGTTGATAGCAAAGTTCAATGCTTTTCGTACCCTAGGATCATTGAGGGCTGGATGAGAAGTGTTGACGGCGATAAAAGAAATATTCATCGCGGGCTTTGCCACTAAATTGATGTGTTCTTGGTCTTCAATTATAGGGATTTGGCTCGAAAGAGGTGAACTTAATACGTCACACTCTTTACGAAGTAGTTTAGCCAGTGTGCCGGTTCCACGGTGGGAAATATCGAAAACAACTTGGCTCATTTTAGCTTCGCCTTTCCAATAGTTCTGATGACGTTTTAAGCGAATAAAATCGTTAACTTGGTACTCAGACAAATAAAATGGCCCAGTGCCAATGGGGAAGCTATCGAGTTGTCCTTTTTCGTCTTTATGCTCTAGTTCTGTTGCATATTCTTTGGAGTGGATCACCGCGTAGCTGGTGGCAATATTAGCGAGAAACGTATTGTCTGGCCGAGCTAACGTAAACTTCACCTGATGTTCGCCAATGGCCTGCACATCGACTAATAGATTCTGAAAATCAATCCCATCAAACCAAGGGTACATGCCTCCACCGACATAATGGAATGGGTTTGAACTGTCGATGATTCGGCGAAAACTAAACACCACATCTTGAGCATTCAAAGGACGAGTGGGCGTAAACCAAGGTGTTGACTGAAACTGTACATTTTCCCTAAGCGTGAAGGTATATTCGGTCGCTTGCTTATTGACTGACCAGCTTTGCGCGAGATTACCTACCGGTTGGAAGGTGTCAGGATCGAGTGTGAGCAGAGTATCAAAAATCTGCGGGCTAAGAGCTTCAGATGTAATGCCGCTGTCAACCAGTTGTGGGTTGAGTGAGGTTGGCCCTCCTTGCCCACAATAAACAAAGCCACTTTGGCGAATTTTGCTGTGATCTATTTCTTCGCCGCAGCCTGTTAATAGGCTAAAGCTAAATAGTCCCAATGTCAGTTGTATCAAAGCTCTCATAGACAGAATACTTTTGAGAAACGAAGCATAATAAAACTTCCCATTATGCCTCAAGATCTCAATAATTTACCATTTTTTATTTACTCAAACCAACTAATCGATTCGACAACGATCAGTTCACTTTTATTGCTATTAGGAGGTCGGTTAAACATCGTTCGTTAATCGGCTTTAGTGAGGTCGTATTTTCTCACCATTCCTCTTAACTGATGGTAGCTTAAGCCGAGGAGTTCAGCTGCTTTCCTCTGGTTAAACTTTGCTTCTTCAAGCGCGGCTTCGAGTAATTTAATGTCTTGTTGTTCTTGCCATTGTTTGTAATCCATTGGAAATTCCAACGGTACGTTGTCCGTTGCTTGCTTCTCAGCCGATTGAGAAGAAGTGTCCATCCATCCGGTCAAAAATGGGTCAAAAATCAGTGCTTCGATAGGGCTATCTTGAATGCCGTGCTGGTAAACTGCACGTTCAATGACGTTTTTGAGCTCACGAACATTACCCGGCCATGAATAGGACAATAAGCTCTGCTTGGCATGCTCTGAAAAACCAACGAAGTACTCAAAGTTCAATTCGCGGCACATTTTAATTGCGTAGTATTCAGCAAGTAGCATAATGTCTTCTTTTCTTTCTCTCAGTGGTGGCAGGTGGACGACATCAAATGCTAAGCGATCGAGTAGATCCGCTCTAAACGCGCCAGTTGCGGCCATGTCAGGTAAGTTAGCGTTCGTTGCACAAATTAAACGGACGTTAGCGTTCAGTAATTCATGTCCACCTACACGTTCGTATTGCCCATATTCGATGACACGCAGTAGCTTTTCCTGAACAAGTAAGGGAGCCGTTGCTAGTTCATCAAGGAACAATGTTCCGTTCTCAGCGCGTTCGAAGCGCCCTTTATGCCGTCCTTTTGAGCCAGTAAATGAACCAGATTCATGGCCAAACAGTTCCGAGTCAATTAAGCCTTCACTTAACGTAGAGCAATTTAAGGAGACTAAGGGCTGATCCCAGCGCTTGGATAAATAATGTAGCCGCTGTGCTATCAACTCTTTCCCTGTACCTCGTTCGCCAATAATTAAAATAGGGCGGTCGATGGCAGCGAGCTTCGAGACTTTATCAAGGACCGCAAGAAAAGCGGGAGATTCACCGATTAGATTCTGTTGCATGCTCTTCCTTACTTAGCTTGGTTAAATTTACCTATAATCGGTCAAATTCATCATACTCTGAGGTGGCTTTCAAGAGGCTATATTTTAACTTGTTGAAAGTAAAAGATAAAAAACTTGGCACGCATCTTGGTATATCAATAGCAACGGTTGAGCAATTTAAGCTCAGTATCAAAGTAAACAAGGAGATCACCATGGGTATCTTTTCTCGATTCGCAGACATTGTTAATTCAAATATTTCCGCTCTTCTCGACAAAGCGGAAGACCCAGAAAAAATGATTCGCCTAATCATCCAAGAAATGGAAGACACTTTGGTCGAAGTTCGTACTAATTCAGCAAAAGCGATTGCTGACAAAAAAGAATTGGCACGAAAAGTTGAGGCGATTGACGCTCAAATTAGCGACTGGCAGGAAAAAGCCACGTTAGCGCTAACAAAGCAAAGAGAAGATTTAGCTCGCTCAGCACTTATTGAAAAGCAAAAACTTCAAGATGTACTGAAAGGGTTACATACAGAGCAAACATTGGTTGAAGAGACCATTGACAAGCTAACGGGTGAAATCAGCAAGCTTGAAAGCAAAATCACTGAAACGCGAGCAAAACAGCAAGCACTGGCAATTCGAGGTCAAGCTGCGTCAAATCGTCGTGATGTGCAAAAGCATCTGCACACCGCTCGCACCAATGAAGCGATGGCAAAGTTTGATCAATATTCACGCAAAATTGATGAACTTGAAGCCGAAGCCGATCTTTACGCGAAAACAGGTAATGGTAAGTCACTGGATCAAGAGTTCGCAGAACTTCAAGCTCAAGATGAAATTGAGCAAGAACTTGCTAAGTTAAAGCAACAAATGGAAGAAAAGAAGTAAGCCATTTAAATCATAAATAAAATTGGGCGGGTATAAGGCTTCACTGTATTGACCTCATTGCACTGGTGTTATGTGGTAAAGTGACCAGACCTTTCCGCCCTTACTACAGGAGTTGCTTATGTCATTCTGGATTTCAGGTCCTTTGATTGTCTTTCTTATCTTTGTCGCGCCGCTTTGGCTTATCTTGCATTATCGCAGTAAACGCAAAACAAGCAGTGGACTATCGAGTGAAGATTATGAACGCCTACAATCATTATCGGATAAAGCTGAGTCTATGCAGCAAAGGGTTGATACGTTAGAGCGCATTCTGGACTCAGAGTCCCCAAACTGGAGGCAACGTTATGAGTAGTAAAGAGCTCTATCGTGATACCGTGAATGGGAAAATCACCGGAGTTTGTGCTGGGCTTGCCAATTATTTTGGTGCTGAAGTATGGTTAATCCGTATTTTGGTGATCTCTGCAGCGTTGTTAGGTGGTAGCTTTCTCGTATTACTGGCGTATGTGGCGATGACGTTGATGATCGAAAAGCAGCCAGCAAATTACGGTGAAACACTCAAGAGTAAGCAAGAACATAAGCTAAAAGCGAAGCCATGGCAGCAAGGGCAGTCACCAGAAGTGTTACTCAATACCTTGGAGAAAGACTTCAATGGTATTGAGAGTAAATTGCGTAATATCGAAGCTTATGTGACATCAGATGCATTTAAGGTCAATCGTGAATTTCGTAACCTATGATGCAGAATTGAGAGAAGGAGCTAAACCTTCTCTCATATCAACCGGTATAACAAAACTTTATAGCCTATCTACTAGTATCCCATACGTCATTCATCTATCTTAGTACTCATCTATAGCTAATGGATGAAAGACCATGCGAAAACACCTCTTGTTTCTTGCAGTGGCCGCCACATTAAGCGGTTGTGGTAAGGAACTTCCTCCGGTCCCTGAACCAGACTCCAGACCGGCTAAGTTATTTACGGTTTCTGTAGGCAATTCTCAATTTGAAAGACAATTTCCAGCCACCTCAGAAGCAGGTGATAAAGCCGTTTTAGCGTTTCGTGTACCAGGGCAATTACAATCGATAGATGTTGTCGCCGGACAACTGGTTACAAAGGGTGATGTATTAGCGCGCCTCAACCCGGATGAATACACACTGCTTGCCCAACAAGCTGAAGCTCAATTTAAATTGGCTGATGTGCAATACCAACGCTACAAAAAGCTGCGTAAAGATAAAGTGGTTTCAGAGCAAGACTTTGATCAAGCGAAAGCCAATCATAACTCTGCGAAAGCAACGTTAGATCAAGCTAATGCAAACTTGAGCTATACACGATTAGTTGCGCCTTATGATGGGACGATTTCACTGATCCCTGCCGAAAATCATGAATTTGTTGCTGCTAAAAAAGGGGTCATGAATATCCAAACCAATCAGTTGATGAAGGTTATTTTTCAGCTACCAGATCATCTGCTGTCTAAATTCGCTTCTGGTGCAGAACCTGTAGCAACAATGATTTTCGATGCATTTCCGAACAATCAATACGCCTTAACATTCCAAGAAATAGACACAGAGGCGGATCCTAAAACCGGCTCGTATAAAGTGACGATGATTATGGAGCGTCCCGCTGACGTGGGTATCCTGCCGGGAATGTCGGGACAAGTTAATGTTGTTTCTGCCTCTACAGGCGCAACGACCATTCCTCAGTCAGCTTTGTTTAAAGATGGCGAACAAACGAATGTTTGGCGTGTTAACGAGCAAGGCATTGTTGAAAAGGCGACGATTGAACTCAATGAACGCCGTCAGGTTGTTTCGGGTTTAGAAAATGGTGATCAGATCATCATTTCTGGTGTCAGTGGCATTGAACCGGGCATCAAAGTGCGCGAATGGATCAAAGAGCGGGGCCTGTAATTATGAAGAACTGGATAGTGTTAAGTGTTCTTTCATCTGCCGCGTTACTAACTGGTTGTGGTGGTGAAATCAAACATGCTGACTTTGGTCTACCCAAGGTGAAAGTTGAAAATCTCGGGCAGCAAGAAGCAAAAAATAATTTGTATTTTCCTGCGGTAGCGAATGCCTCTGAAAGATCACACCTTAGTTTTCGTGTCGCTGGTGAAATCAGCAAAATTGATGTGAAAGAAGGCGATCGCGTAAAGAAAGGGGATATCTTAGCTGAGCTGGATCCAACCGATTATCAACTTGATGTTGATAATGCAGCGGCCCGTTATTCGGTTGTCGATAGCCAGTATAAACGTTCTGCGCCTTTGGTTAAAAAAGGTCTGCTAGCCAAATCTCAATTTGATGAAATTGCTGCTCAGCGTCAGATTGCTTACGCAGAGTTACAGCTGGCTAAACTTCGTTTGTCATTTACCAAATTGACCGCCCCAGTGGATGGCATCATTTCACGTGTAAGTGCCGATCGGTTTGAGAATATTCAAGTTGGGCAGCAAATTGTTAATATCCACAGTATCGACAATGTCGAAGTCCTGATTCAACTTCCAGACCGAATTTACGTGAAACAACCTGAGAGGGATAAATTGTCTCATGTGCAGGCGGTTGTGCGTGTACCAAGTGGTAATGAATATCAGGCTGTAATTAAAGAGTTTACCACCGAACCTGATCCTGCAACGGGGACATTTACTGTGACGTTGTCACTACCTATGCCTGAGGAGGAGTACATCCTTGATGGTATGGCGGTTGAAGTCACATCTCGTGGAGAAGATGTTGGTCTTGAGCTGAATGCCGGAGTGCAAATCCCAATTGAAGCGCTATTTAATGCCGATGGTGATGCTCTAGACAGAGGAAATAAATTTGTCTGGGTACTCAATGATGATCAAACGGTAAGTAAACAACAAGTGATGCTTGGTAAAGCGAGCCGCAACTCGGTTCAGGTTCTAAATGGCCTTAAAGCAGATCAACAAGTAGTTATTGCGGGCATTTCCAGACTCAGAGAGGGGATGAAGGTGGAAGTAATTCAGGAGGCTGGTCATGAGTGAAATCACGAATAACACACCTCAACGTGATGAAGATATAACAGGCATTGCGGCATATTTTATTCGAAATCGTGTTATCAGTTGGATGATCTCGCTGATTTTCCTGATTGGTGGTGTTGCAGCATTTTTTGGTTTAGGACGTCTTGAAGATCCTGCCTTTACCATTAAAGACGCGATGGTCGTGACTGCATATCCGGGTGCAACCCCGCAGCAAGTCGAAGAAGAAGTGACTTATCCGTTGGAAAAAGCGATACAACAACTAACGTACGTTGATGAGGTCAATTCCATTTCTAGCCGCGGTCTGTCTCAAATCACGGTTTCCATGAAGAACAATTATGGTCCTGATGATTTACCGCAGATCTGGGATGAATTGCGCCGAAAAGTTAATGATCTAAAAGGTCAACTTCCTCCCGGGGTGAATGACCCACAAGTCATTGATGATTTCGGTGATGTTTACGGTATTTTGTTGGCGGTAACAGGGGAAGGGTACAGTTATAAAGAGCTGCTGGACTATGTTGACTACTTAAGGCGTGAGCTCGAATTAGTTGATGGTGTCAGCAAGGTATCGGTAACTGGGCAACAGCAAGAGCAAGTGTTCATTGAGATATCGATGAAACGCCTCAGTAGCCTTGGGTTGTCGCCTGATACCGTTTTCAATCTATTGTCGACACAGAATGTCGTCTCTGATGCTGGTGCTATCCGCATTGGTAGCGAATACATTCGTATTCAACCGACTGGCGAATTTGAAAATGTTGATCAATTAGGTGACCTGATCCTGACAGAAGCAGGTGCTCAGGGGCTTATTTATCTCAAAGACGTTGCTGAGATTAAACGTGGTTATGTCGAAGTTCCTAGCAATATCATTAACTTTAACGGTCAGGTTGCTTTGAATGTCGGGGTTTCTTTTGCACAGGGCGTCAATGTAGTTGAAGTCGGTAAAAGCTTTGATCGTCGACTTGCAGAGTTAAAGTATCAACAACCAGTTGGTGTCGGTATTTCCGAAATTTACAGTCAACCAAAAGAAGTCGATAAATCGGTTAGTGGCTTTGTGGTGAGCCTTGGTCAAGCTGTTGCGATAGTGATCATTGTTCTACTGTTTTTCATGGGGTTACGCTCTGGTCTATTAATTGGCTTGATACTGCTGCTGACGGTTTTGGGAACATTCATTTTCATGAAATATTTCCAGATTGATCTGCAACGTATCTCTTTAGGTGCATTGGTTATTGCACTAGGGATGCTGGTGGATAACGCCATTGTGGTCGTTGAGGGGATACTGATAGGTACCCAGAAAGGGCGAACGCGGCTACAAGCTGCGACCGATATCGTGACCCAAACTAAATGGCCATTGCTGGGTGCAACGGTGATTGCTGTCACGGCATTTGCTCCGATTGGCCTGTCAGAAGATGCGACTGGTGAATATTGTGGCACTTTGTTTACCGTTCTTCTTATCTCACTCATGCTGAGTTGGTTTACGGCGATATCTCTGACGCCATTTTTTGCCGATATATTCTTTAAAGGGCAAAAGGTGAAACAAGATGGAGAAAACTCCGATCCATACAACGGCATGATTTTCGTCATTTACAAGAACTTCCTTGAGTTCTGTATGAAGCGAGCTTGGCTGACTGTTGCAGTGCTTATTGTCGGCCTTGTTGCGAGTATCTATGGTTTCGGTTTTGTTAAGCAGTCGTTTTTCCCATCGTCAACGACACCGATGTTCCAAGCAGACATTTGGTTACCTGAAGGGACAGACATTCGAGCGACAAATACAAAGCTGAAAGCATTGGAATCTTGGCTGGCAGAGCAGGACCACGTTGAGCATATAACAACGACGGCAGGCAAAGGGTTACAGCGTTTTATGCTGACGTATGCACCTGAGAAGAGCTACGCCGCATATGGTGAAATCACCACTCGAGTCGATAACTATGAAGCACTTCAACCGCTCATGGCGAAATTTCGAGCACATGTTGAAGCGACGTTCCCTGAAGTCAATTACAAGCTTAAACAGATTGAGCTTGGCCCAGGTGGTGGTGCCAAAATTGAAGCGCGTGTGATTGGCTCTGATCCTACTGTCTTACGCTCGCTTGCTGCGCAGATCAGCGAGATTATGCATAACGATCCAGGTGCAACAAACGTGCGTCACGATTGGCGAGAGCGGACTAAGGTTTTAGAACCTCAGTTTAATGAAAGTCAGGCACGTCGCTATGGGATCACCAAGTCAGATGTCGATGATTTCTTGTCAATGTCATTCTCTGGTATGGCGATTGGTGTATACCGAGATGGTACAACCTTGATGCCAATTGTTGCCCGATTACCGGAAGATGAGCGTATTGATATCCGAAATATCGAAGGAATGAAGATCTGGAGCCCAGTACTGAGCGAATACATTCCGCTCCAGCAAGTGACTATGGGTTATGAGATGCGTTGGGAAGACCCAATTATTGTGCGCAAGAATCGTAAGCGTATGCTCACTGTAATGGCTGACCCAGATATTCTTGGCGAAGAAACGGCAGCGACATTGCAAAAACGTCTTCAACCGCAAATTGAAGCGATTGAATTGCCACCGGGTTATTCTTTGGAATGGGGTGGGGAGTATGAATCATCAAGTGATGCACAAGCCTCGCTGTTTACAACGATGCCAATGGGTTACTTGTTCATGTTCTTGATCACGGTGTTCTTATTCAACTCAGTGAAAGAGCCGCTGATTGTTTGGCTAACAGTGCCATTGGCTATTATTGGTGTGACAACAGGTCTACTGGCACTGAATACGCCATTTGGCTTTATGGCGTTGCTTGGTTTCTTGAGTTTGTCCGGTATGCTGCTGAAAAATGGTATCGTGCTCTTGGATCAGATTGAGATAGAAATGCAATCGGGCAAAGATCCCTATATTGCAGTGGTTGATGCGGCGCTAAGTCGTGTTCGTCCTGTTTGTATGGCCGCGATTACTACGATTTTAGGCATGATTCCTCTGCTACCGGATATTTTCTTTAAGCCGATGGCGGTAACGATCATGTTTGGTTTAGGTTTTGCTACGGTACTGACACTTATTGTCGTACCAGTCTTGTATCGTCTATTCCATAAGGTTAAGGTGCCAAACTAAGGTTTGGTTAACAAAACATGAAAAACGCCTCTGAACCTTCAGGGGCGTTTTTGTAAGGATACAAAAATGACTGATACAACTTGTGCTTGGGCCTTAAATCATCCGTTAGAAAAAAGCTATCACGATGAAGAGTGGGGCGTGCCTGTTTATGATGATACGAAACTGTTTGAGTTTATTACGCTAGAAGGTGCTCAAGCAGGACTTAGCTGGATTACGATTTTAAAAAAACGAGAAGGGTATCGAAAAGCCTTTGAGGGTTACGATATAAATAAACTCGCTCAATATGATGAACAACGCGTCCCATTGATTATTGAGCAATACGATGTCGTCAAAAACAAAGCGAAGATAGCGTCGGTTTATTCTAATGCCCGCGCGACTATCGAACTTCAGAAAGAGTATGGTTCATTATCCAATGCGCTGTGGCAGTTTGTCGAAGGTAAGCCTATCGTGAATCACTGGACATCAATGTCTGAAGTGCCTGCGGTGACGGAGCAATCCAAACAAATGAGTAAGTTCTTAAAAAAGAAAGGATTCAAGTTTGTTGGTGAAACCATCTGTTATGCTTTTATGCAGGCTGTAGGGATGGTGGATGATCATGTCGTTGGGTGTCCGCATAAGCCACGTTAATCGCTGTTTTATAAATTGTGATGCAGGGTTATTGGAGTTTTAGCGAAGCGAGAGAAGATATAATTCGATATATCATAGGCTATTACAACCAACTCAAGCCACTTCAATAGAATGATGGCCTGAAACCCAATGAGTCTGAGCAACAGCATAGTGAAAACTCTAAAACCGTGGCCAATTTTAATTGACCTCTACATGAAGAGCTTAAGTTTAAGACGATGTATAAAGTGGAATAAAAAATAGGAGCTGATGAAAGCTCCTATTTTTGTATTATTGTTCTTGAAGCATTGAGTTGTAACGCTTAAAGCCTGCTTCGAGATCTTGAATCAGGTCATCAATATCTTCTAAACCGATGTGTAAGCGGATAAGCGTTCCGTCAAAGTTTGGGTTTGCTACGGTTCTTAAGCTGTTAAAGCTCTTTGGTTCATTGGCGAGAATAAGACTTTCAAAACCGCCCCATGAGTACCCCATACTGAAGTGTTTCATACCATCGAGTAAGGTTGTCGTCGCGCGAGGGTAGCTTGTTTTTAGTACGAATGAGAACAACCCGTTTCCGCCTGTAAAATCACGCTTGAAGAATTCATGACCAGGGCAAGTTTCTAATGCAGGATGTCGAACGTGATCGACTTCGGGGCGAGACTGCAGCCATTGTGCAACCTTTAGGCTATTTTCTGCATGTTGTCTGAGTCTTACATCCATCGTGCGAAGGCCGCGCAAACCTTGATAAGCATCGTCTGGAGAGACGCATTGCCCCATCAAATAACTCTGCTCTCGCAGTTGATCCCAGCACTTATCATTTGCGACAGCGGTACCCAACATGACATCAGAATGACCAACAATATACTTGGTCGCAGCTTGGATAGAGATATCAACGCCGAACTCAAATGGAGAAAAATTAACACCCGCTCCCCACGTATTGTCCAATATGACTATCATGTCGTGCTCGTGAGCAATTCGTGAAAGTGTTGGCACATCTTGTACTTCCATGGTGATGGAGCCTGGTGATTCGAGAAACAACACTTTTGTATTGGGTTGGATTAAGTCGCGAATCTCTTCACCAAGAATAGGGTTGTAGTAAGTCGTCTCTACCCCCATTTTTTTCAAAATTTTGTCGCAAAAATCACGAGTAGGTTCGTAGCAAGTATCAACCATTAAAATGTGATCACCAGACTCTACAAACGAGAGAAGCGCGTTAGAAATGGCGGCAGTACCACATGGGTATAAGGCACAGCCTACGCCACCTTCGATTTCTATCATCGCATCTTGGAATGCAAAATGGGTATTGGTGCCGCGGCGTCCATAAAACAGGGTTTTATTTGCACGATTGATTGTCGCATGATTTTTTTCTGCAACCGTTTCAAAAACCACAGTTGATGCGCGTTGCACGGGTGGATTAACCACCCCGTTCGTCCATTTTTTAGAGCGGCCAGCAGTAACTAATTTGGTTTTTTTGCCTTCCGACATAAGAAATCCTTGTCTGATAACATTTTGATCTATTTAAAACACGCTATAGGGAGAAATTCAAGGACAAAAAGCCTCAAATTCTTGATGATGCCTGAAGCCTTTAGAGCAGCGGGTTGAACAAGTAGAAAACTCGTTCAAGAAAGCGTGAATACAATGAACGTTGCTGCCAGTTACTCAACTGGATCTCGATGGATTGTTCAATATAGCTCTGTTGGAGCCAGTACATTTCTTTAGTAAATGCTTCGTCGTCGACGGCGAGCGTAAGTTCAAAGTTGAGCCACAAACTCCGCATGTCCATATTCACGGTACCGACTAAGCAGAATTGTTCATCAATCACGACAGATTTGGTATGCAGTAGGCCACCGTAAAACTCAAAGATCTTAACGCCAGCTTCCATCAGTTCGGTATAAAATGCTCGTGATGCCCATTGCACCATCATCGAATCATTTTTCTGGGGGATGATAAGCTCTACTGTGATGCCTCGTTGAGCAGTTAGCTTTAATGTTTCTAGCAGATCAGCACTGGGTACGAAGTAAGGGGTAGTGATCCTGACCGATTGATTCGCTTGGTTGATCGCCAACGTCAGCACTTGAGAAATCAAATGCTCAGGCATGCCCGGTCCGGATGGGACAACTTGGATAGGGTGTTGCGGTTCATTCGGGTCAATTTGACATTCAGGCAATTGAGGCATGGTACGAGAGCCTGTTTCGACCTCCCAGTCCCAGCAATGAATCGCAGAAAGCACGTTGACCGTTGGGCCGGTAACACGAACCATGATATCAATCCACTGACCAACTCCAGACTCTTGTTTGAAGAACGCAGGGTCGACCATGTTCATCGAACCCGTATAGGCGACTTTATCATCGATTACGATGATTTTTCGGTGCTGGCGAAGATCCAACCGGCGTAGAAAGATACGCCATGGACTTACCTCTAATGCTTGCAGTACTTCTATACCTGCGCTTTTCATCATTTGGTGCCAATGGCTGCGGAAAAAGCGTGGGCTGCCTGCTGAATCTAACAAGAGTTTTACATCTACACCGCGTTTAGAGGCACGGATAAGTGCGGATGCAACGGAATCGGCTAGGCCTCCGGGATGCCAGATATAAAACACCATCCGAATGCTTGATTGGGCGGCTTCGATATCTTCGATCACTGAATGGAGGATATCTTGTGGTGAACTTTGTAATGACAGCGTATTACCACTTAATGCTGGTAACCCTAAGCGGTTGTTACACAGCTCGTCGATGCGAGAAATGTGCTGGCCAAAAGTTTCCGGTGAGTGGGCATGGCAATCATTCAGTTGTGAAAACCATTTTTCAAAAGGCGTAAACATCTCTTTCGCCCGTTCTGCCCGCTTCCTACCTAAATTCAGCTCTCCAAACAGAAAATAGCAGGCTACGCCGACAATCGGGATGATATAGATGATCATCAACCAAGCGAGTGAAACGCTAACGGCTCGACGCTTTAGAACTACACGTAAAGTTACACCTGCAACCAGCAGCCAGTAGAGCACGATGCTTGCTAATGTAAGAAATTGGTAGAACTTTTCCATGCATAATCCTGTATGAACTTAATCGCTTAGATAGTACTGCCAATCCATGACGAGCGGAATACACAAATGAAATGAATGTGAAAAAAGTGGCGAATGAAACAGGTCTAAATGTTGCCTGAGTGTGAAGAGGTGGTGTAAAAGTTGTTTGTTTGGTTAAGGTTTGACCATTTAAACTGTGCGATAGCACCAATATTAGAAAAATACACTATTTGGGGTTCCAATTGTAATTTCAAACTGTTTTACTTGCTACCTGTGTGGTGTCGCTTAAACTTTTTTATAGTGTACATAATTATGTACACCCAAGCCTTCTGACGCCTACCTAAAAACTCAACATCGGTAATAATAATTATGGCAAGTAATGCAAGAGGCCATTTCTCATCGAGAATCGGTTTTATTATGGCGGCAGCGGGATCTGCTGTCGGATTAGGAAACGTTTGGGGATTTCCAACGAAAGCCGCGAGCAATGGTGGTGCGGCATTTTTGGTTATCTACCTTGCAATGGTATTTTTATTAGCATTCCCAATGCTGGTTGCTGAACTGACTATCGGTCGTCATGGTCAATCAAACCCTATCGCATCTCTCAAATCCGTATGGACAAAAAATCGTGCTGCGGCTGGATTTTTTGGGGTAATCGCAATGGTTGCTGCGTCATTAATCCTAAGTTTCTACTCTATTTTAGCGGGCTGGTTAATGGGTTTTGCCGCAGCGCCAACATTAGAAGTGGTTGGCCTGCAAAGCGCGGCTGACTGGTTGGTAAATTTTAGTGGTGCACGAAATGTGCTACTAGCGACTCTGTTTTCTGTGCTCACTATCTACGTGGTTAAAAATGGCGTAGCTGATGGTATCGAGAAATGGTCAAGTCGCCTGATGCCAATGCTGTTTGTGCTATTTGGAGTGATGATCATTTATATCTTCACCCAAGATGGCGCAATGGAAGGCTTGAAAATGTACCTTGTCCCTGATTTTTCTCAGGTGACACCGTCGCTACTTGTGGACGCGATGGGGCAGGCCTTCTTCTCACTCTCTCTTGGTGTGGGCTCGATGATGGTTTATGGCTCTTACCTTAAAAAAGACGTCAATCTTCCAAAGACGGCAGGACAAGTTGCTGCGATTGATACCGGTGTTGCATTAGCGGCAGGTCTTCTTATTTTGCCTGCGATGTTTGTTGCGAAAAACAATGGTGTAGAAATCTTTAATGACGCAGGCCAGCTGATGAGCTCTGGTGATTTGGTATTTGCTGTTTTACCTTCCATGTTCCACACCATGGGTGGCGTTGGTGTCATCATTGGCACAGGTTTCTTTGTTCTGATGGTCATTGCGGCACTGACATCTTCCATTTCATTGTTAGAAGTTCCTGTTTCTTGCGCTCAAGATGAGCTAAAGATGGAGCGTACCAAAGCAACATGGGTGATTGGTGGGGTTATCTTAGTTCTGAGTATCGTAATCTCGCTCAATTTTGGCGCGCTATTCGGTTTGATTGCTGACATCTCAACCGTGTACATGCAGCCATTGCTAGGTGTGATTTGGGCGATTGTCGTTGGCTGGATCTGGAATCGCAATAAACTGCTTAATGAGCTTAAAGAAGGCAACCCTGAAATCGAACAAGGCCTATTCTGGAAAATTTGGCCATGGTATGTTCGAGTGATATGTCCGGTAGCTATTATGGCCGTCTTCATTTTCTCAATCATTTAGAAAGATTACATGAAACAAAACCTCCCAAATGGGAGGTTTTTTTATGCAAGTCGTTAATTAACATTAAATTATATTAAATGTTTTTACAGTATGGTCGATACATGTTTTGTAACAACAATCTAAAAAAAGAAGCAGGTATTTGAATGAAGTTATCGGTACGTAAAAAGTTGTATGCCGGTTTTGGCGGTATTGTGTTGATCATGGGAGCAATGGTGACGATGATCTGGTTAGAAGTCATGGGTTCCTATCGAGTTGCAGAAGAGCTTCGTTCTGATGATGTTCCTGAGAGCATGTATTACCTATTTTTGATTGATGACACAGGTGATGTTTTCCGTGATGCGATGGGTATGGTGAATGGCGTGCCGGGTGCGGCTTCAGATTACCAATCGAGCAAAGCAGAATTTGCCAACACCTTGGAGAATGTGAAAAAGCTTGAAACTCCAGGAAAAGAAGATTATCGAAACCTGCTTGAAATTGAAAAGCTGATGGCGAACTTTGCGTCAGAGTTTGAGCGAGATATCGTGCCGAAGCTAAAAGGGGATTACGATATGTCGCTTAGCGTGCAAAATCTGCGCGACTTATATGAGGTTTACTTAGTTTCAATTGAAGACATGCTTGATAAAACCTCTGCATCTGAACGTCAAGATACAGACGAAGCATTTGATACCTTAATGACATCTTTTAATTCGATTGAAAACTCAATTTATGTGATGACTGCAATCGCAATTGCCCTGTCAGTCGGTATTGCGCTAGCGTTGTCAAAGTCAATTACTAACCGCTTAAGTCACTTAGATTCTGTTGCTCAACGTGTGGCTGAAGGGGATTTAACGGCAGAAGATATCGATGATAAGTCTGGTGATGAATTGGCAAACCTTGCTTCTTCAGTGAATCGCATGCAAAGCTCTCTGGTCAGTCTTATCAGTTCAATGTCCAATGTCACTTCTGAAGTGAAAGTGGTCACCAATGAATTATCAACTGTCAGCCAAGATATTGTTTCAGGTGCCTCTTCACAAGCGGATAAAGCCAGCCTCATTGCAACCGCAGCCGAAGAATTAAGCTTAACCATCTCGGAAGTTGCACAACAAGGTATCTCTACATTTGAAGAAGCGCGCCGTTCTGAAGAGTCAGCGACTCAAGGGCGTACCGTCATCTCAGATATGGTTGGAAGTATTCAACAAGTTTCCATTCAGATGGGCGAAATGTCCGGTCAGATGAATGAACTTGGTGCTCATGGTGAGCAGATTGGCAGCGTCATCAAGGTCATTGAAGAGATTGCTGAGCAAACAAACTTGCTGGCCCTGAATGCTGCAATTGAAGCGGCTCGTGCAGGGGAAGCCGGTCGAGGTTTCGCTGTGGTTGCGGATGAAGTGCGTGCTCTTGCTGAGCGAACAACCAAAGCGACGCAAGAAGTCGGTGGCATTATCCAGTCTATCCAGTCTGGTACGCAGGAAGCGGTCACTTATACCGATGAAAACTGCCGTTTGGTAGAAGTTGGTGTTAGTCAAAGTACAGGCGCCGTCAATGCGTTGGATGAAATTGTGTCTGGTGCAGCAAATGTTCAGGCAATGGTGAATTCAATTGCGACAGCTGCGGAAGAACAAACCGCTGTAACCAAAGAGATTGCGTCGGATATTACCGCCATCAGTGACATTTCAGTTCGTTCACTGCAATTGGCAAACAGCAGCTCTGAGAGTGTTGATGGCCTAAATAATAAAGTAGCAGAGCTTGAACAGCTCATTGGTAAGTTCAAACTGAGCTAACCTTCTCCCTAAGCTGGCTTTCGCGTTTGGAACAGGTATACTTCTGCCTCCAAAGCGGAGCCAGCGATATGTTTGATATTCTTTTCACTCATGATGATTTTCTCATCATCAACAAACACCCTAATGTATCTGTCCATAAAGATGATGGCGACACCATGCTGCTACAAGAAGTCGCGTGTAAAACAGGGGACTCACAACTTTATCTGGTCCACCGCTTAGACAAAATGACTTCTGGGATCTTGCTGCTTGCACGTCACTCTACGGCTGCGAGTGCTCTGTCTCAGGCTTTTGCACAGCGAGATGTCTCGAAGTTTTATTTGGCATTGGGGAGTAAAAAGCCGAAGAAGAAGCAGGGTTTAGTGAGTGGAGATATGGAACGCTCGCGCAGATCATCATGGAAGTTAGTCAATAGCCAAAATAATCCTGCTATCACGCAATTTTTCTCAGTCGCAGCCGAGCCGGGCGAGCGGCTGTTTTTATGTAAACCTTATACAGGTAAAACACATCAAATTCGTGTTGCGTTAAAGTCGGTAGGCTCACCAATCGTTGGTGATGCAATTTATAACGCAGCGAGTAGCGCGGATCGCGGTTATCTTCATGCTTTTGCTCTGGGTTTTACCTACTTAAATCAGTCTTATCAATTTGTTTGTGATCCACGTGAATTTGCCTCATTGGGCGAAAAATGGCATCACGAAACCGTCAGTCAGGGGATTTCTGATTGGCTTAAACCATGGGAATTATCATGGCCGAATCTCAAAAAATAACTGAATCTCAAATGCAGGCAGAGAAGTTGCCTGTTTTTTTTCAACACTTGATCAATGAATTGGTCAATGCTCCAGATGAAGTGCGTCGCTTATTTCATGGGCGAGGCCGTCAATGGCCAGGTCTTGAGCAACTGACTTGTGACTGGTTGCAAGGGCAACTGGTTGTTAACTTGTTTAAAGAAGTGGATGACACTTTTATCGCTGTGCTTAAACAAGGTTTGGAATACCTTGCTCAGAGTGATGTTTGGGAGCAAAAGCAAGGCATCAGCATGTTATTGCAACATCGTTATGCCGATGGCGCACCTTCCGAAGTGATTTGGGGTGAGCTCAATAGTCGACCTGTTGTGGTAGAAAGTGACTTAAAATATCAGCTCGATATTGGCCGAAACCAAAACTTTGGTTTGTTTTTGGATATGCGATTTGGCCGAGATTGGGTGAAAGCGAACGCGAAACACAAAAACGTACTCAACTTATTTTCATACACCTGTGGTTTCTCTGTGGCTGCTATTGCTGGCGGAGCAGACAACGTAGTGAACGTGGATATGGCAAAAGCCTCTTTGGCAAAAGGACGAGAGAATCATCGCCTTAATGAGCATAATCTCAATCAGGTTAGCTTTTTAGCACATGATATTTTTAAATCATGGGGCAAAATCAAAAAGGCTGGGCCTTATGACATGGTGATCATTGATCCTCCTTCATTCCAAAAAGGAAGCTTTGCGTTAACGAAAGATTATAAAAAGATTTTACGTCGCCTACCGGATCTATTGTCTTCAGAGGGACAAGTATTGGCATGCGTTAATTCGCCAGCGGTAAGCAGTGAGTTTTTGATTGAAGGCATGAAAGAGGAAGCGCCAGAGCTAACTTTCCGTGAGCGGTTAGAGAATCCGCCGGAGTTTACCGATGTTGATCCTGAAGCATCGCTTAAGGCGTTGATATTTAGTTAATCAACCAACAAAAGGGGCTGCGTAAGCAGCCCCTTTTCGTTATGGACAGTGTATTTGGTAGAACTTAGTGGCCGACTTTTGTTTCAGCCAGCGCATCGAATTCAACAATGTAGTAGCGATTGCCGCTTTCGTCTTTGTTTTGGTTCAGTACTGGCGATTTATGCAGTTTGTTTACTGTTACAAAGATTTTGCCATTCGCTGTTGTTGCAAAACCATCGCTCCAGCTTAGTAATTCAGAGTTGTTGTGCAAGATTTTGTACTGGCGATCTTTACCGATATAACCAACCGCATTATTCTCAAGATCTGTCACGTAAACGTTGTCATTTTCATCGATAGTGATACCGTCACTCATCGGCTTATCCGCATAAACTTCAACACGTTTTTCTAGGTCTTTACTCGATAGTTTTGCGTTACGTAGATCATCCGTTTTCACGCGGTATAGCTTAGTACCATTCATCGCACCAAAGTATAACCACTTGTTTTTGCTATCTAGTGTGATTGGGTTAACGCCAATGCGTGCAGGTGCGTCACCCATCATGACAGTTTTGCCGTTGATAACAATATCGGTGTCTTCAGGTTGAGTAAACTGAGTGCCTTCCAATACGCGTTTCGCCATACCAGTTTTTAGGTCAATCACAACCAGTGCAGAGTTGTAACCTGCGCCAGTATCTGTGATGTAAACCATTTCGTTATCACGATCGACTGCTAAATCGTTAAGGAAAGAGTCTGCTGGAATGACTGGCGCTGCTAGGTAAACGATTTGGTGCAGTTGGTTTTTCTTTGTATCCCAACCAATTAAACGGCCGTTGTGAGTCGTTTCATCAGCCGTTTCTAGCATCCAAAGTACACCTTCTTTGTCAACGATAACGCCTAATACCGGGTTTAGACTTTGGCTGAATGCTTCATTTGGGTACGCCACCACTTTGCCGTTATTTTTGATTTCTACGATTTTGTTGTCGGCACCATAAAAATGGTGGTTGCTCATAAAAAGACGACCAGATTCTGAAACGCCAATGTTACCTGGAGGGTTTTGTTTATCAAACTGATGAACAATGTTTAGGTCAGCAGCGAATACGTTGGTAGAGATAGCTAGCGCAAGTGCGCCCAGAGTTGCTAGTGCATGTTTTTTCATGTTGTTTCCTTTTGAATTTGATTTTGAATGCCCATTCAAAATATGATCAATAAAAGTAACTGTCAAATACTTTTTGAATGATCGTTCAAAAATGTTATTATCGCTTTCAGAGTTGAATGAGGGATGAGTGATGGCAAAAAAGAAGTATTCAATTGATGAAGTAATTGCACAGGTTACTGATTTGTTTTGGAAAAATGGTTACTCGGCAACCAGTATCCAACACATCTCTAAGGCCACTGGGTTGAAGCCTGGTAGTTTGTACAATGAATTTGGCAGCAAGGAAGGCTTGTTTCGTTTAGCTCTAGAAAATTATGCCGCACAATCAGTGGCAGATATTCATGAGGCGGTTGCGACACAAGGTGGTATCCAATCCGCCATTACTTTCATTTTGAACGATTTGGTTCAACAGACTGAGCAAAGTCAATATTGCGGTTGTTTTTTAGTTAAAGCGCAATTAGAGCTGTCAGCGTTAGATGATGACTTACAGTTTTTAGCGACAGAAAAACTACAAGAGATCGAGAAAACATACGCGGAACACTTACGAAGTATCTTTAGTGATGAACAAGCAAAACACTATGCTCATCAACTGATGATGGTGATCTTTGGCATTCGTATATACGGGTATCAAAAAGGAGCAGGGGACGCACTGCAAGATACGATGGATGCGTTTTTGCCTTGGTTGAAAACGGATAGCTAATACTATCCGTTTACATCTAAAACTTAACCAAGTTCTACTTCGCTATTCGCCTGAATCGTCGACGAGCAGGCCAGTACGTAACCTTGTTCAATCTCTTCATCAGTCAGGGTTTCTTGGCTGGTTGAAGTAACGCTGCCCTTGGTGACTTTACATTTACAAGAACCGCAAATACCACTACGGCAAGCGACGATCAATGGCAAGCCTGCATTCTCAAGCGCATCCGCCAATACTTCACCTGAATTGACGGTAAAACTCTGGCCAAATGCCGGAACGGAGAGCGTGACACTTTGTTGTTCTTCCGCTTGGGATATTGCTTCTGATTCGTTGGGCGTAAAACTCTCTTCAAAGAAGTGATTCATATCGAAGTTGAGTTCCGATAAATACTGTTTTACATCCAGCATAAATTGCTTCGGTCCGCAGAGAAAAACGGTTCTTTCGTGCAAATCTACAACCAATTCACTTAACCATTCTTTATTCAATCGTCCTTGTGGGTGTCTAGTGCCTTGAGCGTCTTTTAACAATAGACTTAGAGTGAAATCACTATGCACGGCTTGTATGGTTTCCAGTTGATCAAAATAAATCGTCTGTTGTTTATTTCTGGCGATATGCAGAAACTGAATGTCGATCGCTTGGTTTTGATTTAGCCAATAGTTCGCCATAGAGAAAACCGGTGTGATACCGCAGCCAGCACTAATAAGTAGCGCTTTTCTTTTTGTTGGTGGATGGTCGATACAATTGAATTCACCAGCAGGGCGCAGCACTTGAAGGTCGTCACCAATTTTAAGGTGATCGACGAGGTGGTTAGAGACTTTTCCACCCTCAACACGCTTAACCGTCAGTTGTAAGAAAGGGTCACTCGGTAAAGAGCTGATGGAATAGGCTCGATATTCAGTTTTACCATCTAAATCGATGCCAAGACTGATGAATTGCCCGGGTTTGAATGAGTGAGATTGAGGCTTTTCCGGATGCTGAAGACGGAAACTAACGCAGTCAGGTGTTTCCTGCCATTTATCAATACAACGAAGTGAAACAGCTTGATTTTGTTGCCATTGGGAATACATATAGCGCTCTCATATCGGGAAAATACACGCAGCCTCATTGAAGAATGAGGCTGCGAATTGACGATGGACTTGTTTATGCTGCAAGAATGGTTTTTAGATCATCTTCAACATTTGAAATCATTCGCATGTCGAACTTCTCTTGAATGATGTTAATCAGGTTCTCAGTTAGAAATGCAGGAGCTGTTGGCCCGGTGTAGATGCCTTTCACACCGAGTGCGAATAGCGTTAGCAAAATGACAATTGCTTTCTGTTCGAACCAAGAAAGAACCAACGTGAGAGGGAGTTCATTGATGTCACAATCGAACTCTTTAGACAGAGCTAGTGCCAGCTGAATCGCCGAATAAGCATCGTTACACTGACCTACATCGAGCAAACGTGGTATGCCGTTGATATCACCAAAGGTGTTTTTGTTAAAGCGGAACTTACCACATGCCAACGTTAGAATCAGCGTATCTTCTGGCGCAGCGGTAGTGAAATCGGTGTAATAGCTGCGTTCTTTTTTGTCACCATCACAACCCCCAACAAGGAAGAAGTGTTTAATGTTGCCTTGCTTTACTTGGTCAATAACAGCTGGCGCTGCATTCATGAGCGCGTTTCGGCCAAAGCCAACTGTGATCATGTGTTCAATTTCATCATGCTGGAAACCTGGTTGCGATAACGCACTGCGGATAACCTTGCTGAAATCATCCCCTTCAATATGTTCAACACCCGGCCAGCCGACGATGCTGCGAGTAAATAGACGGTCAGCATATTGACCCACATTTGGATTTAGAAGACAGTTCGATGTCATCACGATGGCACCCGGGAAGTTAGCAAATTCTTTTTGCTGATTTTGCCAAGCACTACCGTAGTTACCTACAAGGTGAGGGTACTTTTTCAGCTCTGGGTAGCCGTGTGCAGGCAACATTTCACCATTGGTATAAACGTTGATGCCAAGGCCTTCGGTTTGTTGCAAGATTTTTTCTAGATCATGTAAGTCATGACCAGAAACCAGTATGCATTTCCCTTTAACCGGCTTCACATTGACGGCGGTTGGTTCTGGGTGACCAAATGTGATGGTTTCACCTTCATCCAGCATTGCCATCACTTTGTAGTTCATTAAGCCGATGCGCATAGAGCAATCAAGTAGCGCATTTAGATCTTCAGGGTCGGTGCCTAACCACGCCATGATCTCGTGGTACTCCGCGTAGATATCGTTATCTGTTTGGTGTAACACGCGTGCGTGCTCCATGTATGCCGCTGCGCCTTTCAGGCCATATAGACATAACAAACGCAAACCAATAACGTCTTCATGGACGGAGTCTTTTCCACGGTTTACCGCAACTTGCGGTGCGATGGCTAGGATTTCTTCGGCTGTTGCTGGAAGTTCAAAGTTTGCAACTTCAGGAACTGAGAGCTCATGATTCGAAATGGCTGCTGCCGCTAGTACTTTTTGTTTTAGTTCGGCTTTGAAAATGGCAGCTTGCGATGTTAAATCCAGAATACGTTGAGGATCGAAGTTAACGTTAGTTAAGGTAGAGAAGAAGGCTTTTGGTGCCCACTGATCAACAGCGTCTTCGATAATATCAAATTGGCGGGCTTGCGTTGCCCAGAAAGATACTCCTTGCAGCGTATAAACCAAAACGTCTTGTAGGTCGGACACTTCCGCCGTTTTTCCGCACATGCCTTGAGCAAATGAGCAGCCAGTTGTAGTAGGGGTTTGAATTGTCTGTTCACATTGAATACAGAACATCTTGGGTCTCCAGTGCTTATTATTATTCATCAAATTGTGAAATTCACATATGACCTAATAGAGCATGGAACGTGCCACTTTGTATCTGTTTGAATTTTAAGGATTTACTTTGATTTTTCAGTTTAACTTGATGTGTATTTAACAACGCAAATGATGTCAAATACACATCGGTAGAGTTTAATCGTTAGGAATCGACACCGAGCTTTTTGCCCATGCGGTACAGGTTCCCGCGATCCATTTGTAAAAATTGTGCGGCTTTTGCCCAAGTTCCGTCCGATTTATCAAGTGCATGGCGAATGAGATCTTTTTGATAGCCTTCCACGAGTGAACGCATAGGGCTGCTTTCTGCGGGAAAAAAATGCGTTGTCATTTTTACATCTTTAGTCGCGATATTCCCCTCAAAGTGGCTGAGTAAAATGGTTTGTTTTTCCTCTTGTATTGCACGTAGCGCCGCCCGGGTTAAGGTGTGCTCAAGCTCTCGCACATTCCCTGCCCAATGTTGTTGCTCCAAAGCACTTAATGCTTTGGGATGGAGGTGAAGGTTGGGCACGTTAAATTGTTGGCGTACTTTCTCTAATAAATAGCCAGCAAGTACTGGGATATCACCCTCGCGTTTACGAAGGGCCGGGACATGGATCGGAAACACATTTAGGCGATGATATAAGTCTGCACGAAATTGCCCTTGTTCCACTTCTTGTTCAAGTTGTCGGTTGGTCGCAGCAATGATGCGAACGTTGACTAAAAGATGCTTATCACTACCGACACGTTGCAGCTCGCCCTGTTGGATCACGCGAAGCAGCTTCGCTTGCAGCACTAATGGCAATTCACCAAGCTCATCAAGGAAAATGGTACCGCCATCAGCCAGTTCAAATTTTCCTGCTCGATGGCTATTGGCACCTGTGAAAGCACCTTTGACATGGCCAAAGAGCTCACTCTCTGCCAATCCTTCAGGTAAAGCGGCGCAGTTAACGTAAACCATGGGTTTATCTGCTCGTAACGAATTGGCATGCAGATGGTGAGCAACCAGTTCTTTACCTGTACCCGTTTCTCCGGTGATTAATACCGCATAGTCGGATTTGGCAACCGTGTCGATATTGTTTTTAAGCTGGCGCATTTGAGGGCTTAGTCCCACCATTTCACCATGCAACGACCGTGCTTGTTGGATGAGCATTTGGGTGACGTGTTTTTGCTTTTGGTTTTGAGCTTTTAGCGCTTTGAACTGCGCGATATTACGTAGCGTTGCCGCAGCTAAAGCCGCAAAAGTTTCAATCGCTAAGCTATCAACATGGTCGAACGCACCGACGGCCAGAGCATCAAGGGTTAGCACGCCCACGAGTTGTCCATCAACATAAAGACTTGCTCCCATGCAATCGTGAACATCAATGTTATGTTCTTCTGAAAGCATCATGCCATCAAAGGGGTCGGGAAGTGAGCTGTCGGCATCAAATCTAACGGGAGTTTTGCTTTCGATAATCGCTTGGAGCCTTGGATGAGCACTTGGGAAAAAACGGCGTCCTAATACGCTGGTGGAGAGACCTTTCACCGCGACGGGTGTAAGAAAACCGTCTTCATCAAACACAAACAGAGCACTGGCATCGCATGGAAAGACCTGACCGATTCCGTCGATCAGTTTTTGATATTGATGTTTGCTGGAAAGATTTGAGCTTAAATTGAGTGCGATGTTGAGAAGAACGCGTTCAGTGGTATCTGCCATGACGTTATTGTGCTACTTAGCTGAATTCGAGTAGCTACATGGTAACGTGATGATGTGTTTTATACATCACCTCGATACCATTATTCGATGTCGCTTTGACGACGATCAAGTCCTTAGACTATTCAGATTTTTCACATGAATCTGGCTGTTTGAGTGTATGGAAACCTGAGTAAATACGGGTAAAGGTAGTAAACCAGCAAGCCGAACCAAATATATAGGCGATCAGAGCAAAATGCTGAGGAAGGAGACAAAATAAGACAAAGCAAGCGATCGTCTCGGTCCCTTCGGTTAAACCGCTCATATAGTAAAGTGACTTATGTTTGTAAACCGGATTATCGATACCACGTTTACCTGCCATGACAGCAAATGCTAAGAAACTACATCCCGTTCCGATAAAGGAGAAAATCAAAAAGGCACCGGCAACGGCATTAGCTTCAGGGTTTGCGACAACAAAACCAAATGGGATGAGAGAATAGAATAGAAAGTCGAGGCTGATGTCGAGAAAGCCACCTGCATCGGTAATGCCTTGAATGCGTGCCAAAGCACCATCGAGGCCGTCCGCGATTCGATTCATCACAATGAATAAAAGGGCAAGTCCATAGTTTTCCATCGCAAGAGCCGGAAACGCTAAGCAACCAATTAAAAAACCAATAAATGTCGTTTGATTGGCTGTCACTCCCCATTTATTGAGTAAGGTTGCAGATTGGGTCAGTGGCCAGCGGATCACTTGAATACTAAATTTATCGAGCATGTTGCGTCTCCCATGGCCAATTCAATACATGCCCGTTCGCAGGCACATCTTCAATATCATGGGTCACCATTAACGCTGGTATGTTTGCTTTACGCAGCTGTTCGATCACCCAATCTCTGAACTGACCGCGTAGTTCTTTATCAAGTTTACTAAAAGGTTCATCCAACAACGCTAGTTTGGGTTTTGCTAACAGCATACGAGAAAGACTGACTCGCGCACGTTGTCCACCAGAAATTTGGTCAGGGTATGACTCGGCAAGGTGTTCTAAAGAGATATTGCTCAGAGCGTGCAAAGCGCGCAGTTTTCTTTCTTCGCCTTTAATGGCGTTTGGCAGAGCAAACGCAAGGTTCTGCCACACATTCAAGTGAGGGAAGAGCATGTCATCTTGAAAGAGTATACCGACCTCTCGCAGGTGTGGTTCTTTATCCATGAGTGTGGCGTCGTTAAGTTTTATCGTGCCTTGATATTCAAACTCATCACTTAAATGGCCTGCAATTAGGCTTAGCAATGTGGATTTTCCGCACCCACTTGGCCCCATTAAGCAGAGCACGTCTGCGGGCTGAACGGTGACATTGAGATCAGAAAACAGTGCTTCACCACCTTTTTTACGGATGGTGAGGCTTTCGAGACATAGTGTCATGCGTAACAGGTTCCTTACTAAATAGGCGACGACGATGTTGCAGTCGGCCTAATACAACAGCGAGAGAGAAGAAAACAAATGGCAGTATAGCTTGCCAAATGGCATAAATTGCGGTGACACGGCGGTCGAACCCACTGGATAAAGCAACCGCCTCTGTGGTGATGGTGGCGATGCGGCCACCACCTAAGATAAGCGTCGGTAAATATTGCGCCAAGCTTACGCTTGCACCAACCGCCCAAGCGTACAAGATGGCGGGTAAGAGTAGAGGCGCTTTTATATGAATAAACGTATAGAGTGGCGTTTTACCTAGGCTTAATGCGGCTCGAGTGTAGTTATTGTCGTAGCTTCGCCATGGGCCATCTAATGCAAGGTAGACAAAGGGGAAAGCAAAGAAAATATGCGACCAGCTTACCCAGAGGAAAAACGAATCACTAGAGAGGTAAAGGGTGCTGATTTGCAATCCAAATAGTATCGACAGCTGCGGGATCAACATTGGTAGGGCAATGATGTAATTAGGCAAATGGAGCTTGTATTTGGTCTTGTACTCTTGAGCCAAAATACCAAGCATAAGAGCGGCGGTTGCCGTCACCAGTGCTAAAAGTAAGCTCTGATGAATCGTTGGAATAATATTTACCCATTCATTCATCCAGAAGCGTTCACTGTATTTCGATGGCAATAGATCAGGGAATCGCCAACGATGAGCAAAACTCCAGATAGCCATCAACGGGAACATCATCGCAGCCATTAGGGCAGAAAATGCAAATAAGCTTTTCCCCGGTAATGCAAAGCCATAGCGCCCAGAAAACTGCCATTTTCCCCAATGATCTGTAATGAGCTTTTCGAGCACAATAATCACAAGCATAAGCAGGCTAGCAGTGATAAACAGGATGACCGCACCAGCTGCTGCGCGAGGTAATAGTGATAGATCTGGGTCGTTAAACCATTGCCAAACCAAGACGGCAAAGGTTGGTGGATTATTAGGTCCTAAGATGAGGCTGAGGTCGACCACAGAAACGCCATAAGCCATCACGGCAAACAAGGCAAAGCGCATTTTAACTAACCATTGTGGGAATACCGCTTTCCACCACATTTGGTTCGGTGTGTAACCCAAAGAGGCGCTGACTTTGGCAACGTTCTCTATTTTCAGCTGTTGCAATACTGGAATGCTCATCAAAAGCAAAAAGGGCACTTCCTTAAAGGAGAGTGCGATGGTTAATCCAAGCGCGTAAGGGTCGTTGACTAACCACGCGGTATCTTGAGTATTCAATTCAATGCCAAAGCTTTGGCTGATCAAGCGTGCAAGCATGCCTGTTGGAGCGAATAGAAAAGCAAAACCGATAGCAAAAGCCACGTGAGGCATCGCTAATAAAGGGGACAAAAGGTTTTCTACTTTTCGCCAGTGACGATTGAGCCATAGCTGCTGCAATATCGCAAAGCAAAACAGACAGGATAAATAGGTACTAAAAAATGCGCTGGCGATAGTGAGTAAGAGAGATTGCTCATACCCAACCCAATTGAACACTTGTAAATAGCCTGCTAATGAAAGCTGATCTAATCCAATTGGGGGAATATAACTAAGCGAAGACGCCAGTACACCAACTAACCCAGGAATGGTTGGTGTAATGCAGAGGATGATCAAAAATAAGTACGCCGCTCGAAACATCTGGCTTTGTCTCTCTTAGTTATTCTAATTAATTGCCGTAGCGCTTTTGCCACTCGGTCTCTAACGCGGTTTGCCAGCTTGGATGTGGCTCTGCAACCGATTTAAACAGCTTGGTATTTTTTGCGCTGCCAGTGACGTATTGGTTTTCTAACACTGCAGGGTCACCCCAGATAGACAAATCGCCTTTACGTGATTGAGCGTCAGGGCTTAGCAGGAAGTTAATCGCAACGAGTGCTCCTTCTTTTGCCTTTGCATTCCAAGGTATGGCGAGGAAATGGATGTTAGACAGTGCGCCTTTTTCCATGGCGTAGGCACGCGTGGTTTCTGCTAGAGTGCCATTGGCTTGAGCTGAAAATACCGCATTTGGATTAAAAGTTACGGCAAGGTCAACTTGGCCATCATCAAGCAGTTGAACCATTTCTGAGCTGCCCGCAGGGAACTGTTTGCCTTGACGCCAAGCTACCTTATGGAAAGCATCTAAGTATTGCCAAAGTGGTTTGGTGATCATCGCGAAATCGACATCACTAGCCGGTTTCTGAAGTACAGGATCGTTACCTGTGAGTTCAATCAATAGTGCTTTAAGGAAACTGGTGCCATGGAACTCAGGAGGGCGAGGGTAGCTAAGGCGGTTTGGAAACGCCTGTGCGTAGCTCAGCATTTCAGCAAAGGAAGCGGGTGGGTTATTTAGCTTCTTCTCATCATAAATAAAGACAAGTTGTCCTACACCCCAAGGGGCTTCTAACCCTTCTGTCGGCTCAGAAAAATCGCTATCAACCGGAAGGGATTTATCAACGTATTTCCAGCTCGGTAAATCAGTGACAAATGGGCCGTGAAGCAGCTGGTTAGCTTTCATCGATTTAAAGTTTTCACCATTTATCCAAACCATATCAACGCTGCCACCACTATTTTTCCCCGCGGCTTTTTCAGCGATAAGGCGTGTTGTTGTTTCGGCGATATCCGTGACTTTTACGTGAACGAGTTTAATACCGTATTGCTTTTGCAGCTCATTGCCCGCCCAGCGAATGTAGTTGTTAATCTCCTGACTACCGCCCCATGCATGGAAGTAAACGGTTTGTCCTTGTGCTTTGTCAGTGATCTGTGGCCACTCGGCAGAGGGTTGTGAGAAGGCTTGAAACGAAAAAATGAGCGCGAAAAATGAGGTAATCAACCTTATCATAATGATCCTTTCCATGAATAAATTCGGTAACTTTTGTTGTAGACCGGACTTCGTCCGTAATCTATTCATTATGACGTAAATTTTTGCTTTTTTTTAACTAATAGGTCTATTTGTTATCTGTTTGTTTAAAAGTCCGGCATGCGGGCACAAAAAAAGCAGCCATTGGCTGCTTTTTTAAGAGGAATGAGCGACTTAGTTTTTCCAGTCGTTCAGTTTAAATGTCAATGTGTGTGCATCATTCTTAAGCACCAACCCGTCTTTAGTTAGGGTCATGTCACTCCATTCCATTAGAGTGTTTGCCACAGTTTGCTCTACGTCCATGATGTCACCAATACACATCTTCATGGTCATGCCCATTTTTTCAATGCGGAATTGGTTGTTTTTAAGCTCTGCTTGGCCAAAGAAGTTGTTACAACCTGCGTTGCCGTTAGCCGTCATTTTTTCGCCAACTTCAAGGCGAGGTGCTTTTTGGCGTTCGCTAGTTTCGATTGCTTTGCCATCAATGCTGACGAGTTCCCAGTTATGGTGTTGTAGATCTTGAGCTGTAATTTGTTTCACATCGCCTCCATTGCTTGCGCACGCTGTCATCAGTACAGGTAGTGTGATTGCTGCAAGTAATGTTTTTGAACTAAGCTTCATATTAATAAACTCCAGTATTTGGAAACCACTGCCAAATCGATAGTTTGGCTGTTAATGGGCGCATTATATAGTTAATAAAACAGTGTTTTTGTCAGCGTAAAGTCATAGTTTATGACTATGGAAATATTCAAAGTATTGATTACATTTAATTTATGGGTATTGTATAACTTAGCTATACGGTTTAAATAGTAAGAGGCAAGCATGGAGCAGCTCGAGTTTTTTACTGTCCCTAATCCTTGTGTAGGTGTTTGTACAGTAGACGAAAAAGGCTACTGTCAGGGCTGCATGCGCAAGCGTGAAGAACGTTTCCAATGGTTGGAGATGACGCCAGCTCAGCAGCTACATGTGATAAAGCTATGCCGTCAGCGTTATCGCCGAAAAATCGCGCAAGGCAAATTGGCTCCAGAAATGACTCCAGAGCCACAAAATCCTCAACAAGACCTTTTTTAAAGTAGCGTCAACGCTTACTTCAAGCCCCATTTATCGCTAACCCAGCCACCAGCATGGTCATCGAAATGGTTCCCTACAAAGCGATTATTTTGCTCGATGTTTTGCTCGCATTCCGGTTTGGAGTCCAACAGCTCTTGAATATAACTAGCCATCGGATCGCCACTACTTAACCGCTCTTGTCTTACTGCGACTTCTTTAATGAGTTGAAGACGAAAAGTGTTGCTTGCACGTTTCATGTAATGACCCTCCTAGTTGGAATGACTAATAGGAAAAATTAGGACTAGAGAGGTAAAACGTCAACCTGTTTAGAGGGTGGTTTAGATAAATTTTCTTTTTCGAGATTAAAATGTGACCAGTTATTGAAACTAAATCTGGATAAAAGATAATATTATCCAGATAATTAGCTAATTTTATGTGCCACAATACTGTCACATAAAGTTCATATTTGTCATTTGTAACGATGGATGTCAGGTCGAGTTTCGTGCGCTACGTTTTGCTCGGCGGATAATCGCTTCAATCACAATCAGAAATAAACCAGCCCAAATCATTGAAAAACTGATTAGTTTCACTTCATCAAAAATCTCACCAAATATAAATACAGCGAGTAAGAACTGGATTGATGGTTCGATATATTGCATCAGGCCAACATTTGACATGTCTGTCATACGTATAGCAATGGAGTAAAACACCAGAGGAATGAGCGTTGCAGGCGCCGCTCCTATATATAATGCAAGTACTTCCCACCCTTGGGATAGGGATTCTGCGCCAAAGGTGTATGACTTGTATGTCATGTAAGCAAGTGCAAAAGGTGCGAGTACGAGTGCTTCAACAAATAAACACGTGCTCCAGTCGTAAGTGATTTTCCTCTTATACCAACCGTATAACGTAAAAAATACCGCCATTAATAGCGCAATCACAGGTACTTGACCGTATTGGTAAACCTGATATCCAAGCCCAACGGTCGCTAAAACCAAAGCGACACGTTTGCCGAGCGAAAGATGTTCACCTAATACAAGAACGCCAAGCGCAATCATAGTGATTGGACTGATGAAAAATCCAAGACTTGCGTCAATCACTCGGTCATGAGTCATCGCCCAAGTAAATGCAGCCCAAGAAATAGACATAAGTGAGCTGGCAAGAAATGTCAGCTTTAATGCCTGCTTGTTGGCCCAAATCTTTTTGAAATCGGGCAGTTTTTTTGTGATTAACAAAACAATCAATGCACCGAAAGGCACAGAAGCAAGTAATCTTACCGCTAGCAGTTCGTCTGTCGCTGCTTGAGGAAGAAACTGGTAATACAATGGTAACAATCCCCACAAGACAAAGGAGAAAGCTGCCATTGAGTTTCCAAGGCGTGGATTGTTCATGGTGTTCAAATATAAGAGGGAAAGATGTTCGATTTTAGGGCTAATCTGGCACAAGTAAAGTGAATTGTAGCACGAAGATTATACTTTATAGTTTTATGGTCTGTTGTTTGGTCTGAAGACACTGTTGAACCTTTGGTTGCTGTTCAAGTTTCATGATTTTACACACGAATTTAAAGTTGTTAATTCAATTGTCGATACTTATAGTTAACTGGTTTAGAATTAAAGAGTATTAAACGCATTTATATTTCAACGTTCGTTTGGAGCGGTGCGGAAAGGAGTCATCAGGCATGAGTGAAATGTCATTTGAGCAAAAGCGACAGTATTATCGGTTGAAATACCCTCGCCGAGCACGTCCGTATGTTCGAATTGAAGAGCGTTTGTTCTCTGTAACGGAAGTTTCTGAGAAAGGGCTAAGAGTGCTAATGGGGGATTTACCTGCACTCTATCGAGGGCTGAGCCTGTCTGGTAAGTTAAGTTTATCTGGTAATCGGACCATTCACTTTGAAGGGGCCATACTACGTTTTGACAAAGATGAAGTGATCCTTCAGCTTTCAAAAGGGCCAAGCTTCAAAAATATGGTAGAAGAGCAGCGCCGTATACGTCAGAAATACCCATCCTATTTCGCTCGACTTCGTCAGCAAGCAGCATAATCATAATTAACACAAAGGCAGGTTTTACCTGCCTTTGTTGTCTTTGTACAACGTGTCTAAGGAAAGGACTATGTCAGAATACACGGCGGTGGTCAGTTGGCAGCGTCAAGCCGCAGAAACTTTTACAGATAATAAATACAGTCGAGCACACCAATGGGAGTTTGATGGTGGCGTGATTGTACCGGCTTCTGCATCGCCTCATATCGTCCCATTACCCTTGTCGGTGGAAGAAAATGTGGATCCTGAAGAGGCATTTATTGCGGCCTTATCAAGCTGTCATATGTTGGTGTTCTTATCGATTGCAGCCAAAAGAAATTATGTGGTTGAACAATATGTTGATAGTGCGGTCGGAGTATTAGAACCCGATGAAAATGGAAAAACCGCAGTGACAAAGGTTGCACTGCGTCCAAGTATTCGTTTTTCTGGCGAGCGTAAACCGACGTACGAGCAGCTGGAGAAAATGCACCATGTCGCTCACGAAAACTGTTTTATTGCGAACTCAGTAAAAACAGACGTAACAACAGAGATAATCTTTAACTAGTGATAGCTCTTAGCCATACATAAGGAGTCACAATGCTCAAGACAACAACATCCACTGTGGACGGAAAACAAATTGACCAATACCTCGATGTGGTCGTGGGTGAAGCCATTCTTGGTGCCAATATTTTTAAAGATCTATTTGGTGCGATTCGCGATGTAGTTGGCGGGCGCTCCGGAGCGTATGAACGTGAAATGGGAAAAGCGCGTCAAATTGCTTTTGATGAAATGGAAGCGAGAGCAAAAGAGCTTGGCGCCGATGGTATTGTTGGCATCGATATCGATTATGAGGTCGTTGGGCAGGGTGGCAGCATGATGATGGTAAGTGTCAGCGGTACCGCCGTTCGTTTCAAATAAGTAGGCCTAACTCAAAACTAAAACAGCCATGATGATCCATGGCTGTTTTCTTTATGGCTTAATATGCCGTTATTGTCTGATAGTCCGTGGCACTTTGTTCTGTATTTTGAGCTCTCTCTACTGAATTAGTGAGCAATGCCCATTTCTTCGGCAGAAGCACTGTCTGTGCGCACATCGCTAGAGACTGCTGACATGAAAGCATTCAGTGCCATTAACTCCTTGTCTGTCATACCCAGACGTTGAATTAAAGGTGACACTTCAGGGAAGTTTTTGTCATATTTTCCAGCGTATTGAGGGAAGTTACCACTGCGATTTCGCGTCATCCCATTGTTATACATCGCTAATAAACCAACGACACGGTCGGCTTTTGGGATCACCGTGGCAAGCTTAAACAAACCAAGGTGTGTAGTTGGGTCAGTGGCTTTGATGTCTCTTAGCATAGGTACACGGAACTTGCCCATGTCTTCAGGGCGATAAGTCACGTTGAAGCGACCTCTGTCTTCAAGGCTACGACCGTAATAAGTTAATCCAATGTTCTCAAATTGCTGGTTACTCATCATTGGGCCGCTGTGACAGTTCATACAACGTGCTTTTGTTCGGTACAAATGCAATCCATGTAGCTGCTCATCATTTAAAGCAGTAGCGTCGCCTTTTAGAAAACGGTCAAAGTCGCTTTCTTTGCTAATGATTGTACGTTCAAACGTGGCAATTGCTTTCGCAATTCGATCTAAAGTGATCACATTATCGCCGAACGCAGCTTCAAACAGTGGGGCGTATTCAGCGGCATCATCCAGCTTCGTTACCAGCTCATTATGAGGAAGTCCCATTTCAATCGGGTTCGCAATTGGATGGAGTGATTGTTCTTCCAAGGATGCGACTCGGCCATCTAGAAACAGCGTTTGATAATAAGCTGTATTAATGATCGTCGGTGTATTGCGTGGTCCTTTCTGCCCGTTAATTCCGACCGCTTGTCTTATCCCATCAGCCCATCCTTTAGCAGGATCGTGACAGCTGGCACAAGAAAGTGAATTATCTTTTGAAAGCCGTGGGTCAAAAAACAGTTTTTTCCCTAACGCAACTTTTTCACTGGAATATGGATTGTCTTGAGGAAAAGGTACCGCTGGCTTTAATCCTAGCTCTTGCCATGCGACACCGTCATCAACCGTAGGAGCGGGCCATTGTGAAGGATCTTGGCTGTAATCGGTTCGCAACTTGGCCATATCCACAGGAGTATCCGTGGCAGGAATATTGAACCACATTTCATAAGGGGTGAAGCTGTGGAGCAATATTTGAGCTTTATCTTCTCTGGTTGCAGGGGAGATTTGAAGTGCTCCAGAGTTGACATTAGCAATCGCAATCTCATGATTTTCATCGACAACCCAAAAATTACTCTGACCGTTTACTGCAGGGAATGTTAGGGGAAAACCAAACTCTGCTTCTTTAAACAACTTACTTAGCTCTTTAACAGTTGGAAGTTTCCAATTGTTTACCTGACATAGGTACGATTGATTGATGGAAGACACTAAGTTTGTGGCTGTGTCAGCATCAATGTCCGCCACAGAATCATTGTTCGAATACCAAAGGCGCGTACCATAGTCACGGCTAGAGACTCGGCGAATATCGTCAACACAGGTCCAAGGCGTTTCCTGATAGCTCAGTGTTTGCGCTTGTATCGGCCATGCGCGTTCATCTAAACGCAGAAAACTGGTTGACTCAGGGTTCTCTGGTTCTTCGATGTTAAACAGATCTCGTTTCGCCTGATGGATCTCATCACTGTTTGTGGCGAAAAACGCACGCTTTACGGCTTCATCTTTCACGAAGTCTGCCATCATGTCATAGCTCGATGGATAGTAGAGCTTGGATGGGTGCTGGTGGATAACCTCCGTCGCGACCATGAGGTCTTGCACATTCTGTTGGTAGGAACCAAGTGCACTATCCGATGTCATTTGCGCAATTTCTTCGTCAGATAAGGCTTGATCGAAGTTCTTATCGGCAAGCGCGTATTCTGCGGTGGACTGTAACGTGATTTGAGCAAGGGGAGTGTCAACTTCATTACTGCGATATACATTGGGCTCTGCCGAGTGAGACATCGCCTTACGCTCAGAGATGGTTTCTAGGGTATCAACATCCTCACTAAGGTATTTATAGGTATCGACACTCATCGCTACGGAAACTTGAAGAGGGGAGTCTAACGCAACTCCGGGTGGGATCTCCGCTTGTATTTCCCCGGCATTGTCAACCGTTCCACTGAGCGTCCAGTTGGTTTGAGGTTGTTGAATGACATAGTCGCTACCAGCAGCTTCGTTGTGATCAACATGTGCGCGAAACAAGAAACTATGTTGGGTTTCGGCTGGTTTTTCTGGTGGGATCACGTCAACAGGTTGAGAAGAGGTGTTGTGATCATGGCAGCCAGAAAGGAGAGCAAGTGAGCTAATTATCACGGCTTGCGTGACAACCACTGAATGTAATTTTATTTTGTTTTTCATAATGCAAATGATAGTGATTACTGTTACGTTTACTTTCGCGGAGGAAGGTAACCATTTCCACGGGGTGCTTCAAATATTTGATATAAGTAATGATGTTTTTCTCATATTTGAACCCGATTAATATTGGGTGGAATGGGCCATGAGGAGAGGGAAATTGAATAAATATGAGGTTGAGAGCTGCGAGGTTATGGGAGAAATTTAACACTGAGTAGGTGGTCTAAAAATAGTCAAAACCGACTCTTTGATTACTTTGTTAGCACAAAGAGTCAAAACACAGTGTTAAAAGAGATTTCCTTTGCCAGTTTCTCTTGTTTTGGAGCTGATTGAATGATAGTATCCGCGCTCGTTTTGACAGTAATAACTTATTACTTGTTGAAACCATACCACATCACAAGGTCGCATTGTGACGTGAAGTTTTTTACTATTTTTTTGAGAGTAATACTATGAAATTTGAAGCAGTAGTACGTACTGAACTAGGTAAAGGTGCGAGCCGCCGCCTACGTCACGCTGGTCAATTCCCTGCTATCGTTTACGGTGGTGAGGCTGCGCCAGTATCAATCGCTCTAAACCACGACAACGTTGTTAACCAAATGGACAAGCCTGAGTTCTACGAAGGTATCGTTCTAGTGATCGACGGCGCTGAAGTAAAAGTTAAGCCACAAGACGTTCAACGTCACGCTTACAAGCCAAAAGTTGAGCACATGGACTTCATCCGTATCTAATTCCCCACCAAGGAATTATTCGGATTTAATCCAAACCTTTTGCATATAAGATAATCGGCTTTACCAACCGAGACATCTAAAAATTCGAAACCCCGATGCTACCAACATCGGGGTTTCACCGTTTTTGAGCCCTCAAAATACTCTCAACGTCCCTTTGGTGCTTATTTTAAGAGTCTAAGCATTCGATGATATTTAGCTATGATCAAGTAGATCAAAATCACACACATGGTGATGGAAATTACCGCACTCATTACAGTCATTTTTGTACTGCTTATTTTTGATTGTGAGATAGGCTTTTGTATCAATAAATAGCTTCACTAAATCACCATTTAGCTGACCTTTTTCAGCCTCATTGAATAGAATCTTAAACGCAATATCGTTGGGAAGTGCGTTTTTGTACGGTCTATCAGAGGCAGTTAGCGCGTCATAGATATCACACACGGTCATAATTTGGGAAGCGAGTGGAATTTGTTGACCCGTTAAGCCTCTTGGATAACCACTACCATCTATTTTTTCATGATGTGCACCAGCAATGTGAGGTATGTCTTGAAGGTCTTGCGTCCAAGGGATCTGTTTTAAGAATGTTTCAGTGTGGATGACGTGAGAGCGTATCTCTTCCATCTCACTCAAGGTCAGGCTCCCTTTAGGAATCGATAATGCGTGTAGCTCATCTTCAGTGATGAGTGGTGCCAGCATACCACGGTCATCAACAGCATGATAAGCATGGATCTGTTGCAGATTATCTGAGACCGACTCTGGCAACACAGCTGGTTCATTGGCTTGTAAAATGTCGAGCCAAAACTGTTCTAGTTGAGAGATTTGTTGTTGAATGTCTTCTAATTTTCTAAGGGTAGAGTGCGAGTTCTGAGCGGGCATTTTACCAAACAACTTAAGTTCGATTTCGGCTCGCTGACGAAGCAAGGTTTGTTGTGTGAGGCGAATACGATATTTAATAATATCCAATTGATGGTCAGTTAGCTTTTTCGCTTTGGTTAACACGGACTCTTTAACACCTACTTTACCAAAATCATGCAGTAGGGCGGCGTACTTTAGTTGGCGCAACTCTTTTTTACTCAGATGCTGATTTTGATACTGCTTAAGGTTTGAGTTGGCTAAGCTGTGGGCTAAAGCAATCGAGAGGTCAGCGACGCGGAACGAGTGACCACTGGTGGTTGGATCTCGTTGCTCAATGGCAGTAACGGAAGCTTGCACAAAACCTTCAAATAAGCGGTGAATACTTTCAATCAAGCGCCGGTTTTCTATCGCAATTGCAGACTGACTGGCTAATGCGCGCAGCAAGGGGCAAATATCTGGCTCAAAAGGAATGACATTTTCTTTGGTCACCGAGTGGGAAGAGAGTAATACCTCTGCACGCCTAGTGTGATTAATAAACTGCAATACACCAATGATCTCTTGCTGGTGATTGAAGATGGGGATTGCCAATAATGATTGGCAGCGGTATCCAGTCACATGGTCAAAAATAGGGTTGAATTGGTAGGGTTTATCGTGAATATCGTAGACATCAGTAATATTTACTTCATGGCCATGGATAGCCACATACCCAGAGATGCTACTGTCATTAAGTTCAAACCGTTGCTCCTTAAAATCAAACTCAATAGATGCATTCTGAGTGAGTTTGAGTACTAAGTGGCGATTTTGTTTGTCTTGATCATCAAGTAAGAATAGCGAAGCTGCATCACAAATCGCCAGTTTTCTCCCTTCATCTAAAATCCGATTCAACAAGGCGCTCAAACTCTTTTCAGCGGAGAGTGCAATGCCAATCTCAGTAAGCCGAGTCAAGCTAGTACTTTTACTACTTAGCAGCTGCTTAAGTTCTTGCTGCTGAACCTGTTGAGTATGAAGTAGTAGGGCTGACTCGATATGCTTAAGGGTAATTCTTTTGTTAAAGCCACTAGGCACGTATAGGTCCGCTTCAACCTCAAGGTGTTGCTCTGCAAGGATGATGAGAAACTGTTGGTTACGCCATTGATTGATGGTTGATAATGTCAAAGTCTCAATAAGAGTTTGATCTAAGATAAGTAGGGTAGGCGTAAGATTAAGGATTTCGTGCTCACTACTGACTTCGACGCAACGCAAACATCTGCGATTTAACTCACGCGGTATGACGGTTGAAGCAAAGCCGCTACCGTGTGCGATCAGCAGTTTGCCAAGTGCGTTCTTATCATCGGTTAGCTTCATGACAACTCCCATTTGAACTGATGTCGACTCATTCAGTTTGCGCCAATAGACTCTGCCGCATAGAGAGGTTGTGATAAAGGGTTAATGAGAGTAGAGCCTAATTTAACTTGTTAGATGACCTGATAAACCATAGTAGGTTCGTTAAATCCTTTAAATTGCTTTTCACCAAATTCGCGAAACTGGAATTGACCGTTAGAACAACTTTGCCTAACTAAGTCGACCACCAGTATTTGGTCTGATTCAGTAGCATCACAAACCCTTGACGCCATTTGTACTGCGCTTCCAAATAGATCGTTGTTTTCTTCGACAGGTTCACCTGCGCTTAATCCGATACGGACATGCATACTTTGTTCAGGCTTGCTTATGTTGTGTTGATTGAACGCCAACTGAATGTCTTTCGCACATTCAACAGCATTGTCGGCTGAAGTAAAGGAGACCATGAACCCATCGCCAGTATGCTTAATTTCACGCCCATCATGTGCTTTGATGGCATTGCGAGTGATAACGTTGTGAATACGTAACAAGTGCATTGATTTTTGGTCGCCTAACTCGGTCGTCATGGCGGTAGAGCCGGCAAGGTCTGTAAACATGATGATGCGAAACGCACTGTCTATTTCTGTTGATTGGTGCGGCTCAGAGGCGACTGGGTCTTCGATGCGACCCAAAAATAGTTTAACCACATCAGCATCAACGGGAATGATTTCTCCGGGGATATCGCCATGCGCCTCTTGGTGGACTTGTTTTATTACCGATTCACTTTCCGCTTCGACTAAGCAAAAGGTGGTGCCTCGCGTTTCATCAAACCAATATGTGACAAATTTGACGCCATACTTATCTTGAATGTCTAAGTCTTTTTGATGAGCTAATTCAATCGCTTCTCGGGTGGGATTTTCTGAAAAGTGGCGATCCATAAATAGAGGCATACTGAAGAACTCCCGATGCTGACTGTTGAATTAACCATAGCACAAGTAAATACGCTGTGATGAGTTTGCTCGTATTATGCAAAAACCTGTCAAGATTAATAAAATGAGAGCTCAAAACAACTCTTGGTCTTCTTAACGGTTACATATGCGCTGTAATTGTTGTACCACACCGAACAGTGAACCAATATCCCAACTGAAAAATGGGATATTAGAAGCGCCTCGCATGGGTAAACTTTCGTTCGATTTGTTTTGCTGTGTATAACTACTCTTTTTGTTGATTTTATTATCAAAAAAAGGAAGCAGTATGAAGATTAATGCGCTGAGCTCGGCCATTCTGATACTTTTTGTTAGCACTCAAGCGTCTGCCGATGACATCGTGTGGATACCCGGAGAGACGACGGTATCAAATGGTGACGTTGTTATTTATCAAGGGGAGTGTTACCAAGCTCAAAATAACCCCGGTAAGTGGGAAACACCTTCACAACAATCGAGTTGGTTTTGGATTCCAACTACCTGTTCGGGCAATGTTGAAGCACCAACTTGCCCCGAAGGTACGGTATTGGATAATGGCCAATGTGTTGAGCAACCACTGGTTTGCCCAGAAGGTACGACACTTGAAAATGGCGAATGCATTGCTGAGCCACCGATGCAAGACACCTCTGCAACGCCATGGGTCGCAGGAGAAACAAAAGTCTCGAATGGAGAGATTGTTGTGTATCAATCTCAATGCTACGAGGCACAAAACAGCCCGGGAGTTTGGGAAACACCAAGCAATAGTTCTTGGTTTTGGTCAGAAGTGAGTTGTCCGACGTCAGAACCAAGTACACCCGTTACGTGTGATGATGGCTCTGAAGCACCTTCGTTAGACTTATGCTCAACTGAGAGTCTTGCTCACTTATTTGTTAGCCCTTTGGGGAATGACAATAACGAAGGTACACAAGCGGCACCGTTGTTAACGTTGAAAAAGGCCTTAGCAAAAGCTCAACCTGGTAACGTGGTGGAGTTGATGCCGGGTGTGTATCAGTCTGCACAGATCATTGATAAAGTCCGTGGCACGTTAGACAAGCCGGTCACGATTCAGGGTAATGCCGCCACGTTTGATGGCACTGTCGCCATCAATACGCCTTGGGTGCAGCATGCTGGTAATATCTATAAAACACAATTCAACCAAGACATTTGGCAACTGTTTATCGACGACAAAGTGGTGATGTCTGCACGTTGGCCCAATGCACAGTTTGATGACGGTTCTCTTTGGGATATGAAGAAAACTTGGCGTCATCAAGCTCCTGAAAGTACGTTTGGACTGATGATTGATGAGCGTCCTTATCAAAGTATTACCGTCAAATCGAGTGGGAACGAATATGTGCATTTACCAGTAGGGGTTAATGAACAATCACTCGCTGAATCAGGAATCGATGCCACCGGAGCCATTGCCATTATGAACATTGGCTCGTGGTTAAACTGGGCGCAAGTGGTTGATAGCCACGTTGTTGGCTCCAATCAGTTTAGCTACAGTACTGATTTTTCAGGTTCAGGAACTGCAATGAGTAAAGCGGCCAATTCGATGTTGGCTACAGGGACTTTCTGGCAGAATAAGAATGGCAAATATGAAGAGGGTCATTACTACCTTGAAGGAAAACTGGAGCTGCTAGACAGTGAAAATGAATGGTTTTTTGATAAGTCTACCAAAACGGTATACCTGTGGGCACCAAATGGCACAGACCCGAACACACTTAACGTGAAAGGCAAGGTTCAAACCTATGGTCTGACGGTACGTAACTCTGCGCATGTCACTTTTAAAAATATTAACTTTTTTGCCACGGCGTTTACGGTTATCAGCTCAAACAACATCACTTTTGATTATATTGATGCAAAATACTACGCATATTCAAAAAGGATGCTTGGCAGTTTAACACGTCCAGATACCATTAAGTTCATCAACAACAATCCAGAAATTACTCAAACCAACAATATGATCATCAATAGTCATCTAGCCTATACGGATGGCCCAGCATTGGAGATGATCAAAGAAACAGGGAATAGCATTGACAATAACCTGATCCATGACATCGACTATTCCAACCTAGGAACTGGTGGTGAAGGCTCGATTAATATGGCTTCGCAGAGTAAACAGATTGCCTTCACTAACAATACGTTCCACACCGCAGGGAATTCTGAAGGTGTCCGGGTCGGGGCGGAATCTGTTGTGTCAGGCAACCATGTTTATAATACAAGCTTACTCCAGCATGACGGTGCAGCCATCAATGTTGGGGTTTCAGAACAAGCAGGGACAGAGATTGCGTATAACTGGGTCCACGACAGCGACAAAGCGGGTATCCGTTTTGATGGTGTCGAAGGTGCATCAAAGATGGGGCAGGATGGGCAAGTACACCATAATGTGGTGTGGAATACTCAGTTCTCAATCATCAAAGGTGATAGACAAGCAACTTATAACAACACAATGTTCAATAACCAGATTGTTGATCTAATCATATTCAACAAAGAATCGGCTGGTGGTGTGAATCATCAATCAGAAACGTTAAATAACTTGATCGAAACGCTCCAAGGACGCAAATCGGGGACACAAGAACAACTGGTTGTTCCAGGAACCGTCAGCAGCAATATAGAAGTACCCAACCAAGTAGAATCGTATTTGCGTGGAGCAATATGGGGAGATTTCCGACCTATATCGGATCTGTTGATTGATAAAGGAACCGCCAATAGTGTGCTTGCCAACATTACATATCAAGGCGTGGCTCCAGATATTGGCGCTTATGAAGATGGGGAGGCGTATTGGGTGCCGGGTCATGTTACCCAAGTTGCGACTAATCCTGTGCCGTTTAATAACTCCGCTAATGTTGCGACTAGTGTAGAACTGCTGTTCAACATTGATAAAAACTCAAGTTACACTGTTTTGTTTGGGACAGAGCTAGGGGGATTGACGGAGTTAACACCGCAAGAAGGCCGATATTTCGTGACGGCGTTGAACCCAAACACTACTTACTTGTGGAGAGTGGACTCCCAAGCTAACGGTGGAAGCGATGAAGGTACAACATGGCGCTTTACGACTGCACCTTAAATACCGCACTGTAATTAATTAAGACAAAAATGGCTGCCATTTGGCAGCCATGGTATATCTAAAAAGCTCAAAGATCTTCAGCTTAGGTTCCCTTATCTGATAATACTTCCTATGGCTTTAACGGTAGAACTTCACCAATTTCTCAACAGCTTGATCTACATATTCAGGTACATCGTATAGCCCAATGTGGTTTGCTCCTTTGATGTACGTTAACGCTTTAGGTTCGTTAGCCGCATCAAACATCTGTTTGCTTTCATATGCTGAATCCGCCTGTGTTCCAACAATCATTAACAGTGGGGTTGGTGCTATCTGATCTGCGATATCTAAAGCAGAAAAGTTAACGAGACTCTCATATGACCAAGGGAGGAATTTACTTTCATAGAGGCCTTTAGCACCACGATCGGTCATGTAGTATTCATAGAACTCACGGAAGAGGCGAGGCATTTCTGGATCATCAGATTGAGGTGCATGAGGTAGGTAGTCAATTTTCCCTGTCGTTAAGTAACGTTCTCTTGTTTTATTCGCTAGTGCGAGAAGTTCTAAGATACCTTCACGTCCCATAATGCTGTGATAAAACCCTCGATGATCGAAATAAGCGCTTACCGTGGCGAGCGATTTTACGCGTCTATCCGTGGCGACGGTATGTGCCAAATACCCACCACCAGAACAAACACCTAATGCATGAATCTCTTTGACATAGTCGAGCGCTGCCAAAAATGTGATGGCATTTCGGCAGTCTTCCGCTTTATTGAATGGATTTTCATGGAATCTGGGCTCGCCTTCACTTGCTCCAAAAGTAGCATGGTCAAACGTTAGTGCAACAAATCCTTGTTCAGCAAGCTTTTGTGCGTAAATTTGAACCGTTTGCTCTTTTACTCCCGCCTGCGGTGCCGCAATGATCACGGCAGGACGTTTGTCATGAATTTCTTTCGGCTGATGAAGTTCTGCTGCAATTCGGTTGCCATTGCTAAAAAAGAACACATTTGTTTTTAATGCAGTCATTGTGAAATATCTCTTGTTCATAATCATGTAGGTAGTCTGAGGTCTCCCTCTTCACTTTGACTATGATAAGTAGCCATATTAGTGTGATATATACATCCATTACAAAATGACTGTTAACTAAAAATGAACAATATCTCTTGGAGAGGCATTCGCGCATTTATATATGTTGTTGAGCAGGGCAGTTTCACGGCGGCTGCTGATGCTTTAGGAGGGTCAAAAGCCAATATTAGTCAGTTAGTTACCGAATTAGAGAGTGCGTTAGGTGTTCCTTTGTTATATCGCACCACTCGACGATTGCGTTTGACGGATCTTGGCGAAGGCTACTATCAGCGATGCAAAATTGCGATGTCACAACTAGATGCCGCATCTGAATGGGCAACAGAATCGAGAAGCGAATTGAAAGGGCGCATTCGTATGAATTCGGTTGGTGGTCCTATTGGTGAAGATTTGATTGCACCTTTGGTCATGAGCTTTCAAAAGCAGTATCCGGATATAGAGGTTGAGCTGGACTTTTCAAATCAGCGCGTTGACTTAATTGAAGAACAATATGATTTGGTATTACGGGTAGGAACAATGCCCGATTCCACTTTAATTGCGCGTCATTTATGTCACCTAACAACGCACTATGTCGCAAGCCCAGACTTTATCAAGCAATATGGCCCCATAGTGACTCCGGAAGATCTAAGGTCGTGTCCATTGATTCATGGAAGTGTTGAACATTGGATACTAAATAAAGGGGCAGAGCAGCGCATTATTCACACCAATAAAGGGATGAAAACGGCGACAGGAAGGACAATGAGGCAGGCTGCTATTGCTGGCTTAGGTGTGACACGGCTGACAGATGTTTATTGTCATTCTGATATTGAAAACGGCAGACTCGTAGAAGTATTACCTGAATGGAAAGAACAAACGCCTTTGTCGTTAGTTTGTCCACCAACAAAATATCAATTGCAACGCATTCGAACATTAATAGATTGGATTATTGAGCGATTTGAGAAGAAGTAAATGAAGATAAAGCCTATGCATTATTGTTTGGCGGACTGACTATGCGTCTTCTAGATGGTAAGCAAACTAAAATCAATGACATTGTGAAATGGATTCTTGAACTTACTGATGCTAAGTAAAATTAAGTAGTAGGTTCATAAGCGTTGAATGTGTGCATACCAGATAACCGTTTCGAGCCACCGTCATACCATATAACCCTGAGTATATCCGCAAACTATACTTATTAAGGGTGATTGATTTGAGGGTTTGAAAATGGATTTCACCGAGAAACTCAAGCTACGGGGCAAAGCTGAAGAAGATATTTACTTTGCAAAGCTAGATAGGGAACTGATTGAAGCAATGCACGAAAAACAAAAGCGTGAAGAGGAGTTACAACCAGAAGGGGGAAGTGAGTTTCGTGTTCCATCTGGGGCAAATAAATAACCTCTTTTGAAGTGAGTGAGGGTTTAAGTAGAGATTGTAGAGCTGAGTAAGACGCCGTAGACTGCGTTGTGGAAAGCAACCACATAAGAGTGCAGGGAGGTGCCTTATTATTAAAGCCGTATTCTGGATGCTGGGCACACTTGCGTCATTTTGTCTAATGGCTGTAGGAGCAAGAGAACTAAGTGGAGTGGTTGGTACGTTCCAGATTCTGTTTTTCCGCAGCGTGATTGGTTTATTCGTCGTTAGTGTGGTGATTCTTAGCCTTGGTAATTTTGCGCTGTTTAGTTCCCGACGAATGAAACTTCATAGCACCCGCAACATCTTTCACTTTGCCGGGCAATATGGCTGGTTCGTGGGGATTGGTTTATTGCCGCTTGCGGAAGTGTTTGCGCTTGAGTTTACGGTTCCCTTATGGACACTACTTATTGCCTGCATGTTTTTGAATGAAGCGTTAACTAAACGAAAACTGTTGTCCATCGTGATGGGCATTTTGGGCGTGATTATCATTGTTCAACCCGGTGTTGAGGTGATGAATATCGCGTCGTTGATTGTGTTAGGGGCAGCGGTAGCCTATGCCGTTTCTCATGCCTCAACCAAATCACTGGCTTCTACCGAACATCCATTAACGATCTTGTTTTACATGTGTGCTATCCAATTACCCATTGGTTTTAGTTTTGCCATTTTTGATTGGCAGTTTCCTAATCAAACGCAATGGTTGTGGATTGTTGTGATCGGTCTCACCGCCATGTCAGCTCACTACTGCATGACCAAAGCGATGCAGTTTGCGGAAGTCAGCACTGTGGTGACGATGGATTTTCTACGCCTACCTTTGATAGCGGTTGTTGGCGTTCTACTTTACTCAGAACCGTTTGAATTGTCGCTGTTGATCGGTGCTGCTTTGATGTTGGCAGGGAATCTGATTGGTTTATACAAGGGGCGGGCGGCAAAAGTGACTCAATCCTGACTGGACCAGAAATAAGGCCGCTAGATGATGCGGCCTTATTATGTTGTAGTTTATTGCTGCACCAAAAAAGCCACCGCTTTTTTAGCGCCAACACGGTCCAATAATAAAGAGCTTTCAGTAATGGCCTTGATGAAAGAAACATTGGTGCCAATTTCACAAGGAAAGATACTTTGATTGCTTAGCATATGAGTAACACGTGCGTCGACATGAGTGTGTCGATCAAAATCCGCTTTTAACTGTGTGGCCTGAGGATCTCGTACATCAATCACATTACCTTGTTCATCAACGCCACCCACGTATTTTATCCAAGCTGCGATGGCGAGAGCGGTAAAAGGATAAGCTCTATCTGCCTTTAGGTGTTGTTGGACTGATTCCAACAAACGTTGAGGAAGTTTCTGACTGCCATCCATGGCAATCTGCCAAGTTCGATGCTTGATATTTGGGTTGCAATAGCGCTCTATTAAAGAGTGGGCATACGCGCTCAAGTTAACGTTATCAGGCATGTTGAGTGTGACAGCTTGTTCGCTCATCATCAGTCGATAGGCGGCTTGTTTAAATTGTTCGTCTTCCATGCAATCAGCAATGTGCTCGTAGCCAGCTAAATACCCCAAATAGGCTAAGAACGAATGTGACCCATTGAGCATGCGCAACTTCATCTCTTCATAAGGAAGCACATTTTCTACCAATTCTGCGCCGACCAATTCCCATTCTGGTCTACCTGCGGCGAAGTTGTCTTCAATGACCCATTGTCTGAACGGCTCACAGATGATCCCGCAAGGTTCGTGAAAGGCAAGTAAAGTATCAATTTCCTGTTGTGATTCAGGAGTTAGCGCGGGCACAATTCGGTCAACCATGGTTGATGGAAAAGTAACATATTGTTCAATCCATATCGCAAGCTCGGGGTCAACGGTTTGGGCAAAATCGACCACTGCATTACGTGTAATTACCCCATTTTCTGGCATGTTGTCGCAAGATAAGACACTAATAGGAGATAAGTTTCTCCGTTTTCTAAGTTGTAACCCTTTCACAATACAGCCAATTGCTGACTTAGGAGAATTGAAATTGTCTAGGTCAATTCTGATGAAGTCACAAGTGGGATCTAACCGCTTTGTTTGTAGGCTAATCCCATACCCTTTTTCAGTAATGGTAATAGAGACAATACGGGTTGTTGGTGCCGCAATTTGCTCAACGACCGCCTCGCTGCCGTCGAGGGCAATATGCAATGAACCACAAACACTATTCACCGTTTTGATCACTGGAACATTGCTGCCTTTTTCTATCACATGAAACTGATGACCCTGTGCTCTCAGGTTCTTGATAAGCTCTTGGCCCCCAAGCAAATTGATTTCACATATTCCCCAATTAGAGTTGCCAAGTCGTGCCAGTTCGTCGGTATAAAGGGCTTGATGAGCGCGGTGAAATGCGCCAAATCCAATATGGACGATCTGTGGGGTGAGTTTTTCCTTTCTATAAGTTTCTGATTCTGTCGGCTGCATGTTGTGATCTCTTTACCTGTTAGATTGATGACCATTTTGATTTCAAATTTATAAAAATTAGTGATCAAGATCGTTAAAATTGTACAGACCAATTTTTGATTGTTGGTTTTACAATATTGATCACAAAATAAACCACAAGATCGGTATTTAATAGTTTCATCAATTAAATGCTTGGAAACGCCACTCAATGAAAATTACAAATGCGAAGGTCATCGTCTGTTCACCTGGTAGAAACTTTGTCACCTTGAAAATAGAAACAGAATCCGGAATTTATGGCATTGGTGATGCGACAGTTAATGGACGTGAGTTGGTGGTGGCCAAGTATTTGGAAGAGTATGTGATTCCATCACTTATTGGCCGAGATGCTGGACGAATTGAAGATATCTGGCAGTTTTTCTTCAGAGGGTATTACTGGAGAAAGGGCGTAATCGATATGAGCGCCATTGCTGCCGTTGATATGGCACTTTGGGACATTAAAGCCAAAGCTGCTGGTATGCCGTTGTACCAATTACTCGGTGGTAAGAGTCGTGAATATGTGAATGCCTATACTCACGTAAATGGTGAAACGGTAGAAGACGTCTTAAATGGCGTAGAAAAAGCGATAGCGCAAGGTTATCGATACATTCGTATTCAATGTGGTGTGCGTGGACTGGCTAAAACTTACGGTGTGGCGAAGAAGGGTGAAGCGTATGAACCCGCCAGTGCCAGCTTGCCAGAAGAACATGTCTGGAATACCACAAAATACTTCAATTGCGTTGAAGAGGCTTTTAAAGCCGTACGAGAAAAATTTGGTTGGGAGATTGAGTTACTAACGGATGTTCATCACCGCTTAACGCCAATCGAAGCCGCGCGTTTAGGTAAGTTACTTGAACCCTACCAGCTCTTCTGGATGGAAGATGCAACGCCAATTGATAACCAAGAGAGCTTCCGCTTAATACGCGAACACACCACGACTAAATTGGCAGTCGGTGAGGTTACTAGCTCTATTTATGATGTCAAAGATCTCATTACTAACCAATTAATCGACTATATCCGAACCACTATTGTTCATGGTGGTGGCATTACCCATGTTCGTCAGATCGCCCATTTGGCAGCTTTGTACCAGATCAAAACCGGTTTCCACGGTGCGACCGACCTTTCTCCTGTCACGATGGGATGTGCGCTTCATTTAGGTACGGCGATCAATAACTTCGGCATTCAAGAGCACATGGCGCATTGTGAATTGACCGAATCGGTGTTCTCTCATGCCTATCGTTTCGAAAATGGTGCGTTTGAACCGGGAGAAATAGCGGGACATGGAGTAGACATTAACGAGGAGCTTGCCGCACAATATCCATACAAACGAGCGGCTTTACCAGTCAACCGCTTAGAAGATGGAACGCTCTACCCTTGGTAATGAAGAAAGAGGTTAATTGTGTCGGTTAATGAACGCCTGTACATCAAAGTTGCGTCAGATATTTTGGCGAAAATTCAACAAAAAGAAATAGAAGTGGGTACACGAATTCCCCCAGAAAGAAAGCTTTCTGATGAGCTGGGGGTGAGCCGGACGGTCATTCGCGAGGCGATGGTGTATTTAGAGCTTATCGGCGTTGCGGAGATCAAAAAAGGATCGGGCGTCTACGTGGTCAATGATAAGCCGATTCAACTGCCAAGTGATTTGCCAGAAGTAACGCCGTATGAAGTGACGTTTGCGCGTCGCAGTTTGGAATCTCAGTTAGCAGCTTTAGCGGCTGAGCACGCAACAGACAAATTGATCGGCGAGTTAGAAAATTGCTTAGTTTTAATGGAATCTGCGAAATGTTTTTCCACTGCTGAACTTAGAAAAAGTGCTTCTGTGGATGCGGATATGCAATTTCATAAATTGATCGCACAGGCAAGTAACAACCCATTTTTAATTAAGTTTCATGAAGAACTGATGAAGCATCACATGGGTGGAACTATGTGGAACCGACTCAACATCATGGCAGATGAACCCGCAGAGCGAGGCATTTGGACAACTGATCATCGCGTCATATTTGAGGCGATTAAGGCCAGAGACCCGAAAGCGGCGTTTGAGGCGATGGAAAACCATCTAAATAATGTAATCACTGAAATTACATAGGAAAATTATGAAAGCGCTTGTTATCGAGAAACCAAACCAGAGCAACTTCCATCAAAGAGAGCTTCCTCATTGTGGGGCAGACGAAGTTGTCATTAAAGTGGCTTATGCCGGGATATGTGGCTCTGATATGCATATCCTTCACGGAGATAATCCGTTTGTGGTGTATCCGCGTGTCAGTGGACACGAATTTGCTGGTGAGGTAGTAGAAACAGGCGAACAAGTGACCCACTTAGCGAAAGGTGATCAAGTTGCGATTGATCCGGTGATCAACTGCAACGAGTGCCCTCAATGTCGTCGCGGTCGCGCAAACTGTTGTATCAATCTTCAAGTAATAGGTGTGCATCGAGATGGTGGTTTTTGCCACTATCAGGTTGTTCCGGCCAGTAATGCTTATAAAGTTGCTAGCCACATACCGCTGCGCAAAGCCGCCCTTATTGAACCATACACCATTGCCGCAAATGTATTTGAAAGGCTCAATCCCAGCTCAGGTGACTCCATTCTTATTTACGGTTCAGGCGTAATCGGCCTGACCTTAGTTCAGGTTGCGAAAGTCCTTAATATTCCTTCAATTGTGGTGGATTTGGTCGATGAGAAACTCGCTAAAGCCACCCAGTTAGGTGCATCTCATGTGATTAATGCGAGTCGCCAAGATGTCGAACAGGAAGTGTTGAAACTGACCGACGGGCAAGGTGTTCCATTGATTGCTGATGCTGCGTGTATACCATCTTTGTTGCCCCAAATTCTCAAGCTCGCTGCGCCTGCTGGCAGTGTCTGCTTACTGGGCTTTTCGAGTGAACCAAGTGCACTAGCACAAATTGAAGTGATCAAAAAAGAGCTCACCATTGTTGGCTCACGGCTGAATAACAAGATGTTTCCCCGAGTGATATCGTGGTTAGAAGAAGGGAAGCTCAATACAGAAGAAATCATTAGTCATGAGTTTGAATTTGAAAACTTTTCCGAGGCGTTTGCTCAAATAGAACAACGCCCGGAGAGCACGATGAAGGCATTAATTTGCTTCTGAAGAACCTCTTACCCTCTATAACTTAAGAGATTATAACTATGAAATTGATTTCGACTATATCGCTTGTTGCTGCGTCAATACTTTCGGTTTCCACTTTTGCAGCGGATTACACCTTAAAGCTTGGTCATGTAGCAAATGAAGAGCATGTATGGCACAAGGCATTTGAGCAATTTGCTCAAAACGTGGATGAAAAATCGAAAGGTCGCTTGAACATCGAGATTTACCCGAACTCTCAGCTTGGCGCTGAGCGTGATGTGATCAGTGGTATTCAGTTAGGTACCGTTGATATGACCATGAGTGGCGAGACTCTGCAAAACTGGGCGCCTAAGGCGGCATTACTTGCAGTGCCATACGCACTACGAGACAGCGAGCATCTGGCTAAAGTGGCAAATGGTGAAATTGGCCAAAGTATTGAGAAAGAAATCACTGCTCGAACAGGGTTAGTGCCAATTGCTTGGTTTGAGCGTGGCGCGCGTAATTTAACCAGTAACAAACCGGTGAAAACGCCAGAAGATCTTAAAGGGATGACGGTACGTGTGCCGAATGTGCCAATCTTTGTGTCAGTATGGAGCAAACTTGGTGCGAAACCGACACCAATGGCGTTCAGCGAGGTGTTTACTGCGCTGCAACAGGGCACAGTTGATGCACAAGAGAACCCACTTTCATTGATCAAAAGTGCATCGTTTTTTGAAGTACAGAAATACGTCAATAAAACAGAGCATGTCAGAAGTTGGATTTACGTGTTAATCGGTCAGCAGCAACTCAACAAACTCCCTAAAGATCTGCAAGAGATTTTGTTGCAGAGCGCTAAAGACATGCAGAGCTACGAGCAGAAGCTGGCGACAGAAGCGGAAACAAAATTGGTTGGAGAACTGCAAGCTAGCGGCATGACATTTGTCGATGTGGATCAAGACAAGTTCCGTGAAAAAGCCCTACCAGCGGTCAAAGCGAGCCTAAAAGGCGAAGTTTTAGACCTATTTGAGAAAATTCAGAAACTATAATCAATAAAATAAGGGGAGTATTTGCTCCCCTTGTTATTCGTAATAATAAAAACTCTATCTAATTAAATATAAATAATTGTTTGATTTTTAATGGGAAATAGCTAAGCCCTAGCGTAGGGCTATATATGCTAAATTTTGTTTGCTTGTTATTTTATAGGCAGCAATGGAATGGAACAATGAATATAACTGAGCCCGAAAAATTGCCAAATCAATCTCGAGGAATGGGCATTATTGCTTCTCTGAGTATTGGCATTGAAAAGTTTCTGAGTGTCATTTCAGTGACCACGCTGGTTTTATTATGTGGCGTGGTACTGCTACAAATCTTTGCGCGGCTATTTCTGGAAACGCCCCCAGTATGGACGGAAGAGCTTTCGCGCTACTTATTTATTTTTCTGGTTGCTTCTTCGGTTGGTATTGCTTATCGAAGAGGGGAACTTGTTTCTGTCGATCTTTTTTACAATGCGCTTTCTGACAGAGGTGCATTGATATATCGATTTACCTCTGCACTCTTTATTGCCTCCTTTTGTATTATCTTAATTCCTTATGCAATTCAGTTTGCCATGATCGGTAAATTTCAATCATCACCAACCATGTATTTTCCAATGAGTTATGTGTTTTATTGCACGGTTATTATCTTGGGGAATATCGCTTTGTTTGCAACGCTTTCATTTATTAAAGCTTGCCTTGAATTATTGGTTAAGAGGGTCAGCTAATGGAAGTGTGGATCTTATTTCTCGTCTTTTTTGCCTTACTCGCTTTAGGTGTGCCGATTGCGATTACATTAGGGGCTGCGTCATTAACGTATTTGTTTTTGATGGAGATACCCTTCACCGTGGTGCCTCAAAAAATGTATGCCGGCATGGATAGTTTTGTTTTGCTGTGTGTACCGGGATTTATCCTTGCGGGTAACTTGATGAACCGTGGCAACATTACCGAACAAATCATTAATTTAAGCAACGCAATGGTTGGCCATATCCGTGGTGGTTTGGGGCTGGCTAACGTTGCCGGTTCAATGCTGTTTGGTGGTGTTTCTGGAACCGCTGTTGCGGATACCGCAAGCATTGGTGGGGTGATGATCCCGGGAATGTCGAAAGCAGGCTATGACACACCGTTTTCAGCGGCGGTGACTGCTGCGTCTTCGACCATCGGGCCGATTATCCCTCCAAGTGTGCCGATGATCATTGTAGGAACGCTAACGGGTATCTCTGTCGGACAAATGTTTTTAGCTGGCGCTATCCCCGGTGTGTTACTTGGGGTAGGTATGATGATCACGGTTTATATCTTGGCCATCAAACGAAATTATCCTAAAGAGCAAAAGGTTGGCTTTAAGCAACTCTTGGTAGAGATGCGTAAAAGCAGTTGGGCAGTATCACTTACCTTATTGATTCTGGTTGGCATCATCGGTGGTTTCTTTACCCCAACGGAAGCATCAGTGGTTGCGGCTTTCTATGCATTAATCATTGGGTTATATGTTTACCGTGGTTTGAAATGGCGTGACGTTCCACAAGTATTGGTCGCGACAGCCGTCACCAGCTCGTCTTTGTTGATTTTAGTTGGGTTAGCCAATGTGTTTGGCTGGATTTTAACCTCAGAACGCATTCCACAGATGATTGCTGATGCCATTTTAAGCCTCAGTGAAAACAAAATTGTAGTGTTGCTCATCATCAACTTGGTGCTGCTGTTAGTGGGTTCATTTATGGAGACCATTGCGGCGCTAATCATTTTGTTCCCAACCCTGCTTGGGGTTGCGACATCAGTTGGTGTGAATCCGGTGCATTTCGGCATTATTGCTGTATTGAATTTGATGATTGGTTTATCAACACCTCCGGTGGGCGTCTGCCTCTTTGTTGCTTCATCCATCGGTAATATTTCGATGGAGAAAGTCGCCAAAGCCATCATTCCTTTCCTTGTATGTAACATCATTGTGTTGTTGCTTGTCACGTATATTCCGGCATTGTCACTCTGGCTGCCTGGACTATTTTATTGAGCATAGGAGAGCAGCAATGGAGCCGTTTAAAATCGCAATCATTGGTGAGTGTATGGTAGAGCTGCAGCGTCGAGGCGTCAGCCTTAAGCAGAGTTTTGGCGGTGATACGCTAAATACTGCGTTGTACCTTGCAAGGCTTGCTGATACGAAAAAACTGGGTGTGAGTTATGTGACCGCACTGGGTGAAGATCCATTTTCACAGCAAATGCTGCAAGCGTGGCAAGCGGAGGGCGTTGACACACATTTAGTGCTGCGTTTGAAAGATAAAATGCCCGGGCTTTACCACATTGAAACAGATGATAACGGCGAGCGTCGTTTTTTCTATTGGCGGAGCGATTCGACCGCCAAATATATGTTTGAGCAACCTGAGTCGATATATCTGATCGAAGCACTTATGACTTACCATGCCGTTTATTTAAGTGGTATTACACTTGCCATATTGACAAAACAAGGGCGTGATACGCTTTTTGAAGTGCTACAAACCTTTAAGCAGCGTGGCGGTAAGGTATTTTTTGATAACAATTATCGGCCGTTATTATGGGCGTCAAAAGATGAAGCAGAAAAATACCATCGTGAGATACTGAAGCTGACGGATATCGCTTTACTGACTTTTGATGATGAGCAAGCGCTATTTGGTGATGAGAAAGTCGAGCAATGCATCACCAGAGCGAAGCAGCTAGGCGTCGCAGAAGTGGTGGTTAAGCAAGGAGACAAAGCTTGTATCGTGGTGAGTGAAAACGGAATGGATCATATCTCGCCAAACAAAGTGGAGAGTGTCATCGATACGACCGCTGCGGGAGATTCGTTTAGCGCTGGGTATCTTGCTCGGCGGCTTACCGGTGGCAATCCTGCTCAGTCAGCGATAATGGGCCATAAATTAGCGGGTGAAGTAATTCAGCATCGTGGGGCGATTATTCCCAAGTTTGCTACCCCAACTATTGATGAAGTGTAGGGAGATTGTAATGAGTACTTTAGATGAACAACTTGCCCGATTTAAGGTAATCCCAGTAATTGCGATTAATCATATCGAGCATGCCATCCCACTGGGGAAGGCATTGATGGATAACGGCCTTCCTTGCGCTGAAATTACGTTTCGTACGGAATGTGCTGCCGAAGCCATTGCCATCATGCGCCGTGAGTTTCCTGATATGGTTATCGGGGCGGGGACAGTGTTGACGAATGAACAAGTCGATCAAGCCGTGGAAGCCGGAGTGGATTTTATTGTCAGCCCTGGTTTTAACCCAAGAACGGTGCGCTACTGCCTAGAAAAGGGCGTGCCGATCGTTCCTGGGGTAAATAACCCAAGCCTCGTTGAGCAGGCAATGGAGATGGGGCTGCGTACCCTCAAATTTTTCCCGGCAGAGCCTTCTGGCGGTGTTGCCATGCTAAAAGCACTAAGTGCCGTTTATCCGGTTAAGTTCATGCCAACAGGTGGTGTGAGTATCAATAATGTGGCGGATTATTTGTCAATCTCTTCCGTGTTAGCTTGTGGTGGGACTTGGATGGTGCCAAGCCAGTTAATGGAAGAGGGCAATTGGCAAGAGCTCGGACAATTGGTGAGTGATGCCGTACATTTGGCAGAACAACTTTAATTTTCTATGACAGCGCTCCCGCTCACACCTGAGAGGGAGCATCTTATTTTTCCCTTCTGCGTTGCCGTTTCTCACGGCTGAACTGAATCTGAACAGATAACTCAGTCTTAATTAAGCCACACCATTTTATTCTTGTGTTGAATATTAAACATGAGCACAAGGAGTCTATTATGGGACCGTTAAGTATTGTTGTTATTACACTAAATGAAGAAAAACGAATTGGACGATTGCTGGACGATCTAAGCAAGCAAATGTATCGAGATTTTGAGGTTATCTTAGTTGACTCAAATAGTGACGATGCAACCTGCGATATTGCTAAAGCGTATGCTGCGTCACTACCGAAGTTAGTGATCCATAAAATGGAAGAGCGTGGTGTAAGTCTCGGGCGTAATACTGGTGCGACGCTGGCAGAGCATCAGAGATTATTGTTTCTAGATGCGGATGTGCGATTGGCACCTGACTTTCTTTCTCGTTCAATCACTTTGTTGGAAGAGAAGAAGCTGGAAGTTGCTGGCGTTTACATGAGTGCAAAATCACTCCCGTTAAATCACAAGCTGGGTTATGGACTGTTTAATCTCGGCTTTTTCGCCACACAATTTGTTTTCCCTACCGCGGTGGGTGCGTGTTTATTCTCGACACGTCGAGTTCATGATGAAATTGGCGGTTTTGATGAGCAAATCGTGCTGTGTGAAGATTGTGATTACGTTAAACGTGCTTCAAAGACATGGCGTTTTCGTTTTCTGCCCGTCAGCTTTGAATTTGACCCTCGCCGACTAGAGCAAGAAGGTTCACTAAAAATGGGGGCGACCTACCTTAAGGCGAATCTACGTCGAATGTTCTTTGGTGAAATGCGTAATAGCGAAATGGAATATCAGTTCGGCCATTACAAAGAACAGAAATAAGGTAGAAGGGCAATAAGATGGTAGAAGGATTCGGCCTATTTTTCGGCGCATTGTTTGATGCGCTGATTGGCCCCAATTTATTTGTTCCCGGTGAGCCATTCTTCCTTGCAGCGGGCTACCAGCTCTTTCAGGGGATCTGGACAGGTGTCATCGCAGTTGTGCTTGGTGCATGGCTGGGTGATCAACTCAGTTATTTAGCGGGCCGACGATTTGGCTTGAATGGTCAAAAACGTTTAGTGCGTTGGCAACCTAAATTGCGCCGCGTGTTTGCGCGGTGTCGCCTGCTCTTGCACAAGAGAGCGAATTATATTTTGGCCTTTTCTCGTTTATTAGGGCCATTGGCTTGGGTCGTTCCATTTATTGCAGGAAGTTACAAAGTGACATGGTCACGTTTCTCGCTGTTCTCCATGATTGGTCTGATACTTGGTGTGGGGCAGTTTGTGTTGTGGGGTTATCTGCTTGCACTTGGCGTGGGCTCGTTCACATGGTGGGATACCGCATGGGCATTTGCGCAGGAGCATTGGTTATTGCTCGTGAGTGCTGGCGCTTCTCTTCTGTGTTATTGGTATGGCCGACGTAAGCAATGGCGATTCACTTTACTAAAAAGTAGCGCTGTATTTGTACTCGGTGTGGCGTTTGCTAATTACAGTTACTTTTTCTGGTACGCCGATGACAATATAGCGCCGCAGAGCGCGGCTGTGGATGTTTTTAATCGTGATTTAAGCTCGGACCCGAGTCATTTCAAAGTGTATGCCGGGCAAGCGTCATACTTCAATGCACAGCCTATCAATGTCGCGTATGTTGGTGACAATCCTGCTGATTTAATGCGGAGCTTAGGTTGGATTGAAAACAAAACGTTTTCACGAAACGAAATTGAATGGAAAGATTACCTTGCTTTGCTGAAAGCCAGTACGCCACCTGTATCTGACCTATTTTGGCGTGGTGTACCTCAAGAGTCTGCTTACCAGAGACCGGGAGATTTGTTGACGAGAAGCCACATTCGCTGGTGGCAAAGTGGTTTGGATTCAGCGACAGGCGAACGCATTTGGCTCGGTGCGGTCAGCTATGATGATGGCTTAAAGATCACGCCGTACTCTGGCATCGTGACGATTCTGCATAGCATCGATCCGAATGTTGATAAGGAGCGTGATTTGCTTGCTCAGAGCATAACAGGTGATTTGAGAAGTGGCTGGGAAATGGGCTATTACAGTGCCAACTCAGTGGCTGTATTAGATAAAGATCACGACTATTTTTCAGATGGGAGAGTACTCGTGGTAGGGAAATCACTGGCCCAAACACAATTAGCTGCAAATGTTGAGATTGCAGGAATTGAGAGTTATTAGCCAAGCCCAGCGCTTAACGCTGGGCTTTGGTGACCTTCTTAAGTTTTAAAGTTGCTTGTAAGCCCCCCATACTACTGTCACTGAGTGACAGATCACCTCGGTAACTGTGGGCCATTTCACACACAATGTTTAAGCCAAGGCCAGTTCCTGGTGTGGTTTCATCCAGGCGAACACCACGTTGAATGGCATGCTTTCTTTGCTGCTGCGGAATGCCCGGGCCATCGTCACACACATGGATGTTGATAAAGTCATTACCCAGTTCTTCGCTGTACACACGAATAATTGAGCCCGCCCATTTATAGCCGTTTTCCAGTAGGTTCCCGATCATTTCATCAAAATCAGTTGGATCGACAGCGACTTCAAGGTCAGTATCCAGCTCATTAATTAACACCACTTCACGCTGGGCATACACTTTATCAAAGGCCATAGAGATGGTATCGACGCGATCGGATGGGTTTACTTTCACTGAGAGAATATTGGCCGATCCTGCCATACGAGCGCGCCCTAAGTGGTAATCAATTTGGCTCTGGATTTGCTCGACAGGAACAGACAGACGCTGTTTCTCTTCATCACTAAGTGCGGTGATATCATTTTTCAATACCGATAGTGGCGTTTTCAGCGCATGAGATAAGTTTCCTGCGTGCTGACGAGCTCGTTCCAATAACTCTTGATAGTGGAAGAGTAACGCATTGAGATCCGACACCAATGGCGAAACTTCGCTTGGATAATCTTCCTCTAAGCTATCTCGTTTACCTAACCGAAGTTGGGACAGTTCATTGTGCATTTTGTTGAGTGGTCTTAAAGACCAACGCACCTGCAATTCAACAAAGATAAGCACCCCAGCAAACAGCAAACCGAGAATGATCCAAAGTTGGCTCACCAAACTGGTTAACGTGTGTTCGAGCGGGTCTTCATCTAAACCAATAATGATTTCAACGGGGTGTGTAAAATCAGGTAGATAAATGGCTTGGCTGATATAGATCAGTTTTTCATTCTTTGCGCCACGGACAATTTCCTTCAATCCTTTTTGTTCCACTTGGATATCACGGTCCCAAAGTGAACGTGATCGTAGAACCTGATTGTCTGTTGAGGCGGACCAATAAAGGCCACTGTATGGGCGGTTAAATCGTGGGTCTGAGAGTCGACTGTCTAGCGTGAGGCGTCCATTTTTATCCACTTCAATGTTCGCAGTAATCTCATCCATGGATAAGTTCAGCTGGCTTTTGACATCATTGATCAGGTAATCGTTAACTAATCGTGGAATACCAATACCAGCGGCGAGGATCATAGCGCTTAACCATAGAACAGCCGCCAAGAAAAGGCGGCTTTTTAAACTGAGTCGTTTGAATCGAGAGCGGTTAATTTGCATTGAGTTGATACCCTAAACCACGCACTGTCTTGATGATTTTCGGGGCGATTTTCTTACGAATGCGGCCAATAAATACTTCGATAGTATTGGAATCGCGGTCGAAATCTTGTTTATAGATGTGTTCTACCAGTTCGGTTCGGGAAATGACCTTTTCAGGGTTATGCATAAAATAGGCAACGACCTTATATTCCAGAGCCGTCAGGCTAATGGCTTGTCCTTGCCACATCACTTTTGAGCTGCGAGTATCAAGGCTTAAATCGCCAATTTGCATGATAGGAGATGCATTTCCTGAGGCTCGGCGTAGTTGAGCGCGAATGCGGGCAATAAGTTCAACCACTTCAAAGGGCTTAGTCAGATAATCATCGGCACCAGCATTTAAGCCCTCAACGCGCTGGGTTAAGGTCTCGCGAGCGCTGAGTATGATGACCGGAGTATTGATGTTTTCGTCTCGGATACTTTTTAGTACGGTGAGGCCATCGAGTTTTGGTAGGCCTAAATCAAGTACAATGACGTCCCATTCTTCAGAGGTAGCGCGATAGAGTGCGTCGATACCATCCTGCGATAACTCTGGAACCCAGCCTGCTTGCTCCAATGTTTCACAAATTTGTTCCCCTAGGCGAGGGTCATCTTCTACTACGAGTATTTTCATTATTATTCTCTATTTTTTGATTACGTTGCGAAGGTTACGGCCTTTAATTTCGATCATTTCTAACGTGGCAGCATTGTATTCCACTTTAATGACGTTGTTGTCATGCACTAGTTTAAGTTCATAGACCCATTCATCATCGTCTTCATCCAACTCGACCTTAATAAGGCGGCCATTAAGCTCTTGGTCGATGGTAGCGTAGAGTTCAGAAAACGGTTTAATCAAGCCACTTTGCACGGCTTGATACACTTCGTCTTGATCTTCATCGATCTCCACGCGAGTTCCTGATTTATAGGCATCTTGCACCAGCTCGTGACCGTCTGGCTGATGCTGTGGCTCGGCAAACACCGGTGAAGCGATAAGCCCAATGAGTAGCAGAGACACAATACTTTTTACCTTGTTAATCAGCATATTGATACCTTCAGGGGAAAGACACTCTGAGTATAAATGAACGAGAATGAATAGAAAGTGAACGGTGCCTATTAATTGCTAGGGTCCCTTCACTTTGGCCTCAAAAATTAACGTAGCTCGTCTTCAAAGATTTTATCGCGCATTTTCCAAAACCGTCCGACCTTTCTGGCAATGACAAATTGAGGTGGACGAAAGCGATGTTGATGGGAGACCACCTTGGTTGGGGAGGCTTCTTCGAAAGGACGATGTTTATCAGCAAGGTGAGGGCGGACAAATTGATCTTTGAAGGTCTGTTTCTGTTTTTTTGTCGTCAGAGGCCAGAACTCATGGACTTGGGCTTGATTATCGCCGATGTAAGTCACTTTGAGCTGTGACTTGCCATTTTGGTCTTTATGCACGTTTAAATCCATTTCTAGGCACTCAAATACCAGTGCGTCTTTAAGGTTTAACGCTTCCTTAAGCTTTTTATCTGGGTCAACAAGTGTGGCGTCACATTCATGACATATACGAGCGGCAATGTCATTGTCTGCACCACATTCGCCGCAATATTTCGCTCTGAAGCGATAGCCACAGTGCTCTCGCTCGCCGGTTTCTTCATCGGTAAAAAAGCCCTGGCAACGGCGGCCAAAATGTTCCAGTAAGAAACCGTTCGAATCTAATTTTCCCCAGAAGTTATTATTAAACCCGCAAGCAGGGCAGGGAATAGTAATGATTTCACTGTCTGAGTCAGGTTTTGGGTCGCCCACTTCAGGTTGGTATAAATCATAGCTGTTGCCTGCGTAATCAAGCACCAAGCATTCCGTTTTCCCGGGAGAAAGTCGTAAACCGCGTCCGACAATTTGTTGATACAAACTGATCGACTCCGTCGGACGGAGTATTGCGATCAAATCTACGTGTGGTGCATCGAAACCCGTCGTTAAAACCGAGACGTTGACAAGGAATTTGACCTCGCGGTTTTTAAAGCGAGAGATGATGTCATCACGTTCTTGGGTCGGCGTATCGCCAATAACTAAGGCAGTTTCTCCCACAGGCAACAGGCCAAATATCTCTTGAGCATGGCGTACGGTTGCGGCGAATACCATAATGCCTTGTTTGTCTTTCGCAAGGTGGATGATCTGCTCAACAATTTGAGGGGTGGCACGCTTGGCTTGGTCGATCACCATATCCAGTTCCGCTTCTTTATAGCGTCCTGTACTTGCTGGCTTGAGTTGTGAGAAGTCATAACTCAGCACTGGAGCATCCATCATTTTTGCTGGGGTAAGGAAGCCTTCATCAAGTAAGTAGCGAATCGGCAGTTCAAAAATACAGTCTCGGAAAAAACGAGTGTCTTCAGAGCGAACTAACCCACGTGTGTGGTATTGGTAAATCCAGCCCATGCCAAGACGATAGGGCGTTGCAGTGAGGCCCAAAACCTTCATTCCGGGGTTGAGCTCGCTTAAATGGCTGATGACTTTTTGATAGCTGCTGTTTTTTTCGTCCGGGACACGGTGACATTCGTCAATAACCAATAAGGAAAACTGGTTTTTGAAAGCATCTAGGTTACGAACGACCGATTGTACAGAGGCAAACACCACTTGTTGATCGGTCTCTTTTCGGCCAAGTCCGGCGGAAAAAATCGCGCCTGTTAATCCATAGCCTTCATACTTTGCATGGTTTTGTTCTACAAGCTCTTTTACATGAGCCAGCACCAACACGCGTCCTTTAGCAAGCCTTGCTAACTCGGCGATAACCAGACTTTTTCCCGCACCCGTTGGCAGAACAATCACCGCTGGCGTAGTGTGTTTACGAAAGTAATGGATAACCGCTTTGACTGAGTCGGCTTGATAGGGGCGTAAGGTGTACATTGGGAGTGTGGATTCATTCAACAACAGGGACATCGGCATTCATCATACCTGACCAAAGCGTGATGAGGTATCCACATTGCTGACAAATCTATCTTAAAGCCCCATTTTTGTATCGGCTGTTTTTGTGATTCTTTCTGCGATTATGCTTCGCGAGGGTATTATCATGGCGTTTGTTTGGCCTCATTGATAAAGTTCAACATCCACTGGGTGACCAATAACCCGTCGGTGGGCAGTTTCAACGAGGTTACGCCTTTGGCTTGAACAGCTAATGGAATGGCGTCTTTCCTTACCTCAATCAATGCTTTGGAGTAGGGGGCGCAAAATTCAGGATGGGCTTGAATACCCAACGCCTTTGAACCGACTTGCATCATTGATATAGGACAAAAGTCATTTCCTGCTAATACCACTCCGTCTTCTGGCAATGAGAGCACTTGATCTTGGTGGCTAACCAGTAAGTTGACCTGTGTTTGAAACGGCACCATCCATGTTTTCGGTGTGAGGATTGGGGTGGTAGCAGCGCCAACACCCCAACCAACTTGTGCTTTTGCAACCATTCCTCCGAGGGCTTTTGCTAACATCTGATGACCAAAACAGATCCCGATGAAGGGAATATGCGCATGATAAATCTGGCGAATTAACTGCTCCAGTTCATTTATCCATTGTTCGCTATCCAGTACGCTGGACTTACTGCCAGACGTGATATAAGCATCACATTCATGAATATCAGTTGGAAACTCTCGCTTATTGACCCAATAAAACCGTAAATTGAGCTGGTTATCTACAGCGTGCAATAGTTTCTGGAACATGTCTTTATAGCTACCATATTCGCCTTCTAATGCTGGATTTACGTTGTCGCAGATTAATACGCCAATTTTCATTGCCATCACCATTTATTATTGTTGTGATTTTTGACCTGTCAGTGCATACATAAACAGTTGCGTGTACTCTTCCGCCGTAAACGGTATTGGATTACCACCTGCCGCCGCGTCTAGTACCGCGAGCTCACCTACTTTATTAGCCTCATCGGCGTTAATTCCTATTTCGGTAAGTGTGTGAGGAATATCTAGGATTTCTCGCATGCTTAGGACCCACTGATGAACCGCTTCAAACCCCGGTGACTGAAGTGATAACGCTCTGGCGAGCACCACCATTTTGTCTTCAATCTCTGAGCGATTGGCCTCCAGCACATAGGGCATCAAAATGGCGTTGAGTAAGCCATGATGTTTGTCGTACAGACCACCTAATGTATGAGCCAGCGCGTGCATCGCTCCCAGTCCCTTTTGAAAGGCTGTAGCGCCCATGCTTGATGCGACCAGTAGCTGAGTACGGGCGTTGATGTCGTTACCGTCAAGAAAGGCGGGGTATAAGAAGTGTTTTATCAGCTTCATTGACTCGATCGCGATGCCATCTGCCATTGGGTGATAACCCGGTGCACAATAAGCTTCCAAGCTATGGGACAGCGCATCCATTCCCGTTGCTGCTGTGATGTGAGCCGGTAGTCCAATGGTAACAAGCGGGTCTAAGAGTACTTGTACAGGCATCATTTTCGGATGGAAAATAATTTTTTTAACGTGGGTAGTTGCATCCGTAATCACCGACGCTCGACCAACTTCAGACCCCGTTCCTGCGGTGGTAGGAATCGCGATCACCGGGACAATTTTTGACTCGTCAGCTTGTGCCCAATTGTCACCAACATCTTCAAAATTCCAAAGAGGTAGAGTTTGGCAAGCGCATAAAGCAATGGCTTTGGCGGCATCCAAACTCGAACCACCACCAAAAGCGATGATGCCATCATGAGCGTTGGCATTGTAGGCATCGATTCCGTGATTGATATTGGTATCGGTTGGGTTGCCTTGAATGTCGGAAAAAACCTGTATCTTGATATCTTGCTGCTGACATTGCGTGACGAGGTTAGTCACGATGTCGAGTCCGGCTAGAAACGGGTCTGTGACCAGCAAAGGTGCATGCATATTGAGCCTTTTACAATGCTCAGGCAGAGCATCTAATACGCCTTCGCCGACACTGATTGACGTGGGATAGTTCCAGTTTGTGAAAGTCATCAGCCTTCTCCCAATGTTTTAATATGGAATGATTTTGGACGAGTTAACATGTCAAAGCCGATCTGAGAAAGCGTGCAACCTCTACCTGAGTTTTTGATACCGGTCCATGCTAGTTCTGGGTCGAGATAGTCACAGCGATTGACAAAAAAGGTGCCGGTTTCGACTTGTTCTCCCAGTTTCACACCAAGTGCTTCATCAGAGGTAAAAATAGAAGCGGTGAGGCCAAATTCTGAATCGTTCATTAATCGGATGGCTTCATCATCATCGGCGACGGCTTGAATACCAACGACAGGGCCGAAGGATTCCTCCGTCATTACACGCATTGAATGGTTCACCTGAGTTAGGATTTGCGGTGCGAGATAAGGCGTGCCAATCGCACTGGCTGGAAACAATGCTTCATCGATATGAGGCTCGGCCCCTTGACTGATCGCTTCTGCAATTTGCTCTCTCACAAAATCAGCCGCTTCAGTGCGAACCAGTGGACCCAGAGTGATGTGACTGTCGGTTGGGTTGCCAAGTTTATACTGCTTAGCTAGTGTTACCGCTTTTTGCACAAACTCGTCATGGATAGATTGATGAACATAAATTCGCTCGATGCCGCAACAAGATTGTCCTGAATTGAAAAATGCACCATCAACCAACGTGGCGACCGCGTGTTCAAGATCTGCATCTTGACGTACATAGGCTGGGTCTTTGCCACCCAGCTCTAAGCCAACACCAATGAAACGGCCTGCCGCATTTCGTTCAACCATCGCACCACCTGCTACAGAGCCAGTAAAGGCAACGTAGTTGATTTTGGGGTGTTGGATCAGTTTTTCCGTTGAAGGATGATCGGTGTGCAGATATTGAAACACACCGTTTGGAATTCCCGTATTTTTAAAGGCTTCAACTAAACGTTCTGCACATAATGGGGTTTGTGCTGAATGCTTAAGCACCACACTATTGCCTGCCAATAAGGCTGGAATTACTGCATTGATCGCTGTTAAGTAGGGGTAGTTCCACGGTGCGATAACCAATACAGTGCCAACAGGGACCCGTTTGATGTAGCGCTGAAAGCCAGATTTTTGTGGCAATTGAATATCAGCAAGTGCGGCTTCAGCTTGCTCAATCATCGAAAGGGCGCGCTCTGCGACACCATGGACTTCCCCTTGGGTGTAGCTAATGGGCCTGCCCATCATCATTGTGATCTCTTGAGCAATCTGCTCTTTTTGAGCGACAAAGTTTTCAATCGCTTGTGTGCAAATGGCTTTGCGTGTATCCAGCGGTAAATTTTGCCACTGCTTTTGACTTAATGACGCTGTGCTCACGGTGGCTTCAATCTGCTCGGCAGTGGCTAGCGGGCGTGTTACACAGACCTTATTGTCGATTGGCGATAGGGTATTTTGTTCCATGCGTTTTTAACCTATTCAGTCGTGTCATTGATCAGATGATTTCGAAGTAGCGTTTCAGTTCCCAGTCGGTCACAGCTTTTCTAAACTCTCGTTCTTCCCATTCACGGCTGGCTGCAAAGTGGTCAACGAATTCATCACCTAAGACTTCTCTGGCATGTGAAGAGGCTTTTAGCCGTTGAGCAGCATCCCATAATGTAGGTGGAAGTTTTAGTTCTTCAGGAATCTCTTGGTCGTAAGCGTTACCTACAATAGGTTCGCCCGGCTCCCATTTGTTGATGATGCCGCACAAGCCACTGGCCAGCGCGGCAGCGAGTGCGAGATACGGATTCCCGTCAGCCGCCCCGATGCGATATTCCACACGTTGGCTTTTGGAAGAGCCGGGGATCACGCGAAGGGACGTCGTGCGGTTTTCAACCGCCCAAGTGGCATGTGTAGGAGCCCAGAAGCCCGGGATCATGCGTCGATAACTATTGACGGTTGGGGCGACCATGCATAAAAAATCGGGCATTAAGCGCTGTAATCCTGCAACAAAGTGACGTTGAAGAGCACTCATATTGTGTTGGCCATTCGGATCGTAGAAAGCAGAGCTGCCATCTTTGTTTTGCAGCGAAATATGAATGTGGCCGCTTTGGCCGGGACAGTCATTACTCCATTTCGCCATAAAGGTCGCCATCAAATCATTTCGTTGGGCCAGTACTTTTGTGTAGGTTTTGAAAAGGGCCGCTTTATCTGACGCGTTCATTGCCGAGTCTACCGATAGTGCTGCTTCAATCACACCGGGGCCGGTCTCAGAGTGGATCCCTTCGATAGGGAAGTCCATGGTCTGGCTTAAGTCTAAGAGTTGTTGATAGAGCTCTAGGTACGTCGAGTTTCGGATCATGGAATAGCCGAACCAGTCGGGTGTAATTGGTTCAAGATCGTGATAATGCTTTTCCCTAACCGAGTGAGGTGTTTCGTTGAACACAAAAAATTCATATTCGAAGGCAGCAAAAGCATTCAGGCCTAAATCATCATATTGTTTTAATACGCGGTTCAAGGTTGCTCTTGGGCATACTAGTGACGCTTTGTCATCGAATTCTGCAATAAAAAGCAGCATGCCTTCTTCATCCAAAACATCGCGGCAGGTGTCTGGAAGAATCACTACAGGCGCGTCGGGGTAGCCTGTGTGCCAGCCGGTGTAGGTGGTGTTGTCGTAGAGCTGGTCCTTTGCATCCCAGCCTAAAACCACATCGCAAAACGCAAAGCCGTTATCCAGTGAAGAAAAGAACTTGTCTTTCGACATGTACTTTCCGCGCATAATCCCATCGTTATCGAACAGACCAACTTTGACATGGCTTAAGCCACGTTCTTCAACAATTTTTTTGGCGTCTTCGATGGTTTTAACTGATCTTGCATCCATTTTATTGTCCTCTGGGCACCGGCATGATGCCGGTGCATTCCCTATTAGCTGTAGCGGTACGGTTTTCCTGCTTTTTCCATATCGGCGGCATACTGCTTAAAGATGTCGACGACACGCTTCGCTCTGGGGCTGGTTTTGGCAATCTCATCCCAAAACACCAGAGCTTCTTGTTCAACAGTTTTCCATTCGTCATCCGGAATGGTGGTTAACTCAAGTTTTGTTCCTTCTACACGAAGCTTAGCTTCTCCGCCCCAATACCAATGTTGTCGGTAGTAGTGCGAACTATCCATGCATAAACGCCATAGTGTTTTCAGGTGTTCAGGAAGTGCATTCCAGCGCTCACTATTGGCAAAGAACGATCCGCACCATGCTCCGGAGATGTTGTTGGTCAAAAAGTACTTAGTCACATCAGCCCAGCCGACGGTGTAATCCTCGGTGATACCTGACCACGCAATGCCATCGAGCTCTCCCGTTTGGATCGCCACTTCGACGTCTTCCCACGGTAAGGTCACGGGAATAACGCCAAAGCGAGACAAAAAGCGACCAGCTGTTGGGAAGGTAAACACGCGTTTCCCTTTGAGGTCAGCTAGGCTTCGAATCGGTTTGACGGTGGCAAAGTGGCATGGATCCCACGCCCCAGCGGACAACCAAGTTACACCTTTGACTTCGCCATAGGCTTCCTGCCAGATCTCTTTTAAGCCGTATTGCTCAAACAGGACGGGAACATCAAGGCTGTAGCGAGTTGCAAATGGGAAGTAGCCACCAAATACAGAGACATCAACCGGAGCAGCAATGGAGTCATCGTCACTTTGTACTGCGTCAATGGTTCCGCGTTGCATTGCTCGGAACAACTCACCGGTTGGTACAAGTTGATCGGCGTAAAACAGCTCGATGACCATTTCACCATTGGCAGCTTTGTTAAACGCATCCACAGCAGGCTTAATGACATGTTCGCCAAGTGCAGGTCCGGCATAGGTTTGCAAGCGCCATTTTATGGTTTTCTTGCTGTTAGCGATGGCGGGAGCACCGACAATTGCGGTCGCACCAACGGCCGAAACCGCTCCTGCTTTTTTAAGGAAATCTCTTCTACTAGACATGGTTTATTCCTCCGTGGAATGCGTTTGCTTGTCCAAGTTAAAGGTCGTTACTTAGGTCATAGTTATTGGCCGTAGTGGTACTGCGGAAGCCATAAAGCCAATTGTGGGAAAGCCATCACCAGAATCAGCCCGAATATCATGATGAGCACGAAGGGGATGATTGAGACGTAGATGTCTTTCAGCGAAATTTCTGGGGGTGCCATAGCACGCATGAGGAACAAGTTGTAACCGAAAGGCGGAGTCATATAAGCAATCTGACAGGTAATGGTGTAAAGCACGCCATACCAAAGCAAATCAAAGCCTAATGCACCGACCAAAGGCACGTATAAAGGCGCGACGATCACCAGCATTGCTGTGTCATCGAGAAATGTTCCCATGATGAGATAAGACAATTGCATCAAAAGCAGCACTTGCCATGGCGTGAGATTTAATCGCTCAATAAAGAATGCTTCGATGGCTTTAACTGCGCCAATACCATCAAACACTGCGCCAAAACATAATGCTGCTAGTATGATCCACATAAACATGCAGCTAATGGCAAGGGTCTTTCTTAAGGTTTCTTCCATGACATTTCGAGTCAGGCGCTTCTTTGCGATCGCAGCGATGGTAGCGGCAACCGCGCCCACAGCGGAGCTCTCAACCAAGCTTGTGACTCCCAGCAGAAACAGCCCCGTCATGGAAACAAAAATCAAAAGTGGTGTGATGCCTGCGCGCAATAGCAATAGCTTCTCTTTCAAGCTAACGTTTCGTTCTTCTTCTGGTAGCGCAGGACCCAGCTCCGGGCGTAGCTTACAGCGTATGACGATATAGATAATGAACAGGGTGGCCATAAGCAACCCGGGAAATACACCGGCAAGCCAGAGTTGTCCAACGGGTTGGCGCGCAATCATGCCATAAAGAACCAACACCACGCTGGGGGGCACTAAAATACCAAGCGAGCTGCCTGCTTGAATGACACCGGTGACCATAATTTTGTCGTAACCACGTCGAAGCAGTTCGGGCAACGCAATGCTTGCGCCAATCGCCATACCTGCGACACTGAGTCCATTCATTGCAGAGATAATCACCATCAGTCCAATGGTGCCGATAGCGAGGCCGCCATTTAGGTTGCCTGTCCATACGTGGAACATGCGATAGAGGTCTTCAGCAATGCCAGATTCCGACAACATGTATCCCATGTAAATAAAGAGTGGGAGTGTGAGCAGTGGGTACCATTTCATGAGCTTAATAGCTGAACTGAAAGCAATTTCAGAGCCACCATTCCCCCAAAGCAAAAGGGCTGCGATCACTGCAATTGACCCAATGACGGCAAACACACGCTGACCCGTCAGCAGCATTAGCATCATCGCTGAAAACATAAGAAGTGCGATCATTTCGTAGCTCATGAGTTTGCCTCCGTCTTATTTCCATAAACAACGGTGGCGATATCTCTCAACCAAACTGCGATTGCTTGAAGTAACATGAGAAATACGCTGACGCACATTATGATTTTTATCGGTGCCATGTAAGGCCGCCATGCTGAGTAGCTACGTTCACCATACTCAAGGGCATAACTGGTACTGGATAACCCTCCGTAGAGAAGGATCGCAAGGTAGGTGATTAACATGATCACCGTAATGCTATCGATGATGGCTTTTTTGCGGACACTCCAATTGCCATAAATAAGATCCATGCGAACATGGCTATGCAGCTGCATGGAATAAGGGCCACCCAACATATAAAAAGCCACCATGACGAATTGGGCCATTTCAAGTGTCCACAAAGAAGGGTAGAAAAACGTTTTGGACACGGATGAGTAGAGCAAAATACCGATCATTACGAAAATGAGGTACATGGCAAAACGGCCAACTTTACGATTAATCGCCTCGACAACCTTCACAAACTTAATGATGGGTTTAGGCAATGAATTGATGGGATCTGGCTTCATTAACAACTCCATTTTCTTACTGATAGCACAAGAAACTACATGGCTTCTCTCTATGCTTTTCTGAACTTAAATTGATCATTTTTTGTTAATGAAAGGTTAAATATTGATCAATTTGTATCCATAATTACAGAAATTATAATTCTGTCAATATAATTACAGAAAATATTTTTTTAATTTTTGATAGGGTGTAATTTTTGTTACAATCCTACTGTTGGCGAGTCATATTCATTAGGTGGCATGAGAAATATGTTGAAAGTTTCGGAAAGAATTAAAGCGGGTTTTGCTTCGCTCACTCGGGCAGAAAGACAGTTAGCGAATGTGATGTTAGAGAATTACCCGGCATCCAGTTTGGGGACGGTTGTATCGCTGTCGGAGGCGGCAAAGGTTTCTTCTCCAACCGTGGTTCGTTTGGCGAAGAAGCTTGGGTTTTCAGGTTTTCCAGACATGCAGCGCAGTATTCATGAAGAAATAGGGGATACCTTAAAAAGCCCAATTGAGAAGCATGCATCAATCCAAAATGTGGATGAAAAACTGCATTTACTCGATAGGTTTGCCGACATGGCCGTCAATAATATACGCCAAACCGTTGGCCAAATTGATGAAGCCATGTTCAACCAAGTGGTTGATATGTTGAGTGATCAAGAACGTTCACTTTACATCGTGGGCGGCCGGATCAGCCACTCCATTGCTGAATATATGTTTACTCATATGCAGGTAGTGAGAGCGAATGTCACCATGGTGGGGCCGAATGCAAATTGTTGGTCACATTATGTGATTAATATGAAACCCGGAGATACCTTAGTCGTGTTCGATGTTCGCCGTTATGAGAATGATATTCTTACCTTGGCAGAGCTCGTACGAAGCCGTGGTGTAAGTGTGATTCTGTTTACGGATCAGTGGGGATCTCCGGTTGGAAAACTGGCGCAACATGTTTTTCATGCACGGATAGAAGCGCCATCAGCATGGGACTCAACCATTGCGATTACATTTTTGGTTGAAGCCTTAGTAGAAGCGGTTCAATCAGCGACGTGGTCTGAAACCAGCAATCGAATGCGAGATCTGGAAGGATTGCTCGATAAAGCAAAATTGTTCAAAAAGTTTGTGTGACTTAAACAATCAATAATCAGTTGTATCGCGAAACCATTCAACTAAATAAAGAAAGGTGTCTATAATACCTGCCCTGATGAGATGAGGTATTCATGCGTTTAGATAAATATTTGTGTGACGCGTTAGGCGCAACACGTAAAGAAGCCACCAAGATCATTAAAAGTGGTGATGTCACCGTTAACGATGTGATGCAAAAAAGTGGCTCTTATAAAGTCACGGAGTCCTGCGTTGTTGAGTGGCAAGGGCGCGAGCTCGCAAAGCCGGGGCCACGCTATATCATGTTGTTCAAGCCTGATGGTTTTGTGTGTTCGCATGAAGATGGATTCAACCACACTGCGTTTGTTTTGCTCGATGAAGTGAAGATGGAAGACCTGCACTTTGCTGGCCGTTTAGATGTGGATACCACGGGTCTTGTACTGATCACAGATGATGGTCAATGGTCTCATCGAATCACCTCGCCAAAACACAAATGTGAGAAAACATATCGTGTGTGGTTAGCTGATCCTATTCAGCCTGATTATTGCGAGAAATTTGCCGAAGGCATCGAGCTTCGTAATGAAAAAGAGCCGACTCTACCTGCGCAATTAACCATCATTGATGAGGAAGAGAAAGAGGTCTTGCTGACCATTCATGAAGGAAAATATCACCAAGTAAAACGGATGTTTGCAGCTTTGGGGAACAAAGTAGAGCATCTGCATCGTGAGCGTATTGGTGAGATTATTTTGGATGAAAATCTAGAACCGGGTGAGTACCGTAACCTTACTCAAGAAGAAATTGATTCGGTGTGGAAATAATCATTCTTAAGCAAGAATAACTCTTGTAGGAAATACTTTAATTCCTATTGGGAACTAGTCAATAGCACGAAAATACGTCAAGATCGCATAGTGACTATCAGCATATTGAGCATGCTGATTTTTATTTCGTTTGGTTGCAGCAGGGAGCGCTGCATTCACACGCAACCAATCAGGAGACTTATGTCAGATAACTCTGCGGCAATGAACCCTTCTTCGGCACCTAAAATCAGTTTTTTGCTCTTCCTTGTGCTTGGTGCCATTGGTGCACTCACACCTCTAGCGATTGATATGTATCTTCCGGCGATGCCAACCATCGCAAAAGATCTTGGTGTGACTGCGGGCCAAGTTCAGATCACGTTAACAGCATATACAGCTGGTTTTGCTCTTGGTCAGCTTATTCATGGTCCGCTTGCCGACAGCTTTGGCCGTCGCCCTGTATTAATCGGCGGTGTGTTTTTCTTTGGTATTGCCGCCATTGTCAGTGCAACAACGCAAGATATCGAATCACTTACGTATGTGCGTGCCGCACAAGGTTTTGCTGGTGCCGCGGCAGCAGTGATCATCCAAGCGGTGGTGCGAGACATGTTTGACCGCGAGGACTTTGCTCGCGCTATGTCGTTTGTCACTTTGGTTATTACCATTGCACCACTTGTGGCTCCAATGATCGGTGGACACGTAGCAATTTGGTTTGGTTGGCGTTCTATTTTTTGGATTCTAGCTGCGTTTGCGGTTGTCGTTATTATGCTGGTTTTCTGGAAAATTCCAGAAACCTTAGCGGTAGAGAAACGCCAACCGTTACGTTTAGGGGCAACCATACGTAACTACACCAGTTTGTTTCGCAATCCTGTTGCCATGGGACTGATCCTTTCTGGGGCGTTCTCTTTTGCAGGCATGTTTGCATTTTTAACCGCTGGTTCTTTTGTATATATCGATTTATATGGGGTTCAACCGGATCAGTTTGGTTATTTATTTGGCTTGAACATCGTTGCGATGATCATCATGACCAGTATTAACGGTCGAATGGTGAAAAAAGTGGGTTCACATGCCATGCTTCGATTTGGCTTAGCTGTGCAGTTGCTTGCGGGTGTCGGGTTGTTTGTTGGCTGGCTACTTGATCTTGGATTGTGGGGCACCGTACCATTTGTCGTTTTATTCATTGGTACCTTATCTACTATTGGCAGTAACTCAATGGGGCTGTTGCTGAGTGGTTATCCGCATATGGCGGGCACCGCATCGTCTTTGGCAGGCACATTGCGTTTTGGTACAGGGTCACTAATTGGTGCTATCGTGGCTGCCATGCCAAATGGGGTCGCGTGGCCAATGATTGTTGTTATGTCTGCCTGTTCTGTAATATCGGCAGCTTGGTATTGGATTTTTGGAAGAAAGGCTTAATGTCTGTATACACAATTGAAATACAAAAACTTGTAAATAGCGCATTAGCTGAGCTACGTGCTGAGCATCAATCAGGGAAACTGGCCGATGCACCAGTCTCTAATAACCATTTTCTGGTTCGTTGGGTTACAAAGGCTTTAAAAGGACAGCGTTTTGATCGCTCTGTGGTCGGGGATTTAACTCGCTGGCAAAAAGCAGGACGTTCAAAAGGTAACGATGCTGGGTTAATTTTTATCTTCAAGCGTATTTCTGCCTTTTACGCCAGTTTCTTTACGGAAGGAGAAACACCAGCAGCAATCACCGATAAACAAATCGAAGCTTTCTTGGATGCTATGGAAGCATCAGAATGGGAAGTTTCAACAGGTGAGCCTTTGGTGAATTGTGGCAAAGTTCAGATTTTTACGGAAGGTCAAAACTCATTAGCCCTTTGCTCGGAGCAGTGTGAAGATTGCTTCGATAATGAAACGCTGGTAAAACCGATGAGTTGGTTTGTCCGTGGCAACCATGCAGAGTTTGTGGAAAAGGCAACCGCAGCGGGCTTTATGGTGCATAAGGTAACGGATTATAAATCGAACGTTAAATATCACGGTGAATACCTTATTTTCCCAGCAAATATGGGAACACAATTGGCTGAAATTCCATTGTCGTTTAAAGCGGATTAAGGCTCGTTTACGAGTCGTTGAACAACCAGCAGTGCCTTTTACTGGGGCTGCTGGTTTGCTTTTTGTGCAATTGCTTTGACCATACCTTTAAAAATAAACAAGTGTGCAGGCATCATGGCAAACCAGTAGAGCAGACCAAGAAACCCTTGCGGGTGCCACCAAGCTTTTACGGTTAACTCGGTTCCTTCGTCGCACTCTTCTAATGTAAATTCCAGCCTCCCCAGTCCCGGTCCTTTCATTCCAAATAATAGGGAAAGAAACTGGTTCTCTTCACAGCGAATCACTTTCCAAGAGTCGATATGATCACCCACTTTCAACTCTGGTCCAGGTGGTGAGCAACGAACGGGTCTTTGTCCGCCAAACAATACATCAAGCCACTCTCGAGTCCGCCACAACGCATTAGCAAAAAAATAGCCTTCTTTGGGGCTGCCGATCTGTTTCACTACTTGCCATAACTGCGCCTTACTCAAACCTGTTTTAATACTGGCTCCAGTTTGTTTTGGATAATACCCGTATCCGGGTTGCCAACGGCTGAGCGCAGCAGGATCGAACCCCCATACATTACTACGAATGAATTTACCTTCATGTGCAATGCTTTGTTCGACCATCTCTTTATAGGAAATGAGTGGCTGGGGGTACTTTTCTTCTAGCTCTTGGCTGTTCGCCACATAATCATGCTCAAGCCCGGCAAGGAGCGCTTGACCAATGCTGGAGGGGACAGAAGTCACCATTCCAAGCCAATGAGAGGCCATTTTTGGGGTAAGTAATGCCGTTGACCATAACCTGAAAGGGCGCTTTGCTGTATCACAAATGATTTTAAATTGTTGTCGATAGCTAAGGGTATCTGGGCCACCTGCTTCATAGATGTGGTGGCATGTTGGATTTTCTTTGGCAAGCTCTAACAGGTAATGGTTTAGGTTATCTAAGGCGATTGGATTTGCTTTGGAGTCGACCCACTTAGGCGCTATCAAAATAGGGAGGTTGTAGACAAAATCCCGCATGATTTCGAAAGCCGCCGATCCTGGACCAATAATGACACCAGCGCGCACTTCAGTGATAGGAATACCAGCCTGACGAATGATCTCGCCTGTCATTCGGCGTGCTTTTAAATGTTCTGAGTTTCCAGTTTGGGGTTGAATCGCACTGAGGTAAATCACATGTTTGACCGAGCTTCCTTGAAGAGCAAGCTTAAAGTTTTCTGCCAAAGAAAGTTCGTAGTCGATAAAATCATACCCATGAGCCATGCCATGAACGAGGAAAAACACCAGCTCAAACTGAGGGATAAGTTGCTGGGTTTCTGAAAGGTCAGCTAAGTCGAGGTATTGAATGTTGATATTGGCATGCGGTTCGGTTCGTGCTTGTAAATAGTTGACGTGACGGGAAGCTGCAGTGACACAATAGCCTTGCTGTGCGAGTTTTTTTAAAAGTTGTGAGCCAACGTAGCCTGATGCTCCCAATACCAGCACTTTTTTCATCAATATCCCTTATGAAACTCGTGGTTGTTTTATAATCTACACCGTATAATGGTTAACTTGCTTTTCTCAATATTTTCAAGGCGTTGTACGCTAGGTGGTGTTCAAGTGTTAGCTTCTCAAGTTCTCTTCCATACTCGAGGTGATTTTTTACGCCGCCTCATTGCTATCGCACTGCCTATTACATTGCAAAGTATCATGTTTTCTAGCCGTGGTCTTGTTGATGTACTCATGCTGGGTCAGTTAGGTGAAGCTGAAATTGCAGCAGTTGGTGTTGCTGCTCGGGCAACTTTTGTTACGACAATTATGTTAGTAGGCGTGACAACGGGGGGAGCCATGCTCACCGCGCAATATTGGGGAGCATCTGATAGAAACGGTGTACGAGAAAGTACCGCGTTAACCTGGCTAGTCGCGATGTTCTTTGCGGCCTTTACGGTTGCGTTATTTGTTCTCTTTCCTAGTCAAATTATGGCGTTAACAACGGATGATGCTGAAGTCATTGCGTTAGGAAGTGAATACCTTGTTGTAACTGCGGTAACAATGTTTGCTGTGGCTTGCGTTGCGAGTATGGCAGTCGGCTTACGGGCGATGCACAAGCCAGGTATCAGTACCTTCTTTAGTGGTATTGGTATTGTGTCTAACATTTTCCTTAACTGGGTGTTTATTTTCGGTAAGTTGGGCTTCCCACCTATGGGGATCAAAGGCGCTGCGATTGCGACAGTATGCAGTGGTGCTATTGAAGTCGGTACCTTATATGGCTACTTATATCTGAAAAAACATTTGCTGGCTTTTGGTTGGGCTGACATTCGTGCGGTGATGTTGTGGAGCAAGGTTACCCGTTTCCTTAAGTTATCAATGCCAACAACATTTAATTTTTTAGCATGGGCTGGGGGGTTATTTGTTTACCATGCCATTATGGGGCACTCTGGTGTTCAAGGGTTGGCTGCCTTATCGGTGATGACACCTGTTGAATCCATTGCTTTAGCAATGATGATAGGGCTTTCGAATGCGGCTGCGGTATTAGTTGGAAACCAGTTAGGTGCTAAGAATTATGACCAAGTGTATTACCAAGCACTTGGTATGACTGTGCTTAATTTAATCGTTGCGATTGTTGTTGCGATCCTGCTTTATCTTTGCCATAGCTTAGTTTTAGACGCCTTTAGTGCGTTGACAGCGGAAACGCGTGCATTGTCTGAAAAATTTATTGTCATTCTAAGTGTTGGTATCGTTCTTCGCGCTATTCCCATGATGGTGATCGTTGGGGTGCTGAGAGCGGGAGGCGATGTGAAGTTCTGTCTCTATCAAGATTTGATTGCACAGTGGGTCATTGGTATTCCCGTAGCAGCATTTGCTGCAATGAGCTTGGGGTGGAAGCCTGAATGGATTTATGTTCTGTTTCTCACTGAAGAAGTGATCAAATGGGGTGGCTCGCTATACCGTATGAAAAGCAAGAAGTGGATGCGAAATTTGATTGAAAATTAGACATCGCACGACCAGTTATTGCAAATAAATGCATATCTTGTGATCTAGTATCCAAAAAGCTTCCTACTGTGCGTGATTTAGTGTAGATTCTCATACCTCTTTGAAGCAATTGTGAGACAGTTAATGTTACAGCTGACAGACCTGTGTAAAGGCTATGTAGATGGCGGTGAATTTCATCCAGTTTTACAAGGTGCTGAACTGTCTCTTAAGCAAGGTGAACAAATTGCGTTGATGGGAGAAAGTGGGTCAGGCAAGAGTACATTACTGAACCTTATCGCTGGCTTAGACACGGTCGATTCTGGTGAAATTTGCTTTCCAAAATTTACCATGCATCAAGTCTCAGAAAGCAAACGTACCGCCTACCGCCGTAATAACATCGGTCTTATCTTTCAACAGTTTAACTTGCTTCCTACCTTAAATATTGCTGATAACATTCGCTTTTGTCGCCAACTCAAAGGTCTACCTGATGATCAAGGGTTATGGCGTCAGATTTTGTCCGCGTTAGATTTAATGCCACTCCTAGGCCGTTATCCTGAAGAAGCCTCTGGTGGGCAGCAACAGCGCGCAGCTATCGCTCGTGCTCTCTACATGGAACCCAAATTGTTGTTAGCGGATGAGCCAACAGGAAGTTTGGATGAACGTAATGCTGAAGCCGTGATGCGTTTGCTCACCACACTTACTCGCCAATTAGAGTGCACTCTATTGCTTGTCACCCACAGTGAGAAAGTTGCCGAACACATGGAAGGTCGCGTGCGCCTGCAAGGAGGGCAGCTGCATGTTATGGCCCGTAATTAAAGCATTACTTGGCCATTACAGACGTTATCCTTTTCAAATTCTTCTTGTCTGGCTAGGTCTTACTCTTGGTGTCTCTTTACTCGTTGGAGTGACGGCAATCAATGATCACGCTCGGCAAAGCTACGAGCACGGCGAAAAGCTATTTTCTAATCCACTTCCTTATCGCATTCGCTCTAAACACGAAAACAATAAAATTCCTCAGGGCTTCTATATTCAGTTACGCAGGGATGGCTTTAACCAATGTGCGCCATTTTCCAGTCTTCGATTGAATAATAATGACGGTCATGACTTGACCTTGGTGGGTATTGATCCTGTTGCGATGCTGCAGCTTCAACCCGGCATCCATCTTGATGATTTATCAACATTAGAGTTGATGAATCCCCCATACCCCATTTTAGTCAGTAACGATTTAGCGAACCATATGGGGTGGGAAGACAACGACTTTATCACTCTGGAAGATGGTAGCCGCTTAGGTCCATTGTATGTTGATCAAAAACACATGCTTAATGGGACGCGTATTATCGCTGATATCTCGTTACTGCGTATGCTTGATCGGACATCGGGCATCTCTGTTATTGCTTGTGGCGAAATGTCGCAGAAAAAACTCAATAAACTAAAAGACAGCTTGCCAAATGGCATGCTGATGTCACGCAGCTCACGTGCAGAGCTTGAGTCTTTGACGGAAGCTTTCCATATGAATTTAAGTGCGATGGGGATGCTAGCGTTTCTTGTTGGACTGTTTATTTTCTATCAAGCGATGTCTTTGTCTCTTATCCAGCGTCAGCCATTGGTCGGTACGCTTCGCCAAACTGGGGTTTCAGGTTGGCAATTAACTCAGGCTTTGTCTTGTGAGTTGGTGGTATTGGTTTTATTAAGCTGGGCATGCGGGAATATTTTAGGCACCTTGCTTGCAAACCAACTTCTCCCTTCAGTATCTGCGAGTCTTGGTGATCTTTATGACGCGAACGTTGGGCTAGCCATTCAGTGGAGCTGGCGTTCATCCGGATACAGTTTGGGAATGACAATCATTGGTGCCTTTGTCGCGTGTGCATGGCCGTTGGTGCGTTTACTGCGCTCGCAACCAATTCGACTGACGGCTCGTTTGTCGCTAGTACGATTTGCAGGTACGGAATTTACACTTCAGGCGTTGTTATCGTGTGCGCTTTGTGTGGCTGCGATTGCTATCTATCAAGCACCGCAAAGCCAAGAGTCTGGTTTTGCCATTATCGGCTTAATGCTACTCAGTGTTGCATTGTTTACCCCGTATATTATTTGGAAAGTGTTCAATAGTTTCTCTTATTCACTGCGTTGGGTAAAAGTACGTTGGTTTTTCGCTGATGCAGCAGCCAGCATGAGCTATCGTGGTATTGCAACGATGGCATTTATGCTGGCTATGGCGGCTAATATTGGTGTTGAAACCATGGTTGGCAGTTTCCGCGATACGACAGACAAATGGCTGAGTCAAAGGCTGGCTGCGGATCTTTATATCTACCCGAATAATAATGCGGCAGCACGAATGAGCGGCTGGCTTTCAAATCAACCTGAAGTGTCATCAGTGTGGTGGCGCTGGGAAGATGAAGTTCAAACAGACCAAGGCCCGCTACAGGTAGTGAGCTCTGGTGCGTCTGAGGGTGAATTAGACTCTCTTACTGTAAAATTAGGCGTGCCAAATTACTGGTACCATTTACACCATTCAAAAGGGGTGATGGTCAGTGAGTCGATGGCGATTAAGCTGGATATCCGACCTGGTGACTATATTGATTTAGGTGAACAACTTGGCGGTGGTTGGCAGGTTGTTGGTGTGTATTACGACTATGGAAATCCTTACCATCAAGTTCTATTGTCTCACCGAAATTGGCTGTATTCGTTAGCAGGAAGTGGCAGCGTTGCGCTTGGCGCAGTACTCAAAGATGGAGTTAATCCAGATGGGCTTAAACGTCGATTAGAATCCGTGTTCCGAATCGATTCTGATCGCGTGTTTGATAATAGCCACATTCATAAGCAAGCTATGCGGGTGTTTGATCGTACATTCTCTATTGCGGATACCTTAGGTAATATCACGCTGGTTATCGCCGTGTTTGGCATTTTCTTTGCGACCTTGGCTGGTGAAGTCTCGCGGCAAAGGCACATTGCCTTGTTACGCTGTTTAGGAATGTCAGGCAGAGAGCTCTTGTTGATGGGTGGTTTGCAACTGTTTGTATTTGGCGCAATTGCTGTCGTAATTGCGATGCCCTTAGGTTTGCTACTTGCTCAATTAGTGGTTGATATCGTCATCAAGCAATCATTTGGTTGGACGTTGCAACTGCAGTTTATTCCACACCAGTATTTGCAATCGATCATTTTGGCAATGGTTGCACTCATGATTGCTGGTGCGATTCCCGTGACTCGTTTAATTAAAAATACCCCAATGAAGCTATTAAGAGATGCGCTGTAAATGAAGGCTAGGCAAAACATAAAATCAGTGCTGGTGTTAGTTTTTGTATTTGCATTGCTAGGAGCGTGTCTCGCAATCTATCACGCATGGGACAAGGTCTTTGCGAAAGCGGGGAGCTCTGATGATGTGACGGCGGTATTCTCACAGGCCCAGAAGAAAGTATTTGAACCAGTACTACCCAATGAACCCGTGGTCTTGCCTGATGACTTTCAATTTCAAAATGAATATCAGCATGAATGGTGGCACTTTTTTGCAAATGTGACAGATCAGTTTGGTGAATCTTACGGTATTCAGTGGAGTTATTTCCGCATCGCGAATGATGAACATCAGCGAACTGGGTGGCAAAACCCTCAGCTCTATGTCTCTCACGTTGTGATTTCAAACCAGTATAAAACATGGAAGGAACAACGCATTGCTCGAGGTGGTATTGGCCAAGCGGGAATGACACAAAAACCGTTTCGTATTTGGATCGATAACTGGAGCTGGCGTTCACTTGGTATGACCCCATTTCCAGGGCAATTACAAGCGGCTACAGATACGTTCCGCTTAGATCTTCGAACCATGGCGTCAGGGCCATTTGTCTTGCCCGGTGACAGAGGTTATGTCGAGAAGCATGACTTACTACCTATTGCATCATATAACCTTTCCGTTCCCTTCTTGAATGTAAACGGTTACCTGCAACTGACCAATGGGAAAGTATTGAAAGTTCAAGGTTCGGGTTGGATGAGCAAGGAATGGGGCAGTGGTCTGATGGCAGAAGGTCAGCAGGGTTGGGATTGGTTTGTGATCCATTTAGATGGTGAAAGAACGTTGTCAGTCAATCGCTATCGCCATGAAATGCAACTTCCCCATGTATTTGGCACACTCTCTACCAATGATGGCAAGGTGATTACACTTACGGAAGAGCAACTACAAGTGAATCCGTTGCGTAATACGACGTTATCCAATGGCAAAGTGCTTCCATTGGATTGGGAGATAAAAGTGCCAGCCTATGGGATTGATGTGACCACAAAACCAATGAACACAGAAAGTTGGCTGCCATTTGTGATCCCGTACTGGGAAGGGGCAATTGTGACGGAAGGTTCCCACCAAGCTAAGGGCTTTATGCAATCAACAGGCTATTAAGCATAAATAATTGAGACATGAGTCTAAATAACTTTGAACGCAGCTTTTGACAGGATCAGGAGCTGCGTTTTTAATATTAAGTAATATAAGGATAACTGGATAAGGAATATACGCACTATGATGGTGTTTTTATCGGAAAAACCGAAATATATACTCCGAACAAGCGATTTTTCCTGTAGAAAGGTTATCGATACACTCATCACTATTCTTGGTTAATCGTTTATTAACACAATAAATATAAGGGCGATATCATGAGCGATATTATTCGCGATTTCTTCAAAATGGAGTCTGCTGGTGGCATTCTTCTGGTAATTGCAGCAGCAATTGCGATGACCATTGCAAACACTCCTCTTAATGAAACTTATCAAGCTTTCTTACATTCTTATGTGTTTGGTATGTCTGTCTCGCATTGGATCAATGATGGTCTAATGGCGGTCTTCTTTTTACTTATTGGTCTTGAAGTTAAACGTGAGTTACTTGAAGGCGCATTGAAGTCAAAAGAGACAGCAATCTTCCCAGCGATTGCCGCTGTCGGTGGTATGTTAGCACCGGCACTTGTCTACATCTTGTTTAATGCTGGTGATGCTCAAGCGATTCAAGGGTGGGCGATCCCAGCAGCTACCGACATTGCTTTTGCACTTGGTATTATGGCGCTACTCGGTAAGCGTGTTCCAGTCAGCTTAAAAGTGTTCTTGCTTGCACTTGCGATTATTGATGACCTTGGTGTTGTCGTTATCATTGCACTGTTCTACACCGGTGACCTATCAACAATGGCGTTGATGGTTGGCTTTGCAATGACCGCGGCGCTGTTTGTGTTAAACGCCAAACATGTGACGAAACTGACGCCCTATATGATCGTAGGTGCCATCCTTTGGTTTGCAGTACTGAAATCTGGTGTTCACGCGACACTGGCGGGTGTGGTGATTGGTTTTGCTATTCCATTGAAAGGGAATGCAGGAGAGAAGTCGCCACTAAAACACATGGAGCATGCATTACACCCATATGTAGCGTTTTTCATTCTACCTTTGTTCGCATTCGCTAACGCAGGTATTTCACTAGAGGGTGTCTCAATGTCAGGCTTAACCTCTATGCTACCGCTAGGTATTGCGCTTGGACTATTGGTTGGTAAACCATTAGGGATCTTCTCGTTCAGCTGGGCGGCAGTTAAGTTTGGTGTGGCGAAGCTACCTGAAGGCATCAACTTTAAACATATATTTGCTGTGTCAGTGTTATGTGGTATCGGCTTTACTATGTCGATCTTCATCTCTTCACTGGCATTTGGTCAGGTAAATGTTGAGTTTGATACTTACGCTCGACTAGGTATTTTGATGGGCTCAACTACCGCAGCAATATTGGGATATATCCTTCTCCATATATCATTACCTAAAAAGTAAACTAAAAAGCGCTCCCAAATGGGAGCGCTTTTACATTCGACGACTTATTTTTCAATTTTGGAGAAAATAGTCCACTCATCAATAACCCTTTCAGTTAAACCAACAACCGTCGCAGTTACTTTTCTATTAACGGCATGAGAAGCAGGATCATCACCCTCTGCTTCTAATCGTGTTTCTCCATAACCTACAATACGAACACGTTTAGGGTCGACACCGTAATCGAGAAGCAGCGTTTCGACTGCATGGGCTCTACGTTTGGAAAGCGCCAAGTTATATTCTGGAGAGCCGACTTTGCTGGCAAACCCCTGAATTTCAATCGATGCGGATGTATATTGTTCAAGAAAATCTGCCATTGTTGCAATTTGTTCAGTGAAGACAGGGTTAATTTCATCTGAGTCGTGGGAGAACAGAATACGCAGCTGTCGCTCATCTTCTTCTCTAACTGTTTCACCACAACCCTCATTGTCCACTTGCGCACCTTGTGGTGTTGCAGGACATATATCACGAGCATTAACCACACCATCTCGATCATCATCTTGCAAATCCGCAATCTGATCTGCAGCTGGGGTATCGATGTAAGTGTACTCTTCCTCTGCATTGGCTGTTGCCAGTAGGAGAGAGCAAAGAGTACAAGTGGTGACAAAAAAGGCATTAGTCATAATTAGTACTCCATTGGTCTTGTCCATTCTTCAGGTATATCGACAAGGAGTGCATCCAGTAACCCTCCTGTCGCGTTCATTACGCGGTATTTTGCATACTGTTCAGCGTAATGTGCATCTAAATAGTCTTTCCGTGCTTCAAACAATTCATTTTCGGTGTTGAGTAAGTCCAGTAAGGTACGCTGGCCAATTTGGTATTGCTTTTCGTAAGCAATCACTGTGTCTGATGCGGCATCAACATGGTCAGCAAGGAAGTTTTTCTGTTGTAGAGTTAGGTCGAGAGCACTCCACGACAGGCGCAAGCTTTCTTCAACTTGACGGTACGCGTTTTCCCTTAAATCTTTTGCACGATTCAGTTGGTATGCAGAACGCTCAGATAAGGCACTATCACTTCCACCATTGTACAAGTTGTATCGCATGCGCAGCATCGCAAGGGTTTCTTCACGAGTACCCTCATCACCGGCGGCGTCGTTACGCCATGTCTGACTGGCTTCAATTGAGAAGGTTGGGTAGTAGTTACCTTTCGACTGTTTATATTGGAAGCGGGCTGAATCAACATCGGCTTTTGCAATTTTAATAACAGGGTGATTATCGAATGCATCATCAAGCGCATCTGTTAATGATAGAGGAATCTTTGAAGCATCAGCGCGAGGATAGATCAGGCCAATGGGCTCTTGACCCACAAGACGTCGGAATTGGGTATGGGTGTCAACTAGGTTATTTTGTGCTGCAAGCAAGTTACCATGAGCTTTGGCAACACGAGCTTCAACTTGCGTCAAGTCTGCTGTTGAACCTATTCCTGAATCGGCTCTGCGTTTTATATCTCTGTAAATATCTTTATGAACGGCAAGGTTACTCTCCGAGAGGGCCAGTACTTCGGTTGCTTTCACGGCATCTAAATAAACCTCTGTGACTTGTAATGCGATGTCAGAAGCATCTGCGAGGATTTGAAGGCGGATGGATTCGGCATCCGCGGCAGTACGGTCCATGTCGTTCAACGTTGCTGAACCATCCCATATCAGTTGAGTCAGCGTTATTGACGCCTCTTTACGGGTTAAATCAGTATTTTCTCGTCCGCTTGAACTTACTGGGTCAATACCCTCGTAACCTATACCTGCATCTAAATCTAAGCTGGGTAGGTATGCACCGCTTGCGGCATCATGTTGTTTAACGACGCTGGCATATTCATTAAAGATGCCTTTGATTTCAGGGTTAGTCGCCAAAGTGATCGCGACGGCTTGTTCGAGTGTTTGAGCCTGAGTATGTAGGCTGAAGGCCACCGAACAGCTTAGCAATATGGATGATTTCCAGTTCACTGTTCTTCCCTCGTTCGTTTATGGATTTGAGTCGGTCAGCGTGTAATGAAATGACCATGCATTCTTGTTATTTAATGGAAGCTTAGATTACTTGAGAGATATTTGAGAATTTAATCACGCGATATAATAGAAAAGATTATTGACTTTGCATTTATTTCGTTTGGACTTTCTTATTATCGAGTTGAATGTCGGTATTTGCTGCCCTAGTTTTACAAGTAGGATAGGTGGTGAAGCTGTGTCTGTTTGTCTGTGAAGATGCGACTCACCTTAATAGGGACAGACGCTATGAATACTGCAACTCTCGCTCCATTCGTGCTTGCGAACACGACGATTGTGATTGATACGAACGGACAAATTCGTCCATTGCTGCCTGGCGAAATTCCGGGACCGGGAGAGGTCATTGTTACTGTAGGGCGTGGAGCTACTGCGGCAACAGAGTCTTCAACAGAAGGGGCTTCTTTTCCTGATATAAGCGCTGAATTTGTGCAGGATGGAGGTACAGGTTTACCGTTGGATCTCGACAGTGAAATTGCGTCGATCATTGAACAAATTGAAGAAGGGGTCGACCCGACTCAAAATGAAGACTTCGCAACAGCCGCTGGTGGACAAAATGGTTCAAGCTTGACTGGTTCAGGCGATATTGACCGAACTGGGGCTGAAACTCAGGCCGAGACCTTCTTCGATACGTCAGGTCTGGAATCTCAAGGATTGTCTGAAACTCAAAGTTTGGCACTCATCGATGTTGTTGAAGAAAGTTTGGTTAGCTCGCAAGCAGTTATTATTGGTGACGATAACGTTGCAGTATTTGAAACTGACGAACCTGTTGTTGTTGAAGGCACGCTTATCGCAACGGATACCGATGATCCTACCTTTATCCCGCAAACAGACACTCCCGGAACCAATGGTCTGTTTTCGATTGATGAATTTGGTAACTGGACTTTTGTCGCAAACAGCGCATTCGATGAATTGAATGTTGGTGATGCTTTAAGTGAAGATTTTGAAGTGACCGCCAGCGATGGAACCGTTAGTACGGTGACTGTCACTATTAATGGTACCAATGACTTACCAGAATTCAGTCCTAACGATGGTGACCAGTATTCCTTTAGCTATGAGGAAGGTACAGCAGAAGGTGTCACTGTAGGGCAGGTATCTGCGACTGACCCAGACAATGAAGTATTAGCTTTCAGCATTAGCAGCAATATTACCGATGGTGAAGGTAATGATCTTTACCAAATTGATCCGGTAACAGGAGAGATCAGCTTAACCGCTGAAGGTGCAGCTGCATTTACAAACGACTTTGAAGTACTAAATAATGCTCACAACTTAGTGGTAACTGTTATTGAAGTTGATGGACTGGGAACCCCTCAGTCGGTTGATGTTGACGTTGTATTGAATGAATTAAATATAGACGACAATGCCCCAATCTTTAACGACACTAATGGTGATGGAGACTACGTCTTTAGCTACGATGAAAACTCCTCTGATGCTTACGTGATAGGTACCGTTTCTGCAACCGATGCGGATGGTGAAGACGTCACCTACAGCATTAAAACCAACGTTTATGATGCGAGCAATAACCCCCTCTTTGAAATCGATGAACTGACTGGTGAAATCAGTCTGACAGAAGATGGTGTAGCTGCATTTAGCAACGATTACGAAACACTGGCGAATACTCATAACCTAGTCGTGACCGCGACTGAAGTGGATGGGTTAGGTGAGGTTAAAACCAGCGATGTTGATGTGATCCTTAATGAACAGAACCTTGACGACAATGGCCCAATCTTTAACGACACCAACGGTGATGGAGACTACGTCTTCAATTATGACGAAAACTCCACTGATGCTTACGTAATAGGTACTGTCTCAGCAACCGATGCAGATGGAGAAGATGTCACCTACAGCATTAAAACCAACGTTTATGATGTTGATAACAAACCATTATTTGAAATTGATGAGCTGACCGGCGAAATCAGCCTGACAGAAGATGGTGTAGCTGCATTCAGCAACGATTACGAAACGCTGGCGAATACTCATAACTTAGTCGTGACCGCAACCGAAGTGGACGGATTAGGTGAGGTTAAAACCACCGATGTTGATGTGATCCTTAATGAACAGAACCTTGACGATAATGGCCCAATCTTTAACGACACTAATGGTGATGGAGACTACGTCTTCAACTACGATGAAAACTCCTCTGATGCTTATGTGATAGGTACTGTCTCAGCAACCGATGCGGATGGTGAAGACGTCACCTACAGCATTAAAACCAATGTGTTTGATGCTGATGATAATCCATTGTTTGAAATCGATGAGCTGACTGGTGAAATCAGTCTGACAGAAGATGGTGTAGCTGCATTCAGCAACGATTACGAAACACTGGCGAATACCCATAACCTAGTCGTGACCGCGACCGAAGTGGATGGGTTTGGTGAGGTTAAAACCAGCGATGTTGATGTGATCCTTAACGAACAGAACCTAGACGACAATGGCCCAATCTTTAACGACACCAACGGTGATGGAGACTACGTCTTCAACTACGATGAAAACTCCTCTGATGCTTACGTGATAGGTACCGTTTCAGCAACCGATGCGGATGGTGAAAACGTCACCTACAGCATTAAAACCAATGTTTATGATGCGAGCAATAACCCCCTCTTTGAAATCGATGAACTGACCGGTGAAATCAGTCTGACAGAAGATGGCGTAGCTGCATTCAGTAATGATTACGAAACACTGGCGAATACTCATAACCTAGTCGTGACCGCGACTGAAGTGGATGGGTTAGGTGAGGTTAAAACCAGCGATGTTGATGTGATCCTTAATGAACAGAACCTCGACGATAATGCACCAGTGTTTGACCCAAATGATGGCGATCAGTATGCATTTACCTATGAAGAAAATAATACTTCTGATCACATTATAGGAACGGTGTCTGCAACCGATGCTGATGGTGAAGACGTTACGTATAGCATCAAAACTAATATTAAAGATGGTGATGGTAACGATCTGTTTGCTATTAACAGCACAACTGGCGCAATCACGTTAACAACATTTGGTGCCTTAGCTTTCACGAACAATTATGAAGCGTTGGCAAATGTTCACACCTTAGTTGTGACAGCGACAGAGGTTGATGGTTTTGGTATTCAGAAATTTACTGATATCAATGTTGAGCTTAGTGAGCTCAATGTCAATGAACTGCCTATGGCTGAAGACTTTTTGGTTGATGCGGGAAGTGAAGCCATTGTACCCATTGTGTTCGACTCGGATATAGAGAGTGAAGACCATATTTCAGATGAGGATGATGACTTCACGGGAACTCAAGTCAATATCATGCTTACCTCATTACCTCAATATGGTGTGCTTTTATACACCGATGATATGGGCGTGACTAGAGAGTTAACTGAAGCGGATTTACATGTCGTTGGAGAAGCCATTGATGCCAACAAGCTATTGGATCCGAACAATATTGTTTATGTTCCCGGTGCCGGTGACCCATTTGAGTTGGGGTATAGCGGCGATCCTAACGATGTTGTTGTTGGTGAAGATGGCTTCTATAACTGGGGTGACTATGTAAGTGACTCAGAACGGCTTATTACACTAGACAATGGCAATACTATCACTATTACACTCGTAGATAATAATGACAAACCTTTGACACAGTACGATGGCCAGCAACCCCATGTCGGCTTTGGTATTGGCGATAGTGATGGTCAGGGAATGAATAAAGAAGAACGCTTGATTATTGATTTATCTAATAATCCGCTTGAGGTTGTGACGTTTGGCTTAGATGGTATGGGAGCTGAGTTTAACGCAAACAGTGATGTCTATATTGAGGTTACGTTTACTTTAGCTGATGGTTCGACTCACACCGAGCAGTATCAAAAAGATCCTGGTGATACTGGTCATGACCAGATTCTTTATGAGTTCACTTACTCTTCGCCAGACAACCCTATAGTATCGATGGAAATGTCATCAACGGGTGGGAATTGGGAACTACGGTATATTACAGGTACTCAGGATATTACTGAAGATGTGACCTTTGATTACCTCGCTGTTGATTCTGAACTCGCTTTAAGTGAGGAAGCTACGGTCACTATTGATGTATCAGAATCACCAGCATATCAAGTGTTGTCAGCTGCGAATGGTGATGCATTGAACTCCGAACTAGGTAATGAAGTGATGGTTGGTGATGACAATGCAAACGTCTTCAGTTGGTTGGACGACACTTTAGATAGTGGTACTGACATCATCAAAGACTTTGTCCTCGATGAAGATATTATCGATTTAGATGATGTGCTTGATGATACAGATAGCCTTGATGTTGATGAGCTGATCACCAATATGGATGTGGAAATTGTTGATGACGATCTTGCGCTTATCATTGAGCATGAAGATGGCGAGCAAACCATAATCTTGGAAGATGGTGCCAATATATTAGGGGATTATATAGCGCCAGATAACACCTTTGACTCAGTAGAGTTGTTGTCACAAATCATAAAGAACGATGCAGCATAGGAGTAACTTGAGGCCGTTCAGTTGAATGGCCTCTTTTTTAATTTGCATCAACATTCTGGACTCGCATCACTAAAAATCCTTTGCAATTTTAATGATTATTATGTTATTTTCGCGCGCAATCTCGGATGTGAGCCCATAAAGTGGCGCTCTGGGGGATACGCGTATAAATATTCGGGCTGAGTAATTATACGTAGGGTAGGTATCGGCAAGTCCTTTTGTCGATAGACGGGATACTTAATGTCGTGGAATCGGCATGTGAATGGGAAACCCAACATTGAACTCATTTAACAAACACACATTAATCAGCTTCATACTTCCAAAATGCCCTGTTCTGCAAAACAGTTGCATCACTGAACCTTGAATTCCTGAAATAGAATTAACCATCTATAACTGATGGTCGTTTTCTCGTACCCGTAATTTACGCTACGAGGGATTAAGTGTATCTGCACGTCATATCTTAACTACAAGAGATAAGCGTGTTGTATGTATTGATTGTTTCAAGGGGCATAATATGAGCACCGCCTTTGAAGTCGATAACAACGCTATCGCAAATGTTTTCTCCACTCAAATCCCTGTTGTGGATGGAGTATATGATTTAACGCCAGATCAGGTTTTACTGGATCAGGCAGAGCATGAGTCAGAAGTACGTTCGTACCCAAGACGATTACCCATTGCAATTAAGCAAGCCTACGGCGCACTAGTTGAAGATACTCGTGGGCAGGTTTTCTTAGACTGTCTTGCTGGTGCAGGCACATTAGCTTTGGGTTACAACCATCCAGAGATCAACCAAGCATTAAAAGAGCAGTTGGATTCTGGTTTGCCTTATCAAACGCTTGATATTACAACCAACGCAAAAGATAAATTCATTAAGCAGGTTAAAGCGTTTTTACCGCAAGATTTTGCCCAAAATTCGGCAATACAATTTTGTGGACCGTCAGGGGCAGATGCTGTGGAAGCGGCGATCAAGCTTGCAAAACAAACCACCGGTCGCAATACCATGTTTGCTTTCCGTGGTGCGTATCATGGTATGACCAATGGCACCATGGGTATGATGGGCAATTTAGGCACAAAAGCTCGTCGTACAGGGCTTATGTCTGATGTTCACTTCATGCCATTCCCATACAACCTTCGTTGCCCATTTGGTTTAGGTGGTGATGAAGGGGCAAAAGCCAGTATTCGTTATATCGATCGCCTTTTGAACGACGATGAAGCGGGAATTATGAAACCCGCGGCTATTGTCGTAGAGCCTGTACAAGGTGAAGGTGGCGTGATTCCTGCTCCTGCATTCTGGTTACGTGAATTACGACGTATTTGTGATGAACACGGTATCTTACTGATTTTCGATGAAATTCAGTGTGGCGTTGGTAAATCAGGTTACCGATTTGCGTTTGAAGAATCTGGCATTAATCCAGATATACTTTGTTTGTCTAAAGCCATTGGTGGTGGTCTACCAATGTCGATTCTGGTGTTTAATAAATCGATAGATACTTGGAAGGCGGGTGAACACACCGGGACCTTCCGTGGTAATCAATTGGCGATGGTCTCTGGTGCAAAGGCATTGGAAATTATCGAGCGTGATCACCTTGTCGACCATGCCAATGTTGCAGGTCAATACCTTCGTCATGGATTGGAAAAAATTCAACAGCGCGTGAACTGCATTGCAGAAGTTCGTGGTAAAGGCTTAATGCTAGGTGTTGAGATAAAAAATCCAAATGGTGATAAAAACAAGTTTGGAGAGCCGCTTGCCGATGGTGAAATGACGCTACGAATCCAGCGTGCGGCACTTGAGCGCGGGCTAATGGTTGAGAAAGGAGGCAGAGAGGGATCTGTGATCCGTTTTTTGCCTCCACTGATCATTTCATTCGAACAAATTGACTTTGCACTGCGTGTGATGGAAGAGGCGATTTTGATTGCTGGTGGAAGTTTAGTTGAGCCTCTACCTAACTCAGAGTGGAAAAAACATTTTGTTCACACTGGTGAAGATGGTGCGAATGAGTTTGCTTCTGTAATGAACCACACCACAGTGGCGATGAAACAGTTATTTGAAATGGTGGATAAACCATATTCAGGTATGGATCCTAAGCTTCTTGAAGCTCAGATAAATGCGGCGAATCTAGATGCCTCGACAACTAGCCTCAAAGAGGTGATTGACGGTACGACCGAGCTTGTGGCGAAAAATGCCATTTTCACCCAACACCCAAATTGTATTGCTCACCTTCATACACCACCTCTGATGCCTGCAATTGCAGCAGAAGCAATGATTGCAGCATTGAACCAATCAATGGACTCATGGGATCAAGCCTCTTCAGCAACCTATGTTGAACAAAAGGTGGTGAATTGGTTGTGCGATAAGTATCAACTTGGTGAAAAGGCAGACGGCATTTTTACCAGTGGCGGTACTCAGAGCAACCAAATGGGCCTGATGCTCGCAAGAGATTGGATTGCTGATAAGTTGAGTGGTCATTCTATCCAGAAGCTAGGTTTACCTGAGTATGCAGACAAACTGCGTATTGTATGTTCTGAGAATGCACATTTTACCGTTCAAAAATCAGCATCGTGGATGGGGTTGGGTGAGAAAGCCGTACTGACGGTTACTGCTAATCCTGACGGTACGATGGATGCTTCGCAACTTGATGCGGTAGTCGCTGATGCAAAAGCGCAAGGTTTGATTCCATTTGCCGTTGTTGGTACTGCGGGCACCACGGATCATGGCGCAATTGATGACCTTACTACCATTGCGAATGTTGCTGAAAAGCACCAGTTGTGGATGCATGTAGACGGTGCCTATGGCGGCGCACTCATTCTCAGTAAGCAAAAATCTCGTTTAGCAGGAATAGAGCGTGCCGATTCTGTCAGCGTTGATTTTCATAAGTTGTTTTACCAAACAATCAGTTGTGGTGCTGTGCTGGTTAAAGACAAGGCGAACTTTAAATTCTTACTTCACCACGCAGAATATCTAAATCGCGAGCACGATGAGCTGCCTAATTTGGTGGACAAATCAATCGCAACCACCAAACGCTTTGACGCATTAAAAGTCTTTATGACGATGCAAAGTGTAGGTCCGACAGCGCTCGGAGAGATGTACGATCATCTGCTTGTTCAAACACAGGACGTAGCGGAGCTTGTACGTAACCACCAAAGCTTTGAGTTGTTAGCCGAACCTTCACTTTCAACCGTACTGTTCCGCACTACATTCAACGGTCAAGATCTGGATAAGTTGAATCAGCAAGTCCGTATTGAAGCCTTGGTGCGCGGTATTGCTGTGCTTGGTGAAACAACCGTCGATGGGAAATCGGCGCTGAAATTTACGATCTTAAATCCATGTCTGGCTCTGTCAGACTTTGAAAAACTTTTAAATGATATCAACCAGCTAGCAGTTGAGCTGGCGTAATAAGGGTAGGGAATAATGGCAATTCTTCAAATTGGTGCAGGTGGTGTTGGTTGGGTTGTTGCGCATAAAGCAGCACAGAACAATGACGTATTGGGTGATATCACCATTGCGTCACGTACGGTTGGAAAATGTGAAAAGATCATTGAATCGATTCAAAAGAAAAACAACCTGAAAGACCCATCTAAGAAGCTAGAATCTCGTGCTGTTAACGCTGACGATGTTGATGCACTGGTTGCTCTTATTAAAGATGTTCAGCCTGACTTGGTTATTAATGCAGGCCCTCCTTGGGTTAACATGACCATTATGGAAGCATGTTACCAAGCGAAAGTTTCATACTTAGATACATCCGTCGCTGTTGACCTGTGTTCTGAAGGTCAGCAAGTACCGCAAGCTTATGATTGGCAATGGGGTTACCGTGAGAAGTTTAAAGAAGCGGGCATTACAGGTATTTTAGGTGCTGGTTTCGATCCAGGCGTAGTATCCGTATTCGCAGCGTATGCGGTGAAACACTTGTTCGATGAAATTGATACCATCGACGTAATGGACGTTAACGCAGGTGACCATGGTAAGAAGTTCGCGACTAACTTTGATCCTGAAACCAACATGCTGGAAATTCAAGGCGACTCGTTCTACTGGGAAAACGAAGAGTGGAAACAAGTACCTTGTCATTCCCGCATGCTAGAGTTTGATTTCCCGAACTGTGGGTCACACAAAGTGTACTCAATGGCGCACGATGAAGTTCGTTCAATGCAAGAATTCATCCCAGCCAAACGCATTGAATTCTGGATGGGTTTTGGTGACCGTTACCTTAACTACTTCAACGTAATGCGTGATATCGGTCTATTAAGCCCAGACCCGCTTACTCTGCACGACGGTACAGTGGTACAACCGCTACACGTACTAAAAGCACTATTGCCAGATCCAACATCACTAGCACCGGGCTACACGGGTTTAACGTGTATCGGTACTTGGGTGCAAGGCAAGAAAGATGGCAAAGAGCGTAGTGTGTTTATCTACAATAATGCGGATCACGAAGTTGCATACGAAGATGTTGAGCACCAAGCGATCTCTTACACGACAGGTGTACCAGCGATCACAGCTGCGCTTCAGTTCTTCCGTGGTGAATGGGCAGATAAAGGTGTGTTCAACATGGAGCAGCTAAACCCAGACCCATTCCTAGAAACTATGCCTAGCATTGGTCTAGATTGGCATGTTCAGGAGCTTGAAGCGGGTCAAGGATTACCATTGATCCACGAGCTTAATAAATAAGAACTGGCCTTTGGTCTGATTACTTATTAAAGGGGACAAGGACTGTTCCCTTTTTAGCGATTGCTACCTTAAGGTGTTGGTATCATTTAGTTTGATTTTGTAACTCACTGCGTTCGGACAGGACAAAATTAAACTAAATCACACCAATCAACTAATTTTCCTTATCCATCTGTTAGATGCTGCTTGAGTGCGTATAGAAATGACATTTAAGAAAGAAGAACTTAAAACCCCATACTTTATGATCAACGAAGATAAGTTGATTGAGAACCTAGAGAAAGCGAAGCAGCTCAAAGAGATTTCTGGCGTTAAGCTAGTGCTTGCGCTGAAGTGTTTCTCGACGTGGGGTGTGTTTGACATCATTAAGCCTTACTTAGACGGCACGACAAGTTCAGGCCCGTTTGAAGTAAAACTTGGCTATGAAACATTCGGTGGTGAAACCCACGCATACAGTGTGGGCTACAGCGAAGATGACGTACGCGAAGTGGCGGATATCTGTGACAAAATGATTTTCAACTCGCAGTCACAGCTAGCGGCTTACCGCCATATCGTTGAAGGCAAAGCGTCTATCGGTCTTCGCCTTAACCCGGGTGTAAGCTACGCGGGTCAAGACTTGGCAAACCCTGCACGTCAGTTTTCTCGTTTAGGCGTTCAAGCCGATCATATCAAACCAGAAATCTTCGATGGTATTGATGGTGTGATGTTCCACATGAACTGCGAGAACAAAGATGTGGATGCGTTTATCGGTCTATTGGATTCGATCTCTGAACAGTTTGGTGAATACCTAGATAAGTTGGATTGGGTCAGTATGGGAGGCGGTGTGTTCTTCACATGGCCTGGTTATGGCGTCGAAAAACTAGGGCTAACGCTGAAATCGTTCTCTGAAAAGCATGGGGTACAAATGTACCTAGAGCCGGGTGAAGCCATCATTACTAAGACTACGGATCTTGTAGTTACTGTGGTTGATATTGTTGAAAACGTGAAGAAGACTGCGATTGTGGATTCGGCAACCGAAGCGCACCGCTTGGATACTCTGATTTATAACGAGCCAGCGTCGATTTTTGAAGCATCAGAAAACGGCGAGCACGAATATGTCATTGGTTCATGCTCTTGTTTGGCTGGCGATCAATTCTGTGTGGCGAACTTTGACCAACCACTAGAGATTGGTCAGCGTCTGCATATTCTAGATAGTGCAGGTTACACCATGGTAAAGCTTAATTGGTTTAATGGCCTTCGTATGCCGTCGGTGTATTGTGAGCGCTCAAATGGCGATATCCAAAAACTGAATGAGTTTGACTATTCAGACTTTAAACGCTCACTGTCTCAGTGGACTATCAAATAATTGGATTAACATACAAAAAGAGCAGCCTATTGGCTGCTCTTTGTTTATCTTTTGTTTAATTAAGCTTCGAGCATTACTCGCGTATCTTCACTCAAAGACTCTAGTTCATTTGCTACATCTTGAATATCGACTTCGCTTGGCAATTTAATGGCCATGTTTGCGGTGAATAGGCTAGAGCTAACGCCACCACCACCGGCGATGAAAACTCGCTGACAGTCCATATCAAGAATACTAATGCCTTGGCCATCTAAGACGTGAGTGATTTCATTCACAATCCCAGCTCGGTCATTGGAGTCAAGACGAAGTTGATAAATTGTATCTTCGTGGTGCCCATGAAGATCAGAATCGACAAACTGCACGAGAAGTTCAGGTTGATTACGAAAGGCCTCTTTTACCGTTTCTTCATTGTCTTGGGGGAGTTCAATCTTGATAACGGCCGCGACTTGATCTTCAATAAAGTTCACTTTACTGATTAACCATTTCCCGTCGTTTTCATGAGTTGTGGCAGCAAGTTGCTTAATGGTGGCTGGCGTCGCTTTACCGACGAAATTGACGATAAAAGTGCTGTTCATAGCAGGCCTCCTGAATTGTAGGGACTTATTTTTATTAAGTTTCTGGTTTCAGTGTAGAAGTTGAGTGGTTATAAGATTTGATACAGGTCAATTTTTTAACCTAATTAGTAAGCCAATTATTGAATATTAAACCTTGGACACAAAAAAAGCGGCTTAGCCGCTTTTTTGTATTCTAAAGAAGACAAATTACTTTGATTAAAAAGCAATTTTTAGTTCTACACCATAGAACTGAGAATCGTAGCTTGCGCCAGCATCCATGGCAAATTGAGCGGCATCTTGATTACCAAACCAAGGTTTGCTGCTGAACTGGAAGTCTGCACTGCCACCCCAAGAGTCAGTCACCCAACCATGAATATGGCCAACTGGGTTTAAGAAAAATAATGTTACATCACCCATTGTTTCTGAGCCCCAAACTTCACCGCCTGTCGAAACGATGTTTTGCTCAGCTTCAAACATCAATTCACCCACGACCGCACCGAAAAACGGCGTGATGAAGATATCTTGCCATGAAGGAACTTCTGCGAATGCTTCTACGCCATACTCCCAGAAGAATGTCGACATGGTTGCAGAGTAAACGAAAGATTCAAACTCATTGAATCCAGCGTGACGAGCAGCAGTGTAGTACACACCGCCAAAATATGGGTGCATGATGTAGTTTAGAAAGTGCTCATCGCGATCCCATACTGGGCCTTCAGAAACATTATCTTTCCACTTACTACCAAGTTTACTTAAGTCACGGGACTCTTCATCCCATTTGGTGATTGATTCAGGCAATAGCGTCATCAAACCTACTGTAGCAACACTTAACCCCAAAATCGTGTAGGTTTGCCCCATAAGATAATCCCAATCTTTCCCATCCTGAACTTGCAGGTATTTAGGTAAAGATGGCTCTTCTAATTTTAAATCACCTTCAGTTAAACCCAAGATATAACTTGGTTGAGCCTCATACTGATATGAGTGATTGTAAATCTCGAAAGTATCTGGTTGATCTACCGTGTATGAAAATTCGATATGTTGGTTGGAATCAAATGTACTTGCATTAGCGCAGGTTGAAACAGACAACATCAGGGCAGCGATGTGTTTTTTATACACGGAAAACTCCACAATCTTATAGTTTTAATGATCAGGTTCACAATTATCATACAAAGCCAAAAGAATGGAAACCGGAAAATTGATGAAAAATGAAATATGTACCGTGAACTTTGTTTAAGATAGTTTTAACAATGTATATAACAGAAGTAATAAACCGAGTTTTGAGTGATAATTTTTGGGTATAAGAATGAGCCTATACAAGGCTTCGCTCAATCTTTTTAAACCAGCATACTTACTGCATGTTGGCGGAAGTTAGGTATATAATCTTGGTCTAAATAAGTATAAAAAGGAAACAATGATGTTGAAGATCGCAATGCTTAGTACAGGAGAAGAAGTTCTCCATGGAGATATTTTAGATACCAATGCTGCATGGTTGTCTGAGCGTTTCTTTGTTCACGGTTTCTCGCTTATTAAACGTTCTACGGTTGGCGATGCAATGGCATCGTTAATGGAAGAGCTGTTAATGCTTAGTTTCAATACCGATGTTGTGATTGTTAATGGCGGTCTTGGGCCGACAAGTGATGATCTCAGTGCAGAAGCTGCCGCAAACGTTGCGGAGCAGGAGCTTGTGGTCTTTCCCGAATGGCGCGACAGATTAGAAGCGTTTTTCGCTCAGCGCGGTGTCACCATGCCGGAAAGCAATATAAAACAAGCAACCTTACCGAAGTCGTGCCAGATTTTAGATAACCCAATAGGCACAGCGTGTGGGTTCAAGATGCACATCAATGATTGTTTGTTCTATTTTACGCCGGGCGTGCCAAAAGAATTTAAGCGCATGGTCGATGAACAAATCTTGCCAGATTTAAAAAATTTATTTCCACATGTAACTGGCGAGGAGTGTAGTCGTCTCTATACTTTTGGCACATCAGAGTCTGCATTGTCGGATAAGTTAGATAAAGTTGAACTACCGGCGGGTTATACTCTTGGCTATCGCTCTTACCTCCCATTCATTGAAGTAAAGCTGTTCGGTCCTGTGAACGATGTTGAAAATCGATCTAAGTTAATGCAGCTCCTATTTAATTTAATTGAAACACACGTCGTGAGTGTTGATGAGCCGATGTTAGCTCACCTTGGTAGTTTGATTGAACATAGAAAACAATCACTGGCGATCACCGAACAGTCGACATTCGGTTGGTTATCAAATTGGTTACATGAAGATGATCATGTTGCGACATACTGTGGCCATGGCTGGGTATTGGGGCACCGAGTGCAACTAGGCAATGAAGAAAGTGATCATCTGGCTGCAACCTTTGCGCTTGCCGGCGCCACTCGTGAAAAGTGTGCGACTGATCTGGCTCTGGTGACAGGGAAAGTAGTGGAAGATACGTTTACTGTAGCACTAGCAGCTCCAGAAGGTGAGTGGGGACAAAAGCTACAATTTAATCGAACGTATTCGAAAAAAGAACAGAGGTTAGTGATTTCAACAGTCGCAGCGGATATGTTGCGTCGTTACCTTTCATCAAAGCCCATTTTTGTGCGTTACAGTTCTTTAAAATCAGAAAAAGAAATGTTTGTGCCGCAAAGTGTTATTGGATCATAGTGTTAGAAAGCGGTATATGAAAAGCGAGCGGGTGTCAAATGACACCCGCTTTGCGTTTGACAATAAGTGAATGAATATGCTCTATATTACCAATTGGGTTTCATATGTTTTTTTTATGACAATTTGGTCTAAGTGCTAAACGAATGATTTTTAATGGAAGGCTAAAATGTCTTCACTTTGCGACGTGCATTTAATACAAATCTGCTTAAACTGAGAGTTCATCAGTGGTTCTATTGTGAGGAGCGGGCATGTTTCATCAGTCAAAGATTCAAGTTCAGTATCAAGTGTCAAGTCAAAAAGTTGTTTTGGGAGAGGCACTTAGTAGCGAGTTTTTTGATGTGATTTCAATGTGGCGTCGTGCGCCAGAACTTGGCTCCCGCATGAGTAATCAAGGCTATCGATTATCGTTATTCGATGATGATGGACGAGAGATCGCGGCCAAACCCGTATCAATGTTGACTGCAGACGAGTTTCTATCAGGTATTAAAAAGGCCAGCACATAGTCTGGCCTTCGTTATTATTGGTTTCTTATAGTGCATAACTATGCACGTTTTTCCTTAAGCTTATAGATGACGTCATCTAACTCGATGTCGGTCTTTGCTTTGCATATACAAGGAAGAATTTCTTGGCCTTGAGTGTAAGCCATTGCAAAACCAACGTATTCAACTTCACCTGAAATAAGGGTGCAGCGACAAGCGCCACAGTGACCATCGCGGCAATTATATTCAGGTTGGACTCCCGCACTCTCTAAGGTTTCTAAGATAGTATTAGACGGGTTTGATTCGATAGTCGTAATACGATTGATTTTGATTGTTGGCATTACAGTTCGAAGTCCTTAAAGTCATCTACTTTGACATCACTTTCAATTTGGCCAACCAAGTAAGAAGAAATTTCAGCTTCTTGAGGGGCTACTTGAACATTGTCAGATGATAACCATGAGTTTATCCAAGGAATAGGGTTTGATGTTGCGTCAGGATAAGCGACACCTAAGCCTACAGCTTGCATACGAATGTTTGTAATGTATTCAACGTATTGGCATAAAATGTCTTTGTTTAGGCCAATCATTGAACCATCTTTGAATAGGTATTCTGCCCATTCTTTTTCTTGTTCAGCCGCTGCTTTAAACAGGTCGAAACACTCTTGTTTACACTCTTCAGCAACTTGCATGAATGAGAAGTCATCTTGACCGTTACGCAGTAAGTTAATCATGTGCTGCGTGCCTGTTAGGTGAAGCGCTTCGTCACGTGCAATAAGCTTGATGATCTTCGCATTACCTTCCATCAACTCACGCTCTGCAAACGCAAAAGAGCAAGCGAAACTGACATAAAAACGAATCGCTTCTAGTGCGTTAACGGACATTAAGCAAAGGTATAGCTTTTTCTTTAGGTCATGAAGCTTGATAGAGACTTCTTCACCATTGATATGGTGAGTACCTTCACCGTAGCGATGGTAATCGTTCGTTAGCTTAATCAGATCATCGTAATAGTGAGAAATGTCTTCTGCACGTTTTAAGATGTGTTCATTCTCTACGATATCATCAAAGACGATACCTGGATCATTCACGATATTACGGATGATGTGAGTGTATGAGCGTGAGTGGATTGTCTCTGAGAAAGACCATGTCTCAATCCATGTTTCAACTTCAGGCAGAGAAACGAGTGGTAGTAGCGCTACGTTTGGGCTACGACCTTGAATTGAATCCAGTAGTGTTTGGTATTTTAAGTTAGAGATGAAAATGTGTTTTTCGTGATCAGGTAACTTGTTGTAGTCGATACGGTCGCTAGATACATCTACTTCTTCCGGACGCCAGAAAAAAGAAAGTTGCTTCTCAATAAGTTTTTCGAAGATCTCGAATTTCTGTTGGTCGTAACGTGCAACGTTGACTGATTGACCAAGAAACATTGGTTCTTTTAGTTGGTCATTTTTATTTCTGTTAAAAGTACTGTAAGCCATGGTGCCTCAATTCCTTTAAAGCCTCCCTAATGTGGGAGGCTGTCATTCTGTTAAGCTTGGTGATTAGATCTTACAACCGCCGCCTGCACAATCATCGTCTTGTGCTTGTACTGCGTCTTTTTGATCGTCTTTCGCGCCGTCACGAGTGTTATGGTAATAAAGCGTTTTTACACCAAACTTATAGGCGGTCAGAAGATCTTGCAGCAGTTTCTTCATCGGTACTTTACCGGTTTCGAAACGGCTAGGGTCGTAGTTGGTATTGGCAGAGATAGCTTGGTCGACAAACTTCTGCATGATGCCAACAAGGTGCAAATAACCGTTGTTAGACCCAATATCCCAAAGTAGCTCGTAGTTGTCTTTCAACTCAGTAAAGTCCGGTACAACCTGCTTCAGAATACCATCTTTTGATGCCTTCACAGATACGTAACCACGTGGTGGTTCAATGCCGTTTGTCGCGTTTGAAATCTGAGAAGAAGTTTCAGAAGGCATTAGCGCAGTTAATGTTGAGTTGCGCAGACCATGTTCCATGATATCTTGACGTAGGCCATCCCAATCATAATGAAGTTCTTCTTCACAAATTAGATCGATATCCTTTTTGTAAGTATCGATAGGTAATAGGCCTTTCGCATAGTTAGTTTCATCAAACGATGGGCATTTACCTTGTTCTTTCGCAAGTTCAACAGATGCTTTCAATAAGTAGTACTGGATGGCTTCAAACGTACGGTGGGTTAGGCCATTTGCACTACCATCGGAATACTTCACACCATTTTTCGCTAAGTAGTAAGCGAAGTTAATCACACCAACCCCAAGCGTACGACGGTTCATGGACGATTTGTATGCAGCTGGCAGTGGGTAGTCTTGGTAATCAAGCAGTGCATCCAGTGCCCGAACCACAAGCTCAGAAAGTTCTTCAAAGTCATCTAGAGACTTAATGACACCCAAGTTAAATGCAGACAGTGTACACAATGCAATTTCGCCTGAATCGTCTTCAACGTTCGTTAGAGGCTTAGTCGGCAATGCGATTTCCAAACATAGGTTTGACTGACGAACTGGTGCAACTTCTGAATCGAATGGGCTGTGCGTGTTACAGTGGTCCACATTCTGAATGTAGATACGACCTGTTGATGCACGTTCTTGCATCAACAATGTGAACATTTCAACAGCTTTAACCGTCTCTTTCTTAATAGACGGATCGTTTTCGTATTTCACGTATAGACGTTCGAATTCTTCTTGGTTTTCGAAGAATGCGTCGTACAGACCCGGAACATCTGATGGTGAGAATAGTGTGATGTTGCCACCTTCAACTAAACGTTGGTACATCAGTTTGTTCAACTGCACACCGTAGTCCATGTGACGTACACGGTTCTCTTCAACACCACGGTTGTTCTTAAGAACTAAGAGTGAACGAGCTTCACCGTGCCATAGTGGGTAGAACACAGTAGCTGCACCACCACGCACACCGCCTTGAGAACAGCATTTAACCGCTGTTTGGAAGTATTTGTAGAAAGGAATACAGCCAGTGTGGAATGCTTCACCACCACGGATTTCAGAACCTAGTGCACGAATACGACCCGCGTTGATACCAATACCCGCACGTTGAGAAACGTAACGTACAATTGAGCTTGCTGTCGCATTAATAGAGTCAAGGCTGTCACCACACTCGATCAGCACACATGAGCTGAACTGACGAGTAGGGGTACGTACACCAGACATGATTGGTGTTGGTAGCGAAATCTTAAATGTAGATGTCGCATCATAGAAACGCTTGATGTAGCTAAGGCGCGTTTCTTTCGGGTAATTTGCAAACAGGCACGCTGAAACGAGGATGTACAGGAACTGAGCACTTTCGTAGATTTCACCCGATACGCGGTTTTGAACAAAGTACTTACCTTCTAACTGCTTTACTGCCGCGTAAGAGAAGTCTAAGTCGCGCTTGTGGTCGATGTACGCATCAAGCTCGTCCAATTCTGCTTTTGTATAGTCTTCGAGAATATGCTTGTCGTATTTACCCATGTCTACCAAACGCGCTACGTGATCATAAAGCGTTGGTGGCTCATATTGGCCATAGGCTTTTTTACGTAGGTGGAAGACAGCAAGGCGAGCAGCAAGATATTGGTAATCAGGCGTCTCTTCTGAGATCAGATCCGCAGCAGATTTAATGATGGTTTCATGAATATCTGTTGTGGTGATGCCATCGTAGAACTGAATGTGAGCACGTAGTTCAACTTGAGAAACGGACACGTTATCTAGGCCTTCTGCGGCCCAAGTGATTACGCGATGAAGTTTCTCCAGATCAATACTTTCTTTTCGTCCATCACGCTTAGTGACGGTTAGTTGTTGGTTCATTCTGCTTCATTTCCCTAACAAAACTGATGAAAGCCGTGTTTTTGTGTAATTCTTGTAAATTAGATAGCGGCTTTGTGATCAAAATCTATCTTTATATTGTAGTGCAAACACAACATATAGGGGTGATTTGGTTTTCGGGTTACAAGATAGTGCTATGAGAGTAGTTTTTCAAGGAACAGATCTTGGAAGACTTGTGGATAACTAACAAAATTAAAAAAAACAGTAAGTATCTACTAACTTAAGATCTACGGTGGTATTTAGCAGCAGAAAAGCGTTCCTTTTAGATCGGTTTTTTCTTAACCATAAACAAAAAAAAATTTCTTGATCTTTAGGGAAAATTGGTAGTGATGATCGAGCTGATTATTTTGGAATCAAAGCCTCGAAATTGTGATTCAAATAACTAAAAAAGGCGGCCACTTTGTGCTACCGCCTTCGATTGAATTGCATATATTGAGATCAGAATTTTTGTGTATGGACAATGTAATTTACATCGACATTCCGACCAAGTTTATACGTGTCATTCAATGGGTTGTAGTGCAACCCTGTGATACCTTGCTCAATAAGATCAGTTTGATCGATCATTTTGATCAATTCTGAAGGGCGAATAAATTTTTCATGGTCATGTGTACCTTCAGGAACAATCTTCAATAGCTTTTCTGCGCCAACAATTGCGAACAGATATGATTTAAAATTTCGGTTTAGCGTTGAGAAGAAAACATGACCTTCAGGTTTTACTAGCTGAGCACATGAACGAATGACAGAGAGTGGGTCAGGAACGTGCTCCAACATTTCCATACAGGTAACCACATCGTATTTACCCGCATTTTCTTTAGCGTGCTCTTCAATGGTGCTTTGTATGTATTCGAGCTTAGTGCCGGTTTCTAAAGCATGGAGGCGAGCAACTTCTAATGGCTCTTTGCCCATGTCTAATCCGGTTACAGTGGCGCCTTCCTTTGCCATGCTTTCTGCCAAGATGCCACCACCACAACCTACGTCTAGTACTGTCTTACCAAATAAGCCATCTGCTTTTTGTAAAACGTAACCCAGCCGCAATGGGTTAATTTGGTGAAGGGGCTTGAACTCGCCTTCTAAATCCCACCAACGTGAGGCCATATCTTCAAATTTTTTAATTTCGTTTGGGTCTACGTTTTGTGTATTTGTCATAACGTCTTCTGATAGTTAGTGCTTCCCTGAATCGGAGTTCGCATTATAGCGTCTGGGTTGGCTCATACCATAGGTTGTTAGATTTTTATTATGCATTGGTGCAAATATAACCAATAATCAGCAAGATAAGATCAAAGTGTGCATTTTCTCGTCATTTGATTCACAACCAAGCTCACAACCTGATAAAAGGAGAGGGAAAGTAATGCCGAACTGGCGAATTGTGTGTTATATTTTTGCACCTTAAACGTATTGTACATACGATCTACAGATAGAGGGATAATGGCTCTATGAGCGATCTAGCTAAAGAGATCACGCCCGTAAACATTGAAGATGAGCTACGAGGTTCATACCTAGACTATGCGATGTCCGTCATCGTTGGTCGTGCTCTTCCAGATGTGCGTGATGGCCTAAAACCAGTACATCGACGCGTTCTTTTCGCGATGAACGTACTAGGCAACGATTGGAACAAACCATATAAAAAATCTGCTCGTGTTGTCGGCGACGTAATCGGTAAATATCACCCACATGGTGATAGTGCTGTATACGACACAATTGTACGTATGGCTCAGCCGTTCTCATTACGTTACATGCTAGTCGATGGTCAAGGTAACTTTGGCTCGATCGATGGCGATTCCGCAGCGGCAATGCGTTATACCGAAGTTCGCATGGCAAAAATTGCCCATGAACTTTTGGCAGATCTAGATAAAGAAACTGTGGATTACGTACCTAACTATGATGGTACGGAACAAATCCCAGCAGTTCTTCCTACAAAAATTCCTAACCTATTGGTTAACGGTGCTTCTGGTATCGCAGTAGGTATGGCAACCAACATTCCACCTCATAACCTAACTGAGGTGATTGATGGCTGTCTTGCATACATCAATAATGAAGAGATCACTATTGATGAGCTAATGGACTACATTCCTGGTCCTGACTTCCCGACGGCAGCACTAATCAGTGGCCGTAAAGGCATCGTAGACGCGTACAAAACTGGCCGCGGCAAAATCTACATGCGCTCTAAAGCGGAAGTAGAAACAGACAAGAATGGTAAAGAAACCATTATTGTTACTGAGATTCCTTACCAAGTTAACAAAGCACGTCTGATCGAAAAGATTGCTGAACTGGTTAAAGATAAGAAAGTAGAAGGCATCAGTGCACTACGTGATGAGTCTGATAAAGACGGTATGCGTATTGTTATTGAATGTAAGCGTGATGCAGTAGGTGAAGTGGTTCTAAACAACCTATACGCACAAACTCAGCTGCAAACGACTTTCGGCATCAACATGGTTGCACTGAACAATGGTCAGCCTCAGCTATTCAACCTAAAAGATATGTTGAAGTGCTTCGTTGATCACCGCCGTGAAGTTGTTACACGTCGTACTATCTTCGAACTTAAGAAAGCACGTGATCGCGCTCATATCCTTGAAGCTCTTGCTCTTGCTCTTGCGAACATCGATGAAATCATCGAACTGATTCGTAATGCAGCAACACCTGCTGAAGCAAAAGCTGGTTTAGTTGCTCGTGGCTGGGATCTTGGTAACGTTGCTGCAATGCTTGAAAGTGCAGGTACTGATGCTGCTCGCCCAGATTGGCTAGAAGAGCAATACGGTATCCGTGATGGTCAATACTTCCTAACGGAAACTCAAGCGCAAGCAATTCTTGATCTACGCCTACACAAACTGACAGGCCTAGAGCATGAGAAGATCTTAGACGAATACAAAGCGCTGTTAGACGAAATTAAAGAGCTGATGCATATTCTTGCAAGCACAGAGCGTCTAATGGAAGTGATTCGTGAAGAGTTAGAATCTGTTCGTGATGCATTTGGTGATGTTCGCCGCACTGAAATCACTGCAGCGAGCCATGACATCGACATGGAAGAGCTGATTGCACGTGAAGACGTAGTTGTGACTCTTTCTCACGAAGGTTACGTTAAGTACCAAATCCTAAGCGATTACGAAGCACAGCGTCGTGGTGGTAAAGGTAAGAGTGCAACTAAGATGAAAGAAGAGGATTACATCGAGCGCTTGCTTGTTGCGAATACTCACGACAACATCTTATGTTTCTCTACACGTGGTAAGACTTACCGCCTGAAAGTGTATCAATTACCATTAGCGAGCCGTACTGCTCGTGGTAAGCCAATCGTGAATATTCTTCCACTTGAAGAAGGTGAGCGTATTACTGCGATCCTACCTGTGGATGAATTCTCTGAAGATAAATTCATCTTTATGGCGACGGGCGATGGTACTGTTAAGAAAACGCCACTTAACCAGTTTGCGAATGTTCGTTCAAACGGTCTGATTGCAGTTAACCTACGTGATGATGATTCTCTCATCGGCGTTGATATTACTAACGGCGAAAGCGACATCATGCTGTTCTCGAAAGCGGGTAAAGTGGTTCGCTTTAGTGAAGATAAAGTTCGTGCGATGGGTCGTACCGCTGCTGGTGTACGCGGTATGAAACTGGCGGATGAAGACCAAGTGGTATCATTGATTGTACCTTCAAACGAAGGTGACATTCTGACAGTGACACAAAACGGTTACGGTAAACGTACTGAACTTGCTGAATACCCAACAAAAGGTCGTGCGACTCAGGGCGTTGTGTCTATCAAGGTTTCTGAGCGTAATGGTCCTGTTGTTGGCGCGGTACAAGTAGAAGAAGGCGACGAGATGATGATGATCACCGACGCTGGTACTCTGGTTCGTACCCGTGTGGCTGAAGTAAGTCAAGTGGGTCGTAATACTCAAGGTGTCACGTTAATTCGTACCGCTGAAGACGAGAACGTTGTTGGTTTACAACGAATCGATGAAGTTGAAGAAGTAGAATTACCAGAAGGTGAAGAAGGCGAGGAAGTTGCAGCAGCAACAACTGATGCTGAAACTTCCTCTGAAGGTTCAGATGATGTGACATCTGAAGAATAATCTTCTTAGCTAGTCATAAAAACCGAGCGAAATGCTCGGTTTTTTTATGCTTTAAGAAAAAAATGTTTACATAATGTTGGAAATTTGTTCAATTAAAGATTCGTGAAATCATAGTGTTAATGGAGGAACACTAATGAGTGTAGATACTTGGATTCTTTATTTTTTAGCTGTCTTAATCTTAACAGCGTCACCAGGCCCTAGCTCCTTATTGTGTATGACAAAAGGGGTGACGCAGGGGATGCGCAGTGGTACCTATACGGCGTTAGGGAGCTTAACAGCAATTACCATCATTCTTAGCCTTTCATTTACTGGCTTAGGGGTCGTGATTGCTTCTTCTGAATTGGTCTTCAATATCATCAAATATACGGGAGCTGCATACCTAATTTATTTGGGGGCAAAAGCGATTTTCTCTAAAGAGGAGCAATATGAACTGTCAAAGCAAGGAGAAGTTCAGGAGAAAAACGCTTTAGAGCACTATGTCAGTGGCTTTATTGTTGGTGCGAGTAACCCCAAAGCCATCTTGTTTTTTACAGCACTTTTCCCTCAGTTCATTTCACCGACGGAACCTATGTTCCAACAGTATCTGATTTTTGCTAGCACCTTCATGGTGATGGAGTTAAGTTGGTTGTTACTCTACGCTTCTCTTGGCGCGAAGTCATCAAACTGGATCCTAGCAAAAGGCCGAGCTAAGTTATTTAATCGCTTATCTGGTAGCGTTTTTGTGAGTGCGGGCGCTTTACTGTCGACGACGTCTCGGACTTAAGATGAAAACTTATATAAATTGAGGTTATCGTTTTTGCTAATTGATTAAGTGGATTTAAGGAGGGCGTTATGGGCATGGACACACCTATGGCAATATCCAATTATCTTGCAGGTTTGCTAGCAATGCTTTTTATTTATCCATTTGTTCTTGTTGGTATTTCTATTGCTATTTATTCTGAGCAGCGACGTAAAGTGGTGATAAGTCGAGTGAACCTGATTTGTGGAATACTCACGCTGTTATTGTTTGTTTTCCACATGCAAACAGAAGTCTATTATGGCAAAGAACTGCTTGATGCTTATTACCTTAATAATTCTGACAAAAATTCCTGATTCAAAGCCCGGCTATTACCGGGCTTTTTCTATTTCTCAAGTTAGAACAGTTGCGTAGATTGTTTATATCCGACAAACGTCTGACGTCAATATTTTGCCTATAATACAATGGCTTACTTTTCAAGTGATTTTATAAAAAAATGCGTGCAACATTTGTTTGTTGTCTATAACATGCGCGCTTTCATATAAATATTGTATCTATCGCAACATGAAACTAACGCTTAAACAGAAATTAATCGGTGCGAGCCTATTAGCAGTTGTGCTAATGGCTGGTGCTCTTACATGGTTGTCTGCTGATCAGTTGTTCAAGCAAACTCGAAATGGGGTGTATTCTCGCGCAGAAAGCTTATCTACGGCAGCTTCTGAAGGGATCTCGGATTGGATTTCGATCAGAAAAGACATCGCTCGAGCCTTTAATGATTACAGTTTAGAAAGTGATGTCGTGCCATACCTGCAGCAAGCACGCAAGGCTGGTGGCTTTGATGATATTTTTCTAGGGACACCCGCTGGAGAAATGCATCGCTCTCACCCAGAGCGTAATCGTGCTGGTTATGATCCTCGTTCTCGTCCGTGGTACAAAGATGCTGACAGCGCAGGAAAGCAAATCATTACGACTGCATACCAAGATGCTATTACCAATGCTCTTTTAGTGACAATTGCAGAGCCTGTAAGGAAGAACGGTCAGTTTGTTGGGGTTGTTGGTGCCGATGTTCTTATCGATCAGCTGATCAACGACGTTATCAACTTAGATGCTGGTGCAAATGCTTATGCAATGTTGATTGATGCTCAAGACGGCACGTTTTTAGCCCATCCTAGTAAAGATCTACTATTAAAGCCTGTAACAGATCTAGACAATCGATTGACACTAAGTTTGATCAGTAAATCAGCGAAATCAGGTCGAATTGAAACTACGGAACGTAATGGGAAAGAAAAACTCTACTTCTTCAAAGAAGTGCCTGGAACGGAGTGGATATTCGCTATTGAGATGGATCGCGCAACTGAAGAGGCTGCGCATACAGAACTATTACAAGGCCTGTTTATTGCTGCAGTTGTGATCACTCTTTTAGTGATTGCCGTTGTGTCGTGGTTAGTGAACTTCCTATTCCGTGATCTTGGCCATGTGTCAAAAGCTTTGGAAGAAATTGCTTCTGGAGAAGGGGATCTAACTCAACGTTTAGAACCACGCAGTAACGATGAAGTCGGTCAACTGGCGACGAATTTCAACACTTTTGTCGGCAACATGCACACTATGGTATCCAAACTAAGTTTGGTGTCGGCATCACTATCTGAACAAGCGCAGCAAACGGCGCAACATGCAGAAGAGCGCAGCGCACGAATCCGTCATCAGCAAGATGAAATCAATATGGTTGCTACGGCGATCAACGAAATGGCGGCCGCGACTCAAGAGATAGCGGGCAATGCCGACCACACAGCTCAGAGCTCATCTGAAGCGGTGTCGGCATGTGTCCACGGTGGTGAACAGGTAGTACAAACACAAAGTTCGATCCAAAACCTTGCTCAAGAGGTGCAGGTCGCAACTGAAGTGATCCAAGAATTGGAAGCTCATGGAAACAGTATCAGTACTATTTTGTCGACTATTCAAGATATTGCAGAGCAAACCAATCTTCTGGCGTTGAACGCTGCGATCGAAGCGGCACGTGCAGGAGAGCAAGGGCGCGGCTTTGCGGTTGTTGCTGATGAAGTTCGTGTTTTGAGCCAACGTACCCATGCTTCGACAAAAGAAATTCAGCAAATGATCGAAACATTGCAAGGTACAACAGGGAAAGCTGTCGGTATTATGGGCGATAGTCGCCAGTTGGCAGGTACCAGTGTCAATGATGCTGACTCAGCAGCTGTTAGCCTGACTCAAATTCAGGCAGCAGTAGAGCGCATCAGTGATATGGCGACTCAAATTGCCTCTGCGGCAGAAGAGCAAGCTTCTGTTACTTCGGAGATCACGCGTAATACGGTTGGTATCCGCGATGTATCTAACGATCTTGCCGATGAAGCGCACGACGCAGCATCACAAGCGGCACAGCTTTCTGAATTGTCACATGAATTAGAGCAAGAAATTAATCGCTTTAAACTTTAATCACAGCTATCCGACGATGCTTTGTTCAAGCCCAGTTATTGTACTGGGCTTTCTTTTGACTATAAATTTCCAATTTGGAAAAATGTTCTTGTCTATATTTCATTTGTAGAAACCTTTGGTCAGTACTTAAAATCCTTATGAATAATAAGGAATATGCGTTATGCCAACTCTACTTAATAGTTTCCAACAACGTATCCAAGAGATCGTTACCGATTCCCATCTCAATCCTAAACAGAAAAATCAATTTCTGGCATTAGAAGCGGAGGCAAACTTACCATATTTGGAGCTTTCCGAGCCTATAACCGCCGCGATGGCACAGGGAATCTTGTGTGACATGTTCGAAGGCCACGCACCATTTAAGCCGCGCTACGTATTACCTGACTATGCCAAGTACCTTAAGCAAGGTTCCACATACCTTGAAGTTGGCCCGGCGGAAGATTTTGATGATGCGCTAAATTTATTGACGATTCTTTACCATCACGTGCCTTCAGTCACTAATATTCCGGTCTACCTTGGTCAACTTGATGATGTGCTCCTTCCATACGTAGGAAAACTGACTGAAGAGCAAGTTTACGTGAAGCTCAAGCGTTTCTGGATCATGCTGGATCGAACTTTGCCAGATGCCTTTATGCACGTAAACATCGGCCCGTCAGACAATGTTATCTGTCGTACGATTCTAAAGGTGGATGCTGAGCTGAAGCAAATTGCACCAAATTTAACTTTTATGTACGACCCAGCGGTCACGCCAGATGATTTGCTGCGCCATGCTTGCTCAAATATCTGTGAATGTAGCAAACCACATATTGCGAATTACCCAGTTCATGCGGCAAGTTACGGCGATAAACGCTTTGGTATTGTGAGTTGTTACAATTCGCTTCCTTTAGGTGGCGGAGCCAATACGCTAGTACGAATGAACCTGAAAGAAGTTGCCAAGCTAGCGACTGGCGTAGAAGATTTCTTAACCCATCTTCTTCCGAAATACAGTGCTTTGATGGCCGAGTTAATTGATGTGCGTAGTTGCCATTTGCATGAAGAATCAAACTTCTTTAAAGGTTTTTTGACTCAAGAAGGATTGATTGAAGAGCAGCGCTTTGCACCCATGTTTGGTATTTATGGCATGGCAGAAGCGGTGAATATTCTGATGCATAAACAGGGTGACTTAACAAAGTATGGTCATGATGAAAAAGCGAATCAGCTGGGCCACAGGATCTCTCAGACTTTGCATCAGATTGTTGAAAGCACACCTGTTAAATATGGCCTTGAAGGCAAAGCATTGTTGCATGCTCAAGGTGGAATTAGTCTAGATAAAGATGTTACACCGGGTGTTCGTATTCCTTATGGAACAAAACCTGACCCTGTAACTTATATTCAGGCAACGGCGCAACATCACCAATATTACACCTCAGGTATCAGTGATATTTTGACCATTGATGAAACGGTAAAATCCAACCCTGAAGCGATGTTCAACTTATGTAAAGGCGCGATCACATTTGGGTATCGAGAATTCACAGCGAATGTGGCCTCGAATGATTTAGTTCGCGTAACGGGCTATATGGTTAAGCTATCAGATATTGAAAAGTTTGCTGAAGAAGGGTCGCGAAGCAATACCACCTTCTTGGGGGCAGAAGCGGCAAACAACACTGGCATACTCGACAGGATGCCACGAGTTGTCAGTATGGAATCGAAACCAATCTATAAGTAAGGCGAGTGTCATGGAAAAAAGCGCATTCGTGAGTCGAATCCTCAATTTTTCATGTGTTGATGGGCCAGGCAATCGTCTGGTCATTTTTCTTCAAGGGTGCAATTTCAATTGTAAAAACTGCCATAACCCACATACCATCAAGCATTGTAATCATTGTGGTGACTGCGTCTCTGGATGCCCAAGCCAAGCCTTAACGGTGAGCAGCAATGGTCGAAAAGTAATGTGGGATGAAACGAAATGCATTCATTGCGATCACTGTATTGAGGTTTGCGCTCATCATGCTAGTCCCAAGGTTAAGCGTTATTCCGTGGGAGAGATGCTGCAAGTTATCAGGAAGCAGCACTACTTCATCGCTGGCATTACTGTGTCTGGCGGAGAAGCAACGATGCAGCTACCTTTTATTGTTGAGCTGTTTCGTGCCATTAAAGTGGACGAACAGCTTCAGCATCTTACCTGTTTTATTGACAGTAATGGCTATCTCTCGGAGCAAGGCTGGCAAAAAGTGATGCCTTACTTGGATGGCGCGATGATTGACCTTAAATCGTGGCAAAACGAAACACATCAGTGGTTGGTGGGGAGGGACAACCATAAAGTCATCAACTCCATTCGTTTATTAGCAGATCATCGCAAGTTACATGAACTGCGTTTACTGCATATTCCAAGCAAAAGTGATTTGGATATGGAGGTAGTGCAAGTGGCTCGCCTTATTAACCAATTGCCTCAAAATATAAACGTGAGATTGAATGCATTTCAGCATCATGGAGTGGTGGGGGAAGCATTAAATTGGCCCAAGTGCAGTGAATTGCAAATGGATACGTTTTACCAATCACTACGTGAGTTGATTTCACACCCGATTCTCTTACCCAGCGTATATATTTAACTAACAACCAATAATTGTTGATGAAGCCAACGCAGTGCAGGATGATTTAAACTGGCTTCATTCCAGACTAAGCTGTATCCCACTTGTCCATAGTCAAAGGGTAGTGCTTTTTGTACCAGCCCTTGTGCTTGAAATGCTTTGTCTGCCCAAGCTTTTGAACATGTCAATATTCGATCGGACTGATGGCATAACACAGCACCAGAGCCAAAGTCTGAGACTGAAATCGTCACATGGCGCGAGCGGTACTGTTGGGTCAGGTTTTGTTCGAAGTAAGGTTCAGAGAGATCGTTATCTTGAATGCCAATGTGCTGGTAAGCCAGATAGTCATCGATTGAAATGACTTCTTTCTGGGCCAACGGATGATTCGGTGACATCAAACAGATCATTTTATCGGTAAGTATTTGTTGCCACATTAGTTCTCGGCTACGTGTTGGGGGTTGGCTAATATCATGCGGTAGTAGCATAAAATCAACTTGCCCTCGGCTCAATGCATCAAAGTTCATCTGTTCTTTGGCATAAAGATGAATCTGTTTTGCTGTACTTAATTGCTGGCATATGTGGTCAATTTTATTCGCAAATAACTCAAAGGTACTTTCTCGCATCGACAGTGAGATAGTGCCAGTGTAGGTGTGTGGATCGAACTCACCCTGATGAAGGATCCCGTTCATGCTCGATAGAATACCGTGAATTTGAGGTGCAATGTTTAAAGCAAAAGAGGTGGGTAACAGTAGGGCACCTTCGCGGTAAAAAAGCTCATCATCGAGCTGAACTCTCAACTGAGACAAGGTTTTGCTGACACTTGATGGCGTCACACATAGCCTAGCCGCAGTACGGGTAACACTGTTTGTAGAGAGCATAACGTGAAGCACGGTTAGGTGTTTTAAACTAATACGCGATAAGGCGACAAAATCCATAATTGGCTACAGTCTGCGAATAAGTGCGCTTATTATATCTTTGTTTGCTCACAAGAGTGATAGCCAAAGAAACAATAGCGTGAGATAAAGCCAGATAGTTGCTGCAGTCTTCAACAAAAAAACGCCCTAAGTTAGGGCGTTTTAAATATATGAATTAGTCAATTAAACCGTATTGTGAGCCAAGAATGTCGATAATTTCTTGCTTTGGATTGTCACTAAGTTGAATCGGTTGTCCGGTAATTTTTTCTGCGATACTTGTATAGGTTGTCGAGATATCCATTAGGGCTTGAAGTGGTAACTCATTGTCGCGAGCAAGCGCTTCGCGCTCAGGCATACGTTCTTTATTTAACAGAATATCTGGGTCAGGAAAGTGGTTAAGGAGAAACTGGCGGAAGCCTTCCTTGGAATTTTCCACGATCTTACCTGCTTGGTATTCTTCGTTATCCCAAATACGAGAGGAGTCTGGTGTGCCGACTTCATCCATATAAATCAATTTTTCGTTACCCGCAGCATCATGAACATAGCCAAATTCAAACTTGGTATCGACAAAGATTTGATCGACTTTCTCAAGTGCTTCGCTAATGACACCAAAGCCATCGCTCAGTAGCTTCTCGTACAGTGCTATATCTTCTTGTTTAGAGAAATTAAACGCCGCGTAGTTATCTTCAATATTTTTACGAGTGATGTTGACGTCGTCCGCTTCCGGTACGCCTGGAATACCTTTCAGAATGCCTTTGGTAGATGGTGTCATCAATAGGTTAGGTAAGGCTTTATCTCTTTCCAAACCTTCAGGTAATTGAATGCCACAAAACTCACGTTCGCCTTTTTCATAAGCGCGCCACATAGAGCCAGTAATGTACTTACGACAAATAGCTTCGATCATGATTGGTTTTGCTTTTTGAACAATCCAAACCAGTGGGTGAGGGATGTCGAGAATATGGCTGTCCGCTAGGCCATTTTCTTTAAACAGTTTAAACCAGTGATTAGAGATCGCATTAAGCGCAGCACCTTTACCAGGTACGCCTTTTAACCCACCTTCAGCATGCCAAATACAGTCAAATGCAGAAATGCGATCGCTGATCACCATAATTGCGAGTGGTGCATCTGGTGAAACGTCGTAACCCTTTTCTTCAATAAGGCGACGGCTATCTTCTTCAGTTAGCCAGTAAACAGAGCGTACTTTTCCACTATGTACAGGTTTGTGAGTGCGAATGGGTAGATCGTCGTTAACGGCGAGAACTTGATTCGAGAGGCTCATGAGGCAATCCTATCAGTCAAACGGCAAATAAACGTGTTTCTTCTCTCAGAAGCACGGATTTGACAGGCATCATACCAGAACTAATCTTAGCTTCCAGATAAAAAGCAAACGATTGCTTAAATTAATTGATGATGCTTCCTATGTTGTACACTTGGTTGATCTAAACATGTCATAAGTTTATGAGCTATAGGTAACAACATAGAGAACGAGAAGGGAATGATAAGCAAAAAAAACCTCCCATTTGGGAGGTATAAGACAGTAGTTTTTTTGTTGAGCTTAATTAATGGTACTGGGTCTCTCTGCCCTCAACGAAAAAGACTTCACACTCGTACTGCTCACCTAACTGGCGAAGTAACTCCTGGTTGACATAATCGATATTATTAGAGGCAACCACTGCACTCGCATTTCCTGACTTAATGGCTTTAATGGCAATTTCCATTTCGCTATGCGAGAGGGATGGTTTCATCTGAATGATGTTTTGACAGCGAACGTTTGAGGCAGAAAGCTGCGCGTAGTCAGGGCGTAAACACTCTGAGGTAAACAAAATCCATTGATGTTGCATCGATAGGTGAGCCCAACGAGACAACGTACTATCAGCGACATTCATTGGTTGAGTCGGCTGAGCCAGAATATTGTGTTTAGAAAATGTTTGAGTACGTGCTTGCGTCATTTTACTGTCTCTCTATACATGCTGTATGCTTATACAGTAGTTTTTAATTGGTAATTGATCAAGCTTTTTTTTGATGTTTTTTTGGACGATATTGTTCGATGTTTACAGTTAAAAATATTTAACTAGTTGAAAATTAAGAAAATGAATAACGTTGGGGCAAATGACAATAATTGTACTAAACGTCATGATTGTGAACTTGATCCATTTGTTATTTTGATTGATAGATGGCTTTTTAGTCATGTTTGTTTGCAAGAGCTCAGGGCTGAATTCAAGTTAGGCTGGTCTGAAGTGCTGGTCTAGTGGGGGGCACGGTTGAATTTTGGTCGAACTGTTTTGGCAAGAGGGTGGCGAGTGACAGCTTTCCTCGTCAGAATTGGAGCGTAATATCTTTTTGTATTTAATGATAATGTTACTAACAATGTTTCAAAACAATTCGACATGCATCTAGTAATTCTGATCCGATCATTATTTTCTTATCCTTACCGTTGAGCGTGCACTAACTACATTCTAAGTTTACAGTTACAACAAAGAATTAACACAAAAGTAAAGTTAGCAACTTCATTTGAATAAGGATGTGAGGATGGAAATTGGTGGTTACGATGAGTATCGCTACGAGCAGCTTAAAGCGTTAGGGGTGCAAAACCTTGATAAACGCCTTAAGTACTTGAAAATCAATGAAGCAGCTGAAAAAGAGTGTATGGATTCGCTTCATCAAATGGCCTTGAAACTAACACAAGCTTCATACAGTCGCTTTCGGCAAACCAATAGCCCAACGATATGGCTTGATATGCTCCGCGAATTCGTTAGCCAATATAAACACAGACAAGAACCACGGAAGATGTGGGGAGTACCTGAAAAGGTACGTCGTTTAGTGTCTTCTCAAGAAGAACAGCGGTTATTAGAACAAATTGAAATGGTTACGGCATTAGCGTTTTATACTTATAACTCCAGCCGGATCAATAATGCCATGACAGCATACACAACATCAGGCACGGCGCTTTCAACTAACGATGTGAATGTCTGGAATGCATATAAAAAGTGGAGCCAAAACTCCACAACAATCGCAGATGCTCCTGTTTATCGCCAAATGACGATACCAAGCCCGCAAAACTCAGCGTGGTGGAAGTACGCAAATGATATGGTGAATGGCGCAAACCCCCGAGGCTCAGTCGGTGTCATTAAGAGCAGCCGCTACATCTCATGCAGTTTCCATAAAGGTTTTATCGAAGGGGCGTGCTTCCCTGAGTACAAAAATACCGAAGGCATTCTGAATTTTGTTATCCGTAAAGCAAGAGGAATTAATATCAGTGCTTTTAGTGGATACAACAGTACTAACCAAGCCAAACAACTAGATACCTACGCGAAGATTTCTTTGGGCGTGTTGGAAGATCAAACCGTAAATGGTGTTGTGGATTACGAAAAGAAGTACGTCACTGATGTGATCGTAAAAAGTAAGGATTTATGGTTTGAGAAACGACGCATTAAAAAAATGAAAGCGGGTTATGAGAACCTTGCCAAGCTGATGGCGTTGAGGGGACATGAGAGTGTTGTCGCTGTTCAAGCCGAGTTCTTATTACCACCTAGTGCGCAGTTGTTAGTTAACAGAATAATTAAGAAACCAGCATACCCCGGAGCGGCCAATGTTCCAGTATTAGAAGTACATGCGACGTATGTTGATAGTCAGGTCAGAGAAAGTGGGACACCTCAAGGCTTAGTACCTACTGATCAATCAATGTTCCGAGGGCCTGTATCGCTATACCCATAATAAAAGGAGCTCATTGAGCTCCTTTTTACTCTCTGCTTAGGTTACCAACCATTTTCGTACCCACTAAAAAAGGCAATGCATTGGCATTGCCTCATGTTTTTGGGGCAGCATCTATTTAATGCGTTAGGTACTCTTCACCCTGACAGTCCTTGATGAAATGCCTTAATACGTCGTAATCATGTTTTTGCAGCTTAATACTCTCAGTGTGGCTGAGTTGAATAGAACGCTGTTTATCGTCACATTTGACGTGACATAACGGTGCTCGGCAGTTGATATTCTGGTTACAAAAACATAAAAATTGACTTCTTAATACGACGACAATTTTTGATTCTTCAAGAAAGGTGTGGTTATTTTTTAGCATAATAAAACATCCAGTTCAGCAAGGGGATTTCCATTCGTATTTTTTGTTTACTTACAGTCTAGATGGCATTTTTGTGATCGAGACATAGGCTTTATGGTTTGTGACAGGTCTCTTGAATAACTTGTTTTTTGATAATAAAAATGTAAGTAAAAAGTTGAGTAGGGTAGTTCACAACAACAAATACTTGAATAATGGTGGCTGAACGTTACGACACTTTTTGTTTTCAGATTATTTTGGTTTTAAAACGAGTCCCAAACCGAAAAATAGGTGTTTTATCAAGGTTAATATCACAGATAAATCAATAGCTTCAAAATGATGGTTGCTGATTAAGTAATATGTAGCTTGCTATATTTGTTCCGCAAGAAAGGTAAAAGGCAATATGATCATTAATCATGTCTCTGTTGGCGTAAGAGACTTAAATACGGCAATGTCTTTTTATGATGCATTATTCGCGTCGTTAAACATAAAGCGCTCTCACACCATAGACAATGTTGCAGCATGTTATGGCGAGCAATTTGAATTTTGGATCGGTTGTCCGTGTAGCGATAAAGCAACGTCAGGGAACGGTTCTCATATTGCTTTCAATGCACCAAGTAAGGCTTCAGTTGACGAATTCTATCGCATCGCTATGCAGCATGGAGCGACGTGTAATGGTAAACCAGGTTTAAGAGCGGAATATGCTGAAGGTTATTACGCCGCTTATATCATTGATTTAGATGGGAACAAATTAGAAGCGGTGACTCAGCTGTAATGCTTGGCATTCAAGCAGCCTTGTAGCCATTGTTTTAAAGATATTTTGGGAGATGTGATGATACGATATTGTTTGGCTTTCATTTTCTCGACCCTGATTCTTGGGTGTGCCTCGACGCAAAGTGAATCTGTGGTTGAAGAAGTCGTCGTTAGTTACGACAAAGACACACTACTTGGTACATGGAATTGCCAGTCGCCTGATGAGCAGTTCGATAAAATGTTTCAACTTGATGCGACGACGACCTTCTTAGCCGATGGAAAATTATCGGGTCACGCTTTAATGTCTGGTCGAATACCTGACTTTGATGGTGATATAAATATTGAAATTGATATCGCAGGACGTTGGGAGTTAGAAAAGAATAAGTTAAAGCAAGTCATTGATAAATTTGAGGCCACACCATTAAATAACGACTCAAAGTTCTTTGCCTACAACTTACGTAAAGACATAAGAACTGGTAGCTGGACTGAGTACACTATCGCTGAGTTAACCGATTCTTTGTTATTAAAAATACAACCAAATCAAGAGCAGCAGACGTGTACGAAATGATGTAGCTAACAAGATTTCAGTAATAAAAAAGCCGAACCCAGTGTTCGGCTTTTTTATTATTTTGATGTGAGATTTGAAAAGGTGTTACGGATTCGTTTTAAGGAAGAGGTTGCACTGTCACCCATCAAGGCGGTGACTCTAAAGAACAAAATATCAAACAGCATCATTTGAGATAATTGAGGAGTGATCATGCCTAATTCGTGGTGACGCTCTCGGTAAGCAAATGGCAACACCAGATCAGCCATTTTGGTTGTTGGTGTTTTGCCATAACGAGTGATCGCAGACACCGTGCAACCTGATTGTTGAGCAATTTCGAGTGACTGAAGGACTTCTTTAGTTTGCCCTCGGGTAGTAAAAGCCAGAGCAAGATCGTTTTCCGTCAACATACTCGCGTAGGCACGTTGAACATGCGTGTCTGAATTAAAGAGTACGTTTTTATTAATTCGAATGAGCTTTTGGCAAGCATCAGATGCTACGACACCGGATGAGCCTACGCCAAATAACGCAATTTTTTCAGCGTTGACGATAGCATTTGCAAGCTGGTCTAACACTTCAGGTTCAACAACTTTAATGGAATTTTCAACATTTTTGCTAAATAGATATCCTGCTTTTTGGATCACCTCAGAAGGGGAGTCATCTAAGCGGACGTCGCTGTATAGAATTTCTCCTACATCGTGTTTTTGAATCGCTAAATATTCTAGCTTGAATTCGGAGTATCCTTTGTATCCAAGATGTTGTGCGAAGCGGATGACAGACGCATTACTCACACCACACTGTTTCCCTAGAGCGATGGCGCTAAGTGTAGAGATGTTGTTTTTTTTATCGTTCAGAAGAAATCCAGAAATTTTCTTTTCTGCTTCACTTCCATGTACCGATAGTGTTTCCAACCTAGGAATAAGATCTGACATATAGACGCCTGAAATATATGTTGAAGTTTAAAGAATGTTGCTTAACATCATAATCAATATGCTTACACATATCACGCTTAACGTCGTTAAATACAACTTGGCTTCAGAGAGTTGTTTAAGCAACACCGTTGAAAGAGGAACACCAAGCAAAGACCCAACAACCAAGGTAAACGCAGTAGGGATATCACTTTGGCCTCCTTTCGCATAAATGAAAGAAGTACTGGCCGATAAAGCCAATGCAATAACAATAGACGAGCCAACGGCTTTTTTTATCCCGATACCTAGATAAGAATTGAGTACCGGAAGAAGTAACACGCCGCCACCAATGCCAGTCGTTCCTATGATAAGCCCACAAAAAGCTCCCGAACTGGAAGCGCGACGATAAGACCAACTTGATGTAGCAGATAACGGCATTGTTTGCTGCTGAGGGTGTTGGCTTTTCATATATTTGCGCATGAGTGAAAAAAGGGCATAAAACATCATCAACACAATGAGAGCCTGTGTGGTGGTGGAAATCAGTCGGTTATAGTCTTCATGTTGATGCAAATACACGACCGTTGAAGCACTTAACATTCCAATAGGAATCGCCCCCAACAGAATGCCTTTAACACTGCGCCAGTCGACATTGGCGGCTTTGATATGGCAAAAGCTCGCATTCACTTTTACTAATGATGCAATCAGGCTTGCGGTTCCGACCGCAAGCACTGGTTCCATATTAAATACGAACTGAAGAAGTGGGATGATAAGAATTCCACCGCCCACACCGGTTAACCCCATTGCTAGCCCAAGCACTAATCCCATCGCAAGCTGAAGTAATATGCTATAGAAGGTAGCGTTGTTGAGTAAGAGTGAAATGAATTCCATGCGTCCAACCTCAGTCGTTAGATACCATCTTCTGATGAATTATCTTGGCGTGAGGCTTCTAGTGCGTCGGCTAATCGTGTCAGTCCGTTATGTCCACTGACTACTGCTGTTTTGGCAAATTCAACTAGATCTAAATCTTCTCGCTCTAACAACATCTCGACACACAGTTGTAAGTTCGTACCTGAAATCACTTCGACATCATCCCGTTGCAGGGCGATTTGTGAGGCCACTCGGAATGGGCTACCACCTAATAAATCGGTGAAGAAAACCACGCCGTCTGTGGTGTCTAGTTTGTCGACTTCTTTCAGCATCAGGGTTTCGAGTTCCGGAACAGAAATGCCTTCAACAAAATCAATGGTTGAGAAATTAGGTTGGGCACCAATAATTTGGTGAATTGCTTGGCCTAAACCTGAGCCAAAATGACCGTGACCAACGAGAATTACAGCTATCATATTTCGTCCTATGAATGAATTAGGTTAAGAATGCGGGCAAAGCCCGCATTAGAGGCCACAAGAGCCGTTATAAAATGCCGATGTAATGACCACCGATACCGAACAAAATCATCAGGAATATGATCTTCGTTGGAGAGAGGCCTTTCATAAGTAGGCGGTAAGTCAGGAGTACGAATAGCACTGGTAGAATGTTAGGGACAATTTTATCCAGTAAATCGGTTTGGATATTAAAGGTTGTATCCGCATAACCAATGGTGGCTGTTGTCTTCAGTTTTACAAACTGGGCAGACATGGCACCAATTACCATAATACCGACGATGGTTGCAGAGCGAGCCATCGCAACGGTGTGGTCTTTCAGCTTGTCCAGTGCTTTCAAGCCAGACTCGTATCCGTACTTGAATAATGGAATTTGTATGCTTAGTCGGGTCACGTTCAGTAGCAACAGATAGAAAATGGGCGCTAATGCCACATTATCCAGTGCTAAAGAAGCCGCAATAGCTGCACTAATCGGTTTTAACGTAAGGTTAAACATTGCATCGCCAATACCTGCAATGGGACCCATTGCCGCCACTTTAAACGCACGAATGGTTTCTACTTTTTGTTTGCTCTGCTCCATTGCAAGGACAAGGCCCAGAATAAACGTCACCAAATATGTGTGCGAGTTAAAGAAGTCCATGTGAGCGCGCATTGACTCGCCCAAACGTTCTTTTTGCTTGTGGATATGCTTTAAACCCGGCGAAATTGCCCAGAGAAAGCCACACGCTTGCATCCGCTCGTAGTTAAAAGAAGCCTGAATAAAGAGTTGTCGCCACAATATTTTTCTAACCACACTCTTTGGCAGTGCATTTGAGCTTGTCTCATTTTGTTCGGCAACAGATGCTTGTTGAGTTAGTTGTTCTGACATCTTAAATACCTCCGCCTTGGTTTTGGTTTGACGTAACAGCTGGCTTGTTTTCTTCGATTCGTTGGCGCGTCATGTAGTCAATAACAGCGATACATGTAGCGAAAATAGCGATAGCAAGTACTGGAAGATTCAAATATGTCATGGCTGCAAACCCGGCAACAAAGTAGGGAATGAATGCCTTTTTAAACATGATTTTAAGTAGCATCGCGAAGCCAAGTGCAGGCATTAAACCACCCGCTATTTTAAGGCCAGTGATGATGCCTTCAGGAACGTAGGTAATAATGGTGTTAGCAACTTCTTCACCAAAGTAAACAGGCAGTACCGCGGTGATAAAATAAAGACACCCTAAAGAGAGCATGCCTAAATGGTTGATACGGGCGATCCCTTTATCATCACCTTGTTGTGCTAAGTCGTCAGCTTTGTGCATTAAGCCTGAGAACACGGTAAATTGAAGAACAATCAGTTGCTGCATCAAGATAGCGAACGGTAGTGCAATACCCACTACGACTTCTGGTGCAAAACCGCCTTGAATTGCGAATGCTGTACCTACCACAGCACCGATGGTGACATTGGGTGGCTGCGCGCCAGCAATCGGTACCAAGCCAAGCCATGCAAGCTCAAGTGCAGCACCTACTGCTAGGCCCGTTTGGTAATCACCTAAGATCAAACCAACAACAGGGCCGGTTACGATAGGGCGTCCAAAATAAAACTGCCCGCTATAAAAGTCGACGCCTGCAAAGGCCGCCCACAGTCCGATTAATAGTATTTCAAACATATCTATCCCTTATATGCGTCGTAGAGTTCAAAGATATCCAGCTTGTCTTCATCAGGCATACGCTGGATGGCAAAACGTACTCCGAGTTCTTTAAGGCGCTTGAACGCTTGCATGTCGTTGTCATCAACCGATACGGTGACATGAATTTGTTTTTTGCCTTCGGAGAAGTGCATGTTGCCAATGTTGATGTCATTGAGTGGCACACCACCTTCAACCAAGCGAACCACGTCTTGAGGTGTTCTTACGACAAGAATGATGTGCTGCTCTGGCGAGGCGTTGTGGATGACATCGATGGTTTTTTGAATGGAGAAAAATCGTACGCCCATGTTTCCTGCTGACATAGTCATCAGGTTTTGTTGTACTGAGTCTTGTGCAACATCATCATTGGCGATGACGATCAAATTGGCACCGGAGTGATGGCTCCATGCCACCGCAACTTGACCATGGAGCAAACGATTGTCGACTCGAGTTAGATTGATACCCATAGTGTTCTCTCTTTCTAATGTTTTTTTAGTTACTGGTGTAGCGCTGTTTAGCGGTAATAAGTTGTTCTTCTAGTGTTTGGAATTCGTTCTCAATGCACTTAAGTGCTTGCTCATAGGAGACTTTTCCTAGGCACATAAGTGCTGCAACTCGTGGGCTGTATTGAGCTTTTTCGAGAAATTCTTTGGCTTTCTCCACTGGGATTTGGCAGATGGAGGCGACCATATTCTCTGCGCGATAAATCAGCTTTTCGTTGTTGGGAATAAGATCGATCATCTGGTTGTTGTAGACTTTGCCTAAACGGGTCATAACGGTGGTACTGATCATGCCCAGCAGCATTTTTTGTGCAGTACCACTTTTCATTCTCGAAGAACCGCTTAGCACTTCAGGGCCAACGTCAGGTGCAATTGCAATGTTAGCTTCTTGTTCCATTGGGGATGTGCCACGAGTACAAATGGCAATGGTTAAGCAACCCATTTCATTGGCGTATTTCAGTGCTGAAAGTGCAAACGGCGTTCGTCCACTGGCCGAAATACCGATGACTACATCGACAGGCTTGAGGTTTCGGTATTCTAATGCGCTGATCGATAAGGTATCACTGTCTTCCACATCTTCGACAGCGGCTAGCATGGCATCTAACCCGCCAGCGATGATCGACTGAACCAGTTCTGGATTGGTGCCAAAGGTAGGGGGACATTCAGCACTATCCAGAACGGCCAGACGACCACTCGTTCCGGCGCCGACATAAAATATCCGACCACCGTTGAGTAGTTGCATACAAATCGTATCCACGGCTTTTTCTACAGCAGGAAGTTGTTTTTCAATGGCTCTAGCGACCGTTTTATCGTGTGTATTGATGGTTTGTAGGATTTCAAACGTACTCATTTTTGAAAGCCCTAATGTTTTTGAATTCATTTCATTTTCAATCAATGCATCAATCTTGGTGTCTCGCATAAATTCAAATCCTTATTTATAAACTTATCTGTAGTTTCATTACCGTATCTTCTTTTTGGTGTGTAATGAAAGTACATTTGTGATTTTATAAATAGAAGTGTGAGTTATGTCATAAGAGTACAATTATTAAATGCATTTATGTATTAATGTTACATACTGATGTTGTTGATTATGGGAAAGGGGGTTTTTGTAGTCAGCATTTAGATTCTCGCAGGTAACAGGTAGGGGGCTATTTAGGGTTCGTGTTCGAGAATAGTGTTCAACCATTTAATCCTTACTTTATAGAAGGAATTGGTGACAAACATGAAAAAAATGACAGTACTTAAGTTAAGCGCTCTTACGGTGAGTTTGGGGCTTTTAGCGACGCCGATAGCAAGCGCGACGCCTTTAAATACAACGTCTGCCGTTACTGCCTCGGTTCAGAGTGACGCAGATATTCGCGATGGTGTAGCACAGCAAATGGCAGCGTATATCGATGCCACAAAGCCTAGTGTGACTGAAGTAGGCAATTGGATTGTTCCGATATCGGAAGGCGGAGAGTTTAATCCAGAGACTGGTCAATGGTCGGATATTGACTATGTATCCTCAACCGCAGCGGCTTTTCCTGTGACCGAACATCTAGATCGCTTGCTGGCTTTAGCGCGCTGTTACACCAATACTCAATGTAACGAAAGTACATCTCCGGCACTGCTTACAACCATTTCAACAGGAATGAAACACTTTGCAGAGGCTCAATATAGCCATAGCAACTGGTGGTTTAATTACATTGGCATTCCCCACAAGGTAGGTGAATTGGTGGTGTATGTCAGAGCGAATCAAATCCCGGTCAATGCGGCAAATTACCAAGCCTTAGTTGACGCGAAATACCTGAATGCCCGAAGTCACTGGAGCTATGGTCGAGGAGCCAATGCGATTGATATTGCCATAGCAAACATGTATAGCGGCGTGGTAAGAGACAACTCAGAAAGGTTGAGTTATTACAGTAATGAAGCGCTGAATGAAATTGGTCGTAATGATATTGGGATTAATGCAGATCAGAGCTTCTTTGCTCATGGCCCGATGCTTAATACCAACTCTTATGGGTGGGTTTTGGTCATGCGTACACTGCAGGTTGAAGCGTTTACACGCGGTTATTATTCGATGAATACCAATAGCCAAAACTCGTTAGAAGGTTTTATGGATCAAGGCATGTATCCCACATTCCGTGGTCGTTATCATGACTATCTAACGGGTGGACGAGGTGGTGTTTCAAGAGAAAACAACCTTGGTCGCGGGTTCTCTACGGACGCATTACAACGACTCAATCCTGATAGAGCTGAACATTTTGAACTGGTTAATAAAGTGACCAGTGGGCAGGTATCTGCAGATCAAATGCCGTACCGGGGTGTGAAAGGGTATTGGAATGGCGACTATTTGCTTAAAAATGAACAGGCTTATCAATATTCTGCACTCACACATTCTGATCGGACCATGGCGATTGAGCAGGGCAATGGTGAAAACTTGCTAGGCGCTTTGATGTCTATGGGATCGCACTCCATCCGTTTGTCAGGAGATGAGTACTACAACATCTTTCCTTTGTGGAACTGGTTGAAAATCCCCGGCGTGACTGGAAGAGAAGGCCAGTCGATGAACGTAGGTTGGAACAGCAAAGGTATTGCATTTTCTGGTGTTATGTCGGCTGCAAACAACGCCATCATGGTACATAGCCAAAATAAATTTGGGGTCACAGTTAAGAAGGCGAACTTCGTTTTCTCCGATGCTATTGTTGCGATGGCCTCAGAGGTCACTTCCAGTAAAGCAGGTTTGGTTACCACATCCCTTGAGCAAAATTGGTTTCGCGATAATGTGACCATTGGGCTTAGTAATGGGAGTACAGACTCTTTAACTTCGGGTGAAAATAGCTATAGTGGCGAAGAGCTGGCCTACCTGCTGCATAATGGCACGGCTTATATGCCGTTGGACAACAATACCTATAAGGTCAGTGTTGAAGAGCGTACAGGCAAGTGGACGCGAGTAAACAACTCAGAAAGTGACCGTGATATTACAGGCATGGTGTTTACTAGCTGGGTTGATCATGGTGCTTATCCTGCAAACGCAACCTTTAGTTACGCTATCTATCCGGGAGTCACTTCTAATTCAGTATCAAACTTAAACCCTCGTGACCGGTTTGTGACCTATCAAGAAGGGAACACATTGGCGGTATATGATAAGCGTGATGACGTTTTGCAACTTGTACTGCGAGAAGCGGGTCAATGGAGTAATACGGAGCTGACGTTGGTGTCTGATCAAGCTGGCATGTTTGTGGTCACGGGTGTCAGTTCGCAGCAACCAACACTGTATTTTGCTGATCCGGATCAGGCGTATACCGCTGCAACGGTAAGCTTATACAATTCGCACGGTGGGGCATCATCCCAATTGAGTGCGCCGAATTACCAGCAAACCAATGTTTCATCGGACTCCTTGGCTATGGGTGACATTCAACTCACTCCCGATCTCGTGTTGCAAGCTGCATCAGATACCTTTGTCCGTTACGGAGGCTACTCTGATGACAACTACGGTACCTCTGAAAAAATCGCGGTTAAAGCAGATTCTAATTCCGCATATCGACGTCATGCTTACCTTCAATTTCCAATCGATCAGGTAAGTGCCTCTGCATTAAATACCGCTAAGCTTGAGTTATCTGTTTTCAATGTCGGCGCAGCTCAGCCCGTTGTTGCTTATTTGGTGAATGATAACTCGTGGGATGAGTCTGCAATAACTGCGAATACTGCACCTGCAACCGGCGTGCAAGTGGCAACGGCAACGAACAACAATGGTATATTCCAATGGGATATCACGGATGCTGTACGTACTGCTGCCCAACAGGGCTTAAACGCGATTAGCCTGAAACTTGAAATCGCCAATAATGGTGCAAATAATTGGGTGACGTTTAACAGTAAAGAAAGTGCAGCTGCGGGCCCTGTGATTAACATCGATTATAATCCGATAGAAGAGCAGGCTAATGCCGTTGAAGATGCATTTGTTCAAGGTGGCACTTCTGCTGATGGGAATTTTGGTCAGGATTCACGCTTGATCGTAAAACTGGATCCAAACTCGCCAAGCTATACACGGGAAAGTGTGCTTAAGTTCCCTATTGGGCATTTAAGAGCTGATGCGTTGAGTCGTGCTGAAGTTGTACTTGAGGTGAAATCAATTGGCCAAGCCATGACGTTCAATATTGCAGAAATTGACTCTAATTGGAGTGAAAGTAATGTGACTTTTAATTCACTCTCGAGAGGAAATGGCACGCCGATTACGGTTGCAGTAAATACTACGGATCAGACGGTGGCGGTTGATGTAACTGGGTTGGTGAAATCAGCATTAGAGCAGGGTAAACAACAGATCTCATTGCGATTGTACAGTGGTGATTCAGGAGGGCAAAAATACGTAACTTTCTATAGTAAAGACAGTGATTTTACGGCGCCTTCATTAAGCACTTCAAGCTATTAATACACTTATCTGCCACTTTTGCTCTTTTGTAGTAAAAAGTGTCATCTGCTAATAAAGTCTCTACTTAGGTAGAGACTTTTTACATCCTCTTTTTATAGCACTCCAATATGAAAGTAGCTTAACGTGATTAATCGCGGCTTTATTTATTATTTCCTATTCATCTTTATGCACTGAACGTGATTATTGTCATGTTATTACATTAATTATATTAAAAATGTATTATTGCTACCATTGTAATGTATGGTGTTCCTAATGTTTGTTTTTTAATTTAATAATTTTAATGTTAATAATTAAATATTATCTCTATATAAATAATGCTTATCACTTTAGTCATAATTCTGTTAATTATTAACTTGTTACATTTAATTTTAAGATAGTTTCTGTTTATGTGAATAAGGAGTTTATGATGAGGTTTTAATAAATATATCTTTAACTAAGTCTGTTCAGTTTCTTAGTTAATATTAGATATAGTCAAATCTAATTTGTTTGGTCTTGTTGGTAGGGGAAAGGCCTGTTTTCTATAGATAATAAAAAGGTAAGGTTATGAAGAAATACACCTTTATCAAAAGTACAATATTAGCAGCAATGGTTTCTATGAGTTTCACATCTTATGCTAGTGAACAAATAGAGTTATTAAAAAGCCGTATAGTCCCCGATTTAGCACAGCAAGAAGCCGATAGATTTCCGCAGTCAGGCACTAGCTTTCAAGATACCGTGTCTCAACTTATTTCAAGCATGAATCCAGACGGTACTTGGAGTGACATCGATTATGAGTATCAAACAAATGCGGATGAGTTGATGAAACACGGTGAGCGAATGTTAACGCTTGCCGCCGGCGCACATTATGACGTACACCCTGAAGCACAGAATGCCCTTTTGATCAGCTTGCAATTTTGGGCACATGAGAACCGCGAAAATAGCAGTTGGTGGTGGAATGATATTGGGATTCCACGACTATTAGGTCCAATTTTGCTCATTTTGGGTGATAAGGTCCCAGAACAAGTTAAGAGTAACATTGTTCGTTATATGCCTGATTTTCCGAGTAAAACGGGTGCGAACAAATCTGATATTTCGACCAGTGTGATTTACAAAGGTTTGCTAAATGACAACGAACAATTAGTTGACCGAGGCATCAATGGATTGCTCGATGTTATTGAGATCACAAACGGTGAAGGTATCCAAAAAGATTATTCTTTTCATCAACATGGCAAGCAGCTATATAGCGGTGGATATGGCGAAACATTTATTAAATCCCTAACGTTTTGGGCTTATCACGTCCGAGATTTGCAATGGGCTTTCCCGGCTGAGAAACAAGATATTGTGGTCAATTACTTCCTTGATGGCGTGCGTTGGTTAAATTGGAATGGTGTCTTAGATTATAACGTCGAAGGTCGAGGAATTAGCCGAAAAGTCCCGCTAGATAACCCGATACTAAGAGCGCAAACGCAATATGTACAAGGGTTGACAGAGCAAAGAAAAGCAGAAGCGGAAGCGTTCCAACAACATGTCAACGGTGGTGTGTCCGGGCTGAATGGTTTTAAATCATTCTGGCGCTCAGACTATGTCACCAAACTCGCGGATGATCATTTTATTGGCATTAAAATGAATTCAAACCGAACAGAACCGAATGAATATGGAAATGGTGAAAATAAGTTAGGTTTTTGGCTCGGTTTTGGCAGCATGTTTTTGATGCAAGATGGCGATGAATATCATGAAATCTTTCCAGTTTGGGATTGGAAATTTGTTCCCGGCGTAACCGCTCCGGTGTTGGTTAATCGTCCGGCACTTTGGGGTAAGGTGGTTCAAAGTACCACGTTTACTGGCGGGGTGACGGATGGCAACGTTGGTGTTGGCGTTTTTGATATGAACTACTACAGCACGCAAGCCAAAAAAGCGTGGTTTAGCTTTAATGATGAGGTAGTTGCGTTAGGGGCTGGAATCACTTCTCAACGTGATGAGCACATTAACACAACGGTAAACCAAACTTCATTGGATGGGCCGGTTACGGTAGATGGTCGCGTTTATCAAAATGGTGCGCGCCAGCTGGTGAATGCCAAGTGGGTACATCACGATAATGTCGGATACGTTTTTCCAGAAAACTGGTATGGTCAAATGAGCAATAATACCCATTCTGGCAACTGGAACCGCATCAACAGCAAGTATTCAAATGAGCTTGTGCAAAAAGAGGTATTTACTTTGCGAATCGGGCACGGGATTAAACCTACCGATGGACAATATCAATACATCATACTGCCGAATTCAGATGTCGATCGAACTACGCAATATGCACAAAATTCACCAGTACAGGTGGTTTCAAATACGTCAGAGCTTCAGTCAGTTACGCATTCTGGTCTTGGTGTCACTGGCGCAGTCTTCTATCAGCCTGGTTTAGTTCAGTTGGCTGATGGTACAAGTCTGTCTGTCGATCATCAGAGTGTGGTTATGTTTGATGAAACCAATGGAACGTTGTCGGTTTCTACTCCTGGAGTGGCAGGTGCTGAAGTGAATATTTCGTTGTCTTCTCCTAAATTAGGTCATCGCAATATCACTGTTGTCACTCCAAGCTTGGTGGAAGATTTAGGCAAGAGTGTTGTTGTGAGTCTCAATGTCGCGGAAGTCTACGCGCAAGAAGATGCATTTGTTCGTGGAGGAAGATACGCCAATACGAACTACAGCGACATGAATTACCTCGTGGTCAAAAATGACAATGACAGCTACGACAGAAAAGCGGTGCTTAAGTTTGACCTAAGTGATGTGGATACAACGGATTTATCATCCTCTATTCTGAAAATGAAAGTCCGGGCATCGAATACAGACTCGAGTCGTCAAATTACCGTATCTCGATTAAGTCATAATGATTGGACGCAAGAGTCTATTACATGGAACTCATTGCCGACTCCAGAGCTCGTCGGCCCAACGGTGAATGTGTCATCAGCACACGTTGGAGAGTGGGTCGAATTTGATGTTTCTTCTCTGTTAACCGACACCAGTCATGGGGTTGTGAGCTTACTGCTTGAAAACCGAGGAGAGCAATCGGGTCGATCGGATGTGAGTTTCTTTAGCACCGAATCTGACGCCAAACCAACATTAATTTTAAATCACTAAATTTGATCGAATGGAAACCTGCTATCTGATGATAGCAGGTTTTAAATGCGCGTTATTTCCGTAATGTATTTAATAAGGATTAGCTAATGTTTTCTATGCCGTATGAAAAGGATTGTGCATTATTATTTGATATGAATGGGTTAATATTTGAAACTGAGTTAGCCTATCAACGGAGTTGGTATTATGCTGCATTTGAACAGGGTATTTTTATCAACGAATATCAATATACTGAACTTATCGGCATTAGTGAGGAAGAAAGCTACAAAATTATAGAGAACTTATATAGAAGTAAAATAGATATGGTCCGATTTAAAGCGGTTCGTGAAGCGTATTATTTAAACCTAACTAGCACAGTTCCTGTTTTTAAACGAGGATTTAGAGATTTATTTGATCAGGCTATTGAAAATGGTATTCCATGTGTTCTTGTGACGTCTTCACCTTATCAATGTATAGAATTTAACTTCTCAAAAACGGATTTATTGGAGAAGTTTGAATTGATTATTAGCGGAGAGGATTTAAGGTTTCAGAAAGTCACTTCTGAGACGTATCACTTTATTAGTACCAAACTGAAGCTTCCGACAAGAAAGTGCATTGTTTTTGAGCGAAGCAATTATCGGATCAAAGCAAGCAGAATGGCTGGGTGTACAACGATAATGGTTCCAGATCTCGAAGCTCCTTGTCATTACTCGAAAAAATATGCACATCGTATCTTTCTCTCATTGGCAGAGGTTAACTTGCAAGGTTTGCGTGATAGTTTGAAAATGAGTTCTTACGCCATGTCTTTCCAATAATAATGTTGGTAACTCGTTGTTTTATAATTGATAACTGACTTTTAGAGTGAGGCTTGATCGCTTTGGGATAAAGTTTGGTTGTTAAATCGTTTAAAAATAAACTGAAAATAGGAAGGCTGAGCTTTGATATGAACGTGGGATAACTCACTTGATATCGCTTCATCCTCTTCATCGTGGCAATCAATGCAACCTTCTTTTGGGGCATAGGCTTCATGTGGTACGTGGCAGTCCACACAGACCATCTGTTCGTCATCTTGGTGTTTTATGTTGTGTGCTTTACCGTCAAGGTTCACCATCAAATCATGGCATTCAATGCAGCTTTGATACTCAAATTCCAAATCATCAGAGACTTCCTCCCCTTCATGACACTGCCCAGCACAAGCCTCATCTTGCAAATGCCGGTTGGCAAGGTTGTCTTGCTCTGGATTTGGTAATTCGTCAGCCGCTGAATAAACAGCGCTGGTAAGCAGGAACACCATTAATATCAACGTTTTCTTCATGATCTTATTCCTCGCTTTTCAATCGTTTGTAATGCTTTATCTGTTTCATGCTTTCATGACAGGTCGCGCATAACCCAATTCTAAAACGGGGTTGTATGCCAATAATCGGGTCGTGGGAGCGATGAAGTTGATGACAATTAGAACAGGTTAACTTGGCGGCATGTACATCATGGGTCCAGTCTGACTGTCGTAACAGAATAGGGGAGTGACATGAAACACAACGCTGGTTTTGCTCCCAAACACTAAAGAGCAGGCTGTCTCGTTGGGGAATGATGGTGTGGTCATCTTTTGGGTGTTTTTCTTTATCGCCGTGGCAGGCCGTACAGTTGTTCTCGTACTCACTACTTGCGTGTTTCCCTACGGAATGAATCGCACTAATCTGTTTCAATAAACGTTCTTTCTGGTGGCATCGAATACAGCGTTTGTTCTCTTTTTGAATATGTTCAAGAGTGTTGCTAGGGGACAATTGAGCGCTAAACGTCTCTTCGGCGTGAGCATAGAACATGCAGCCACTGAAAGTTGTAAATAGGACAATACAAACGGCACGAACAGACCATGTGTGCATATCGCCTCCCAAAGGTTCGAAGAGGTAGGCCGACATTGGCCCACCTCAGCCCGAGCATCATTTGAATTGAAGGTTGATCACACCAAGGTGATAGATGTGATTTATCTGGGTGTTGTCAAACACAGCCACGCCAAATGGATATGGCTTGGTGAGGTCATTAAACTGGACATCTTGTGTATCTGCGTTTTCACCCGTGGTCACCAGTTTTCGTCTCATTTCTAGTGTCCAGATCCCATTGTTCCACTGTGCATAAACATCAATGTCACCACGTGATCCCGTAAATGGTGCGCCTGTTAATCCCGGAATGCGATTGGATTGATTGTACTCTTGGGTGAAAGGTTTTTTCTCAGATTCAAGGATCAGTAGAGTTGTGTCAGTTAGGTTGTCTGCCACAAAAGCAGGTTGACCATCTTTGATGTTATTGACATAGCCGCCGCCAGTTTTACTGTCGCCTTTTCGACCCCAACCTTTGTTTTTCTTAGGATCGGTATTGCTATCGACATATTGATCATCAAGTTGATTGTGAGGGGAAGTTCGCACGCCTTTCCAATGCCACATATCGATATATTGACCGTCTACCTTGGTAAATTTTCGCGCTGGGTTTTTATCTTTACGGCCTTCGATCATGCCATCTTTGGCTCGGTGGCAAGCTGCGTTACAGCCTTTTTGGTCAAAACCGTCGGCATTGATGTTCCAGTACAGGGCAAATTTGTCTTCGTAGTAGGTATTCTCATGGCCTGTGCTGTCTTTATTGATCAATTGTTTCCAACTGCCGTCGGCTTGTTTCATCCAAGGAAAACGTTCAATGCTAAGGGTTGGGTCTGCGTACTGAACCAGAAAGTAGATATATGTGTCATCATAAAATGAACGCATCACGACATTGGTTTTCTTGATCCCTTCATAACCATTGTTGGGTTTGTAAGGGAGTTTGTTTACTTTAACTTTCAGGGATTTAGCCTTGTTCCATACCTCATCAACTTGCCCATCCAAATTAAGGTTGGTGTTAAGTTTGGTTGTTTCTAAGGTCATGGTTTTTGCAGCAAGAGCGGTTGTGCAGACGAAAATAGCCGCAATCCCTAATGCTATGGTTGTGGTTTTCATGGGGAGCCTCCAGCTTTCGTTTAGTCCTTATTATCAGTAAGCGTAGGAAGCAGAGTGGTGTTGTTCAATTGATCAAAATCAAATTTAATCGCATTGTGTTCGAAATCTCTGAGCTAAGCCAAACTTAGCTCAGAGAAGCGTAATTATAGGCGAATAGACTTCACCATGCCGGCCTCAGCGTGGCCAGGAATATTGCACGCAAACTCGACGTTATTGTCGCCGTGGAAATGCCAAAGTAGTTGCTTAGCTTTCCCCGGTTTTACCGTAACCGTGCTGCCACTATCGTGTGCATGCGCACTCATGGTTTTCATCATCTCGCGATGTTTTAACTGTTCAGCTGCAGAACCGATGGAAAATTCATGGTCAATTTTGCCAGTGTTCATCACCACAAATTGAACGACGTCATTTGGCTCGATCTTTACTTCTTTTTTGAAAGTGATCTTCATGTCATCGCTAAGAAGAACATGCACAACTTTATCTGGTTTAGCTCCTTTTGCTGGCATACCGACATCAGACATGCCTTCCATATTCATCATGCCTGAGTGATCCATCTTGCTGTGATCCATTTTCATTGAACCGTGGTCCATATTGCCATGATCCATATTTGAATGGTCCATTTTGTCAGCAAATGCAGTGGTTGTAGTAAGCGCTAGTGCCAGAGTAATCAGTGTTTTTTTCATGGTTTGTTCCTTTTTAATAAGGTTCCCTAGGGCAACAAAATGTTTCTTTTGTTGGGACAGCCCTAGGGAGAGTTGAATTAGTGTTTGTTTAAGCTTTTTTTCACTTCTCTGGATTTCCATAATTTGAAAATGGCAGGAAGTACTAACAAAGTAAGAAGTAGGGCAGAAGCCATACCGCCGATCATGGGGGCTGCGATACGTTGCATCACTTCAGAACCCGTTCCTTCACCGTACATAATTGGGATCAAGCCGATAATGACGGTCAGTACGGTCATCATTACGGGACGGACACGTAAGCCGGCACCTTCACGAATGGCCTCGGTGAGATCCTCATGATTGAGTGATTGCTGGTTTTCGCTCGCATGCAGTTTTCGGTAATGCCAAGCTTGGTTTAGATACACCAACATGATCACACCGATTTCTACAGCAACCCCCGCAAGGGCGATGAAGCCCACGCCAACGGCAATGGAGAAGTTGTAACCGAGGTAATGCATTAGCCACAGGCCGCCAACCATTGCCAGCGGTAATGTCGCCATGATGATCAGTACTTCACCAATGCGGCGGAAGCTGAAGTAGAGCAGCAACATGATGATGGCCAGCGTGATAGGGACCACAACACTTAAGCGCTCTTTCGCACGTTCCATGTATTCATATTGCCCAGACCAAGCAAGTGAGTATCCCGCGGGCAACACAAGTTGGTCAGCAACGACCTGCTGCGCTTCAACGACGTAGGAGCCAAGGTCTCTGCCATCGATGTCGACAAACACCCAGCCATTAGGACGCGCGTTTTCGGTCTTGATCATTGGTGGGCCATCTTCGTAACGGATATCGGCAACGTCAGCGAGTGCAATGCGAGCCCCATTTGGCGTGACAAGTGGCAAGTTCTGCAACTTCACAACCGAATCACGGTAGTCTTGTGGGTAGCGAACGTTAATTGGGTAACGTTCAAGCCCTTCAATGGTTTCTCCGACGTTCATACCGCCAACGGCCGTTGAAATCACTTGCTGAACATCTTTGATGCTCAACCCATAACGAGCAGCCGCACGACGCTTGATGTCTATTGTCACATAGCGACCCCCTGCGACACGTTCTGCATAAACAGAGGCTGTGCCGTTGATGCCATCTAGAATCGGCTCTAAATCTGCCCCGATTTTCTCAATGACTTTTAAGTCTGGGCCTGCGATCTTGATACCAATCGGTGTCTTGATCCCAGTCGCTAGCATGTCGATACGCGTTTTAATTGGCATCACCCAAGCATTGGTTAACCCGGGGAACTGTACTAAGTCGTCGAACTCCTTACGTAATGATTCGGTGGTGACGCCGTCACGCCATTGGTCGCGTGGTTTTAGTTGGATGACAGTTTCAATCATAGTCAGCGGCGCTGGATCGGTTGCGGTTTCAGCACGGCCAATTTTGCCCCATACCGTTTGTACTTCCGGTACGGTTTTGATCAGCTTGTTGGTTTGTTGCAGCAACTCGCGTGCTTTACCAATTGAGATCCCCGGATAGGTCGTTGGCATGTACATTAAATCGCCTTCATCCAATGGTGGGATGAACTCACTGCCCAGTTTTGTTGTCGGGTAGTAAGCTGATGCCATTAAACCTAGAGCGAGTATGATCATCGTTTTTGGGTAGCTGAGGCTAAGGTTGAGCAGCGGACGATAAAGTGCGACCAAGCCTTTATTCACCGGGTTTTTATGTTCAGGTAGCACGTTACCGCGAATAAAGTAGCCCATCAGCACAGGGACTAAGGTGATGGCTAAACCAGCCGCGGCCGCCATCGCATAGGTTTTTGTGAAGGCAAGAGGAGAGAACATTTTGCCTTCTTGTCCTTCCAATGCGAACACAGGAACAAAACTTAACGTAATGATAAGGAGTGAGAAGAATAGTGGCGCGCCCACTTCTTCCGCGGCTTTGCCTATTACTTGCCAGCGATTTTTATCGGTCAGTGGCGTTCGTTCAATATGCTTGTGAACGTTTTCAATCATCACGATTGCGCCGTCCACCATAGCGCCAATGGCTATCGCAATACCGCCAAGAGACATGATGTTGGCGTTGATCCCTTGCCAGTGCATGACGATAAAGGCAGATAAGATCCCAACAGGCAAGCTCAAGGCGATAACAAGCGAAGAACGAATATGGAACAAGAACAGCGCACACACTATCGCGACCACGATGAATTCTTCAGCGAGCTTTTTCCATAAGTTTTCGACGGCTGCATTGATCAACGTTGAGCGATCGTAGGTCGCAACAATCTCAACGCCTTCCGGTAGGCCGCGTTGAAGTTCGCTGAGCTTTGCTTTCACGTTATCGATGACTTCACTGGCGTTTTTACCAAAGCGCATCACGATAACACCACCGACGGCTTCACCTTCACCGTTAAATTCAGAAATACCACGGCGCATTTGTGGGCCGATGTTGATGTCAGCAATGTCGCCGAGTAACAACGGCGTTCCTTTCTTCGTGACTTTTAACGGCAGGGACTTGATGTCTTCAATATCGGTTAAGTAACCTGTTGTACGGACCATGTGTTCCGCTTCGGCCACTTCGATAACCGAGGCTCCCGTTTCTTGGTTACCGTTTTGAATCGCCATATTGACTTGTTGCAGTGTCAAATCGTAAGCACGTAGCTTTGCTGGATCGATCTGGACTTGATACTGTTTCACCATACCACCAACGGTAGCGACTTCAGAAACCCCTTCAACGGTTTGCAACTCGTATTTTAAGAACCAATCTTGCAGCGTGCGCAGCTGCGCTAAGTCATGTTTGCCCGTTTTATCTTGCAATACATAACTGTAAATCCAGCCCACACCGGTTGCATCCGGCCCCAAGGTTGGTTTTGCGCTTGGTGGCAGCTTAGGGGCAACTTGGCTTAAGTATTCAAGCACACGAGAACGTGCCCAATACATGTCGGTATCATCGTTAAAGATGATGTAAACGTATGAGTCGCCAAAGAAGGAATAACCTCGAACTGTTTCCGCACCCGGTACCGCCAACATGGCGGTTGTGAGCGGATAAGTCACTTGGTCTTCAACCACTTGAGGAGCTTGACCCGGGTAGCTTGTCTTGATGATCACCTGAACATCTGACAAGTCGGGAAGGGCATCAACTGGCGTATTTTTTACGCTGTACAACCCAGCTAACGTGAGAAATAACGTGGCAATCAATACCATGAATCGGTTGTTGATTGACCAACGGATAATCGCGCCAATCATTGTTCACCCTCCAATGCTTTCAAAGCTTTTAGGGCGTATTCGGAACCATTTTTGCTGATCAGAAACCGAACTTTTTGGCCTTCTTGAAAGCCGCTTAGATCGACCTCCTCACCAACAGAGAAGTTCATTTCGCCAGCGTCCCAGTTCCACTCGGCAACAGGCAAGTGTGAAAGGGTGATCATGCCAAAATCAGCCATTAGCATGGAGATATCTCCAGTCACCCAAATCTCTGGTGTGATGATGCTGTCATTGGCTTTGAAGTCGACAACTTCATATTGACCATCTGGTGTTTTTTGCATCTCAAATTCAATCGCTTGGCCTTTGGTCAACGATGAAATATCCAGTGTTTTTGAGGCATTGAAGTTCATCGTCATACCGGGCCAATCCCATTCCGGTACGGGTTGGTGATTGATGGTCAGCATGCCGTGGTCGGCCATGATGTCGGTGATTTCACCTTTTGCCCAAACTGTTTCTGCTGGTGGCTCAATGCCGTTGATTCTTGATAAATCTGCAGACTGGCTAGATTCAGAATCCAGCATGAAGTGGGCAGAAGTCACAACGCGGTCTTGGTCTGTTAGGCCTTGCAGTACTTCGATTTTGTCACCCGCTTCACGTCCAACTTCAATGCGGGCTGAGCGATATTTACCATTACCTTCAGCTAAAACAACACGTGTCATACCACCGGATCGAATAACCGACGCTTTTGGAATGGTCAAAACGGATTGCTCACTGACAGGCTGCAGCGCAATGTTGGCAAACATGTTTGGCTTCAAGGCACCATCTGGATTGGTAAATTTAAGCCTTACGCGCAGGGTTCGAGTACTCGGGTCTAGAATAGGGTAAACATAATCGACCGCGCCAACCCATTGTTTACCGGGTAGGGCGTCTAATGTCATAGTGGCTTTGCTACCAGCGTTAATCCAATGTGCTTGGCGTTCAAACACTTCCGCATCGACCCAAACTTCTTCCAGTGGTCCGGCACTGATCACGGCTTGCGCAGGAGACAAGTAACCCCCTTCGCGAATGTTAAGGCTGGCAATAACACCATCGGCCAACGCTTTTACTTCAATGGTTTGTGAAGCCTTTCCACGCTTAACAATTTGTTTTATCTGGGCGCGGTCTACACCGAGTGAAACCAAGCGCTCTGTTGCGCCTTTCACTAAGCCACTGCGACCCGTTCGGTAAGCATTGAGTAACTCTTCTTGTGCTTTCACAAGCTCAGGTGAGTAGAGTGTGAAAAGCACATCACCACGTCGCACCTGTTCCCCAACTGCATTGATGTAGAGTTTTTCTACCCAACCAGCAACACGAACGTTGGTTTGCCAAAGTAGACTTTCATCAAAGGCAATATAGCCAACGGTTTCAATGCGAGGAGAAAGCTGTGCTGACGTCACTGACGCGGTTTTTACACCGAGATTGTTTTCCACCGCTGGGTCAATTTTAACCGTGCCCGGCTTATCATTTTCGCCAGCCAAATCTTCTGCATAAACAGGGATAAGATCCATGCCCATTGGCGATTTGCCGGGCTTGTCACGTTTGTAGTTCGGGTCCATTGGGGCAACCCAATAAAGTGGCTCGTTCGATGCGCTGCTGTTATCCGCATTGGCCATTGTGGTCATGTCGTGGCCGTTGATAAATGTGTTTGCACCGAAGCCAATGGCTCCACCAATCAGCAAAGCGATGGTGGCGACTTGCATTGTTTTCATAATTTTTCCTTGCAGAGATTAGTCGTTTGCTGATGATGTTTGCGTGATAACAGGCGTTTGAGTCGAAAATTCAAAACCGTTCAGTAGTGAAGCTAAATTACTCTGAACAATATTGAGATCCGTCACGAGACGCAGCTCTTCAAGTTGGAGGCTGAGCTCATCACGTGCTGCCAGAATCACATCATTAAATTGAGAGGTATTGTTTTGATACCCTCGTTCAACAGCCTTGGTTCGTGCTTTTGCTTGTGTGAGCAAGGTTCCTTGATAACGAGCCAATCGCTGTTCAAGGTTGTGTTTGTCAACGAGTAAAGCGTTCACCTGCGCATTCATCTGCGCTAGTAGCTGATCTTTTTGAGATTTTGCGGCTCCGACTTGATATTGCGCAGCCGCATGATTTTTATCCTGACGATTCCCAGTGAAAAGAGGAATATCCATGGTGAGGTAGGCACTGACCAAGTCAGATGCGGGTTCTCCACGCATGTTATTGGCTTGGCGATAGGCGTACATGACTTCAACACCGAATTGCGGGTTGTAAGCCTGTTCGGCGATTTCAACCTGAGTTTGATTGGTTTTTATTGTCACATCGGCCATTTTGATCAGCGGATGTTGGCTAAGCTGTGCGTAATGCTTGGTTTGATTGCCTTCACTTAATCGTTGATTTAGCAACGCCCAGTTGAGTTGGTTTGAAGCTTGAATGTGTTGGTTGGTTGCAAGCCATTCAGAGCCAAGCCACTCAGAGAGCTGGGAGATTATGCGGTTTTGTACTTGTAAGTTAGCTTGTAACTTCTCATCAAGCTTGCTGACTTGAAGTTGAGCGTTGAGCAGATCTTGAGCTTCACTCTTACCAATTGAATAATTAGTTTGAATGTAGCGTGCAAGTTCTGACATCAGCTGTTTATTCTGAGTCAGGATTTTTCTTGCTTGTTGTTGATAGCCAAGTTCAAGCCATAGCTTGGTCATGTTATTAGCCACGTCAAGCTCTCTTGCAGAAACCTTCAGCGCAATACCATCAGCTTGTTGATTGGTTTTTTTCGCTTGTAAATCGAGAGTGTCGCCTCTTTCAAATTGCTGCATCAATCCAACTGAAATATTGGTCATCGGATCGTCATCAAATTTGAAGCTATCAACGGGTAGGCCACCAAAACCGACTTTTAGCTTTGGATCCATGAGTGTTGAACTCGCAACACCCGTTTCCCTCATTGCCTGAGATTGTGCGTAAAACTGCTTTCTACTTGCATCGTGAGCCAGTGCTTGCTCGATGAGAAGCGTTAAGGAATCGACATTAGTTGCTGACTGCGTAGTCTGGGCCGCTTGTACCGCAGAAAATACGGGTGAGCTGACCAATGCCATAGCACTTATAGAAAGTGCCAGTAAGCTTGGGGTCATTTTCACAAATAAATCCACTTTATATGCGCTGAAAAATAGCGTGCTAAAACTCTTCGCAACCTAATTAGGGCGAAATGATGAATAAAGTAAGGAATTTATAGTATAGGAGGACGGTAAAGGGATCGGCCGCGACTCACTGCAACCAGCAAAGGCTCATGGGGGATGAGTGCCAATCGGGCAGGGAGTAAGGCTGAATTCGCGGTAACAGGAACAAAACCGAGAACGCTGACACAGGTTGCACCGCAGCAGTTGTGTTGCATGTCTACATCACCAGCACACGCTATAAAACTGCTTTGGTGTTTCATCGTGTGGCTTGTGTCGGGATGTTGCATTGTGTCTGAACTTGGCTCGCCGCAATGACTAGACATCATTTGAGTCTGGTTATTGCTGAGCATGTGAAAGGTCATTAGTGGGGCGCTGGATACAACAGACGACACCAGCATTGTCATAATGCTGAGTGCTGTAATCCAAAAAATGCGAAGTCGTGAGTAACGCATTGCAAGCCCTAACTAAATGAAGTTTCGACATAATAAAGTTTGCCCTAGGGGTAAGGTCAAGAGGGTAAATCGTATTGTAAGCGGCAAATTTAGCAGCTCAACATCAACAGTACACATAAATCTAACAGGGGAATATCAACCTGATTGAGATGAGGTTGAAACAGAATTAAAGGAATTAATGTTGGAGTAGGAGAAGTAGAAAGAAAAAATCATTAAAGATACGTCGGAAGTGAAAATAACACCGCAGAAGCGATATAAAAATGGTTATCCGGCATATACGTAGAGAAGGGACGTATAACGTATCTTTAATGATAAACGTTAAATACTATAAAGGGTTCCCCTAGGGGAAGGTCAATAGCGTAAATGTATGAAAATAAATAAATTACCAATAAAAAGGCCGCTCCTGAGAGCAGCCTCACGCAATCAACAGATTTAACCACAACTAATTAGTTAGTTAAGTAATGCTTAACAAATTCAGTGATTTTTACCATATCTGAGACAGCAATATGCTCTTCCGTAGTATGAACTTTTGCCATTCCCGTAGAAAGGTTTACTGTGGTTAACCCTTTTTCGTTGAAGTTATTCGCGTCACTACCACCACCCGTACGTTTAGTGAATGGTTCTAGGCCAACCGCTTCAAAAGACGATTTGATGGCTAGAATGTGAGGGTGATCATCTGCGATAACGAACGCATTGTATGCTCGGCTTGATTCAATCTCGACTTCTGCACCATGTTTTTCTGCAGTTGCTTGGAAAGTTTCAATCATATGAGCGACTTGCTGATCAAGTTTATCAGCATTCAATGAGCGTGCTTCAGCCACAATTTCAAGTGCTGGCATGACAATATTCGTTGCCTGACCACCGCGTACAACACCAATGTTTGCTGTCGTTTCTTCATCAATACGAAGCAGCTTCATTTGCGTGATGGCATCAGCCGCCACTTGGATTGCACTGATCCCTTCTTCTGGCGCTAGACCAGCGTGAGCAGGGCGGCCTTTAATGTTAGCAACAATTTTTTGTTGGCCTGGTGCTGAGTTCACGATGGTACCGATTGGACCGCCTGTATCAAGAACGATCGCTTTATCTGACTGAATGTAATTCATATCGAAGTGAAGCGAGCCAAATAAACCGCCTTCTTCGTGAACCGTAAATGCGATCTCGATGGTTTTGTGTTCTTTGTTTTCCGCTTGGATACAACGAACAGCTTCCATTACAGCTGCAATACCTGATTTATCATCACCACCTAAGATAGTGTCGCCTTTTGAGCGAATGATGCCATCTTCAATGATAGGTTCGATGCCGATTCCCGGAGTTACCGTATCCATATGGCAGCTAAATACGATGCTGTCATCAAGCTTACCTTCAAGGCGAGCATAGACGTTAAAGCCGTTAGAAACGTCTTCAGGTACTGGAAGTTTGTGTACAGTAAAGCCCATTTCACCTAGCTGTTCAGCCAGTGTCTCGGCGATTTGTTTTTCGTTGCGTGATTCGCTGTCGATTTTTACTAGCTGGATAAAGTGTTCAACTAAGCGTTCTTGATTCACTTGAGTCATGGTTATACCTCATGAGGGAACAGAGGCCGATACCATACCGCCGTTTGATGCGCTTTAACACTGAGTTAAATCAATAAATATGTCTCTATTTGTGTCTGATTGTTGGTGATAATTATTGAATTTGATGTTTTGTTTGGAATTAATCACTGCTTCTGATGTGAGCTGTTCATTTGTTTATGAATTGGTTAGAGATGCATTGAATAGATGAGATGTTAATGAAATGTACACTGTAAGCGTGGGAATACTCTAAAATACACTTTTTTCTCATTGATACTATTGATGTTATTGAATCTAATCTTTTGTATTTAAATGACTTATTTTGGATTTTGCTAAAGATGTAAATGTTAATGTAATGTAAATATTACACTTGATTCTGTTTTCTCTAGTTTAGCGAATTGAGGGCTGAAGGTTTCTTTTTTTCAGTGGGTAATTCAGTTTTAAAAGATGACTAAAAGCAAAGAAACGGAAGGAGTTGCCAATGTCTGAACTGTATAACCCCCTTGGTACCGACGGGTTTGAGTTTGTTGAATATACCGCGGCGGATACAAAAGGAATTGAGGCATTAAAAACGCTTTTTAATTCACTGGGGTTTGCTGAAGTGGCAAAGCACCGATCAAAAGAAGCATGGCTCTATCGCCAAGGTGACATTAATTTCATCGTCAATGCACAACCCCATAGTCAGGCGGAAGAATTTGCGAAAGAGCATGGGCCATCTGTGTGTGGTATGGCTTTTCGGGTGCAGAATTCGACAACTGCGTTGGAGCAGGCACTGAACAACGGTGGCAAAGCATATGTAACGGAAATTGGCCCAATGGAGCTCAGTATTCCGGCAATCTACGGCATTGGTGGCAGCTTACTGTATTTTGTCGATCGTTACGGAAAACAAAGCATTTACGATGTGGATTTCGTTTTTTACGACGATGTGGATTCCCGCCTTCGCAAAATGGACGTCGGTTTGTATGAGATTGACCACCTAACGCACAACGTCAAGCAAGGCAACATGGAAGTATGGGCGAACTTCTATGAACGCATTGGTAATTTCCGTGAGATCCGCTACTTCGATATCGAAGGTAAGTTGACAGGGCTGGTGAGTAAAGCGATGACCGCGCCATGTGGAAAGATCCGGATCCCTATCAATGAGTCGTCAGATGACAAATCGCAAATTGAAGAGTTTATTCGAGAGTACAACGGCGAAGGCATCCAGCATATCGCGCTAACCACCGATGACATCTACGCCACAGTGCGCACCCTTCGTGACCGTGGAATGGACTTTATGCCAACGCCAGATACCTACTATGAAAAGGTTAATGAGCGTGTTGAAGGGCACAGTGAAGACATCGAAGCGCTGCGTGATTTGCGTATCTTAATCGATGGTGCACCAATGAAAGATGGCATTTTGCTGCAAATATTCACCCAGACCGTAATTGGTCCGGTGTTCTTTGAAATCATTCAGCGCAAGGGCAATGAAGGATTTGGTGAAGGTAACTTTAAAGCGCTGTTTGAATCGATAGAAGAAGATCAAATTCGCCGAGGAGTACTCAACGATGCATAAATGGATTTCTTTTCCACATCGGGAGGGGGTGTGCTCCAAGCAAGCCCATGCCGATTTTCCTGATGAAGCAATTTATGAGCGAGAAGCGGGAAGAAGTGGTTTTTTCGGCCCGGCAGCGCACTTTCATCATCAACATGCCCCAACAGGTTGGAGTGAGTGGGAAGGCGAGCTTAGACCACGTGCATTTAACTTCAATTTGGTGGAAAGTGCAGCGAAATACTCTCCTTGGACCGTTCCGCATTTATTGCACAACAATGACTGTAAAATTCGCATCTGGCGGTTAGATGAGAAGATGGAATTTTTAGTCCGCAATGCCGATGGTGATGAGTTGCTATTCATTCACCAAGGGAGCGCCGAGCTGTATTCTGACTATGGGCACCTTGAGGTGAGTGAAGGGGATTATGTGATGATCCCGCGTTCAACCAACTGGCGACTTGAGCCAAGCGCACCCATGTTTATCTTGATGATTGAAAATACCGACGCGGCGTATTCTCTGCCGGAAAAAGGTTTGGTGGGAAATCATGCGGTATTTGACCCAGCAGTGCTTGAAGTTCCTTCGATCAACGATTCATTTCGCGCTCAATATTCAGAGCAACAAACCCAAGTTCAGGTTAAGCGCCATGACCAAGTCAGCGTGATAACATACCCCTTTAACCCGCTTGATGCCATCGGATGGCATGGCGATCTTTCCGTGGTCAAATTGAACTGGCGAGACATACGTCCGCTCATGTCTCATCGCTATCATTTACCCCCATCTGCGCACACTACCTTTGTCGGGAATGGGTTTGTAATTTGTACGTTTGTACCGCGCCCAATCGAGAGCGATCCCGGTGCGTTGAAAGTGCCGTTCTACCACAACAATGATGACTATGATGAAGTGCTGTTTTACCACGCGGGTGACTTTTTTAGCCGCGACAATATTGAAGCGGGTATGGTGACTTTTCATCCTGCTGGATTTGCCCATGGCCCGCATCCAAAGGCTTTCAAAGCAGGGCAAGCGCATGAGAAAAAATTCACCGATGAAGTCGCTGTGATGATTGATACGCGTCATGCACTTAACTTTGGTGAAGAAGCACAAAAAGTGGAAAACAAAGCGTATGTCTACAGTTGGAAAGAGAGCGCTGCTAAATAGGGAAAGAATATGAAATTAGCGACCCTGAAGAATGAAAACCGTGATGGTTTGCTTGTTGTCGTCAATAAAGGTCTAAGCAAGTGTGTTGCCGTACCGGAGATCGCCGAGACCATGCAGCAAGCTTTGGATAATTGGGAAAATGTTGCTCCTCAGCTCAATGAAGTCTCTACTGCGCTGAACAATGGTGAATTGGTGAATGAAATCACCTTTGATGAAACCTTATGTGAATCGCCTCTACCACGTGCCTTTCAGTGGGCAGATGGTTCTGCCTACGTGAACCATGTTGAATTGGTACGTAAAGCAAGAAATGCGGAAATGCCCGCCAGCTTCTGGACCGATCCGCTGATGTACCAAGGCGGCTCTGATGCGTTTATCGGCCCGAGAGATGACATTCCACTTGGCAGCGAAGAATGGGGAATCGATTTCGAGGGAGAAGTAGCCGTGATCACTGACGATGTTCCCATGGGCGCATCGAATCAACAAGCGGCAGAATGCATTCGTCTGCTGATGCTGGTAAATGATGTGTCACTGCGTGGTTTGATCCCGGGAGAGTTATCCAAAGGGTTTGGCTTCTTCCAATCAAAGCCATCATCGGTTTTTTCACCAGTGGCTGTTACGCCGGATGAATTAGGAGAGGCATGGGATGGTGGCAAAGTGAATCTACCTTTGCTGTCTTACTACAATGACGAACCGTTTGGCTGCCCAAATGCGGGGGTAGATATGACGTTTGAATTCCCTCAACTGGTCTCCCATGCTGCGAAAACGCGTCCATTGTCGGCAGGGGCGATTATTGGCTCTGGCACCGTATCCAACAAACAAGGCACAGAATATGGCACCGCGATTAAAGAAGGCGGTGTTGGGTATTCGTGCATTGCGGAAGTTCGGATGATCGAAACCATACGCGATGGTAAACCGTCGACGTCATTTATGAAATTTGGCGACCGCATCAGAATGGAAATGCGTGATGTAGATGGCAATAGCATCTTCGGTAGCATCGACCAACGCGTGGTGAAGTATTAATGGCGATTCAACTCTATGGTTACTGGCGTTCATCCGCAGCCTATCGGGTGCGGATTGCGCTGAACCTTAAGCAGCTCGACTATGAACATCATTCAGTTCACTTGATCAAAGAGGGAGGCGAGCAACACACTGCTCGTTACCAAGCGCTTAATCCAAGTGAATTGGTGCCCGTACTTGTGGATGGTGATGTAGTCTTAAATCAATCGCTTGCCATCATCGATTATCTCGACGACGTTTATCCTCAATATTTAGTGACGCCGTCACATAAAGAAGACCGATATCTTGTAAAAGCATTGGCGCAAGACATTGCTGTCGACATCCATCCCCTTAACAATTTACGTGTGTTGCAATTCTTAACTGATGATTTTGAGGTAACGGAAGCGCAGAAGATGTCTTGGTATCACCACTGGATCGCGCTGGGCTTTCACGCCCTCGAAAAGAAATTGGCTTCAACCAATGGAATGTACAGCGTCGGAGATCAAATCACATTGGTGGATGTTTGCCTTGTCCCTCAAGTGTACAACGCGCTTCGATTTAACGTGGATATGTCGTCATTTCCGATTATCTCACGCATCTACGAAGCGCTGAGCAGCCATCCTGCATTTATCAAAGCTGCGCCGGAGAACCAGCCCGATGCCAACTGAGGCACTTAAGGGCAATAAAGCGAACTATTGTTCCTTAAGAAAACGTTCGGGATAGTCAGAAAAAATGCCATCTAACATTGAGAAATGCTTCAACTTACGTGGGTTGTTTACCGTAAAGCACCATACTTGATACCCATGGTTTTGTAGCATGCGGACTTGCTTTTGAGTAACCCAGCGGAACTTTAAGTTACAGCCAAATGCGTTTACTTCCTCTAACAGTTGCCAGTCTTTCTTTCGCAGCCGGTCACTGAGCACCGCTAATCGATACCCCGGACAATGTTGATGGAGTTGGCGAATAATATCGTGGTTAAAACTCGACAATATAATGGCATCAGGTTCCAGTGGGCCTTTGTCTAACATGGTTTTCAATTGTTGTGTGACAGCCGCAGTGTCTTGCTGATCAATCTTCACTTCGATATTAAGGTTTACGCCGTGAACAGAGGCCAAGTGGAGAAGGACTTCTAAGGTCATGATTGGTTCACCACGAAACTCCGATGAAAACCAAGCCCCAAAGTCTAGCGTTTGTAATTCAGCCAACGTATGAGCATCCACCCGGCCATAGCCGTTGCTGCAACGATTTACCGTGTGATCATGGCAAACCACTAACACATTGTCCTTTGTAGGTTGAACATCCACTTCAATCCATTTCAGGCCAAGCTGAATCGCGGCCTCAATACTCACTCGTGTATTTTCTGGAAAACGGCCAGAGACACCTCGATGGCCGACAATGATTGGCGACATAATTCTCTTCTTTCTATACCGTGAACAAGCGCAGAATAACGCCAAGATTGAGTTTTGTCGTCACCCAATTGATGAAATGCTTGTTACAGTATGGCTGGTTAAAAATTAATCACTGTGTTTTCTCGGACAATGAGAAAATCATCATTACTGCGGTCGAACTCTCTGAATGAATTTGTCATAGTCAAACACACACAACAAAAAATGCGTTGTAAAACACAATAAATACTAAGAGTAATTGATATTGAACGCTGAACGTAAAGCTGCCTCTATTTTAGTCGTCACCACGCTGTTTGCAGCGTTTGGCTGGGTATTTTCCAAAGAAGCCATTCAAGGGCTACCACCGTTTGGCTTTATTGGCCTGCGATTTCTGATCGCATCCCTTTGTATATTGCCTCTATGCTACAAAGCATTGTTTAAAACCCGTTGGCAAGACATCCGCTCAGCTGCCTCAGTTGGATGCTTGCTCACCATGGCGTTAATGAGTTGGATATACGCGATTTCAATCAGTGATACGCTGGGGGAAGGGGCGTTCATAGTGAGCCTCTCCATGTTAATGGTGCCGTTGATTGCATGGATGTTGTTCGGGCAAAAGCCAAAACGAATTTTCTGGTTTTCTATGCCTGTTGCGATATCGGGTTTGGCATTTTAATCGCTCGCGGGAGGGTGGCAACAGTCAGCGAGTCACATCTGGTTTTTAGTCAACGCCACCATGCTTGCGCTGCACTTTAATGTGAACAGCAAATACTCGCAAAAGTTACCAGTACTCTTGCTCACTTGCATCCAACTTTTTGTCACTGGCTGCTTTTCACTGATTACTTCACTGTTATTTGAAGAATTTCCCGAAGCCGTTGAACCGTCGATTTGGGGCTGGTTTGCGGCCAGTGCCTTACTTGCCACAGCGTTGAGATACGTAATGCAAACCCTTGGACAAAAACATACCAATCCGGCGAATGCCGCTTTAATCATGATCCTTGAACCCATATGGACCGTGGTACTGAGTGTAACGTGGTATAACGAAACATTGTCAGGCAATAAACTGATCGGTTGTGGATTGATTCTGTTTGCATTGTTGCTGTATCGAACGGATGGACGTTTCTTCAAACGGCGATAAATAGTGACAGCCCCTAATAACAAAGCCCACTTTTTAGTGGGCTTTGTTTGTTATCTAAGCATTTGGATTTCTAAATAGCATTTTCATGATGCAAAAGTGTTAATAACTAGATATATATAAGGTAAAAGGTTAGTTATTTAAATTTATAGCAATAAAAACTAACGAAAGTTAGCCTTTTATAAGTAAAATTGAATTTAGTTGATTAAATTATCAGGGATTGAAATATGAAGATTGGCGTAATTGGCGCTGGTTCCGTGGGTGTGGGGATCTGTAACTACCTCCTAACCATGGGCAGCGTAAGTGAATTGGTTCTTCTCGACCAGAATTTAGAGCGAGCAGAAGGGGAGGTGTTTGATTTTCGCCATACGGCGGCGTTAACCTTCTCTAAAAACACACACTTGGTTCCAACCGATGACTACTTATCGCTGATCGGGGCAGATATCGTTGTGATCACCGCTGGTGCGCAAATCAAACAAGGTCAAACCCGCGTCGATCTAGCCGAAATCAACAGCAAAATCGGCGTCGAAATTGCGAGAAAAGTTGGGCGTGTTGCACCCAATGCCACTCTCATCGTCGTAACGAACCCATGCGATATCGTGACGCACTTTATCGTTAAAAATACTAACTTTAAGCCTTCTCATGTGATCAGCAGTGGCTGTGTGATTGATACGGCGCGCCTGATGACCATTGTGGCGAACCGCGTTAACCTCGACCCTAAAAATATTTTTGGCTACGTATTAGGTGAGCACGGCAGTAACTGCTTTACGCCGAAAAGTCTGATTTCTATTGCAGGGCAGCCAGCCGATTATTATTGCGATACCCACCATATTGAACGGATCTGCGCAGATGAGTTACTTGAGTCGGTGAAACAGGCAGGCTACGAGATCTTTAAACGCAAGCTCAACACAACCCATGGCATTGCTGCGAGTGTGTTCCGTATTATTCAGGCGATAGCCATTGATGAACGTTCTGTACTTCCCGTTGCAACCATGATGGAAGGTGCATATGACTTGCATGATGTTGTATTAAGTTTACCGACAGTTGTTGGCAAAAATGGTGCGCAAGAGCTGCTTAAACACCCATTCACAGAAGAAGAATTAGCCACACTCAACGAGATAGCAGCGAACCTAAAAGAACTTGTCGGGCAAGTATCCCAGTCCACCGGTTTAAGTGCTTAATACTAAGTAAAATGAGCAGGCAAGCCTGCTCATAATCTAAGGGGGCTCTGAAATAGTCAGAGCGAATAACAGAATTTTGGTTTTGGCATATGCAGACCTGCCCTTGTCTGTTTGTCCTTCTCGTTATGATTAGAGTAACTTAGAATGATTTCTGAACGATAGAAGGCCTCTATGATAATTAAGAAGCCTCAATATCGGATAGGGTGCTTCAAACTTCAAACGAATCTTGTCTCCAACTAATATCGTTTAGCGAACAAATCGCGGACATAATTAACGGATGATATTGTCAGAGTTACTGATTTCACGAGCCTTAGTAAGTGCAGACGCAAAAAGTCCAGTTGGTACAGCAACAATACCTAATCCAATTATGATTACCGAAAAGGTAAACACTTTTCCGCCGACTGTCACGGGGTATACATCACCATATGCAACTGTAGTTAAAGTGCCGACTGCCCACCATAAACTATGAAATATTGACGCGTATTTATCAGGTTGTGCTGTATGTTCGAAGTAATAGATTCCTACGGCTGACATGTAAATTAATATCGCTGAAGTGCATAGAAACAATACTAGCTCTTCTCGTATAATCGTAAAAGCAATACGGTAACGGACCATAGCTTCGTTATATCGTGCTAGCTTTAGAAGCCTCATTACTCTTAACAATCGGAAGCTTCTTACAGATCTAAGATCTAACCCTGAAGAAATATAAAATGGTACTATAGCTATAAGATCTATAATTCCATAAAATGAAAATATAAAATTTATTTTCTTATTTGAAGAAATTAATCTAATAATATATTCAAAAGTAAAGATTATAACGCATGATATTTCAATAACTTTTAATATTTTCCATGTTTCTTTGTCAACATTAGGTAGAGTTTCTATTGAAAATGTTAAAACTGATATAACAATTAAAAACTGAATAAAGATATCAAAAAATTTTCCAGAACGAGTATCAGTCTTAGTGACTGTATATTTTATCCAGTTCCAATAAAATGAAGATTTATATTTAATATTTTCAATCATTCTAATGCCTTATATTAATGTCATTAAGGAGGTTATATAATTATTATCAAATAATTCATTCAATAATCTCGTGTTTTATTTTCGTAATTTCAATTTTTATGTTTTGGATTTAATTTCTATGACCTGACTTTATTTACCGTTTTTATGGTATAACTCAAGTCAATTCCTCGTTCTTTTTTTAAATAAGAATGAGTCTTAACTAGTTCATACCTTGCCATAAATGGAAGTTTATCTAATGACAAACTCTGATCAAATGATAATATGCATAATAAAATGGAGAAGGTTGTTTCTTGAAGTTCCTTTCGTTCTTCTTTAATTATATCTAAATATTCTTTAATGTTTTTATTTAAATTTTCTTTACAGTTATTGTTGTTAATGAAGTCGATCATTGAGCTTCTTGTATCAACATCTTTAACAAAGGCGTCAGTATAAAATCGAGCTTGCAAGAATAAATGACTCAATGAGCTTGAGCTATTTTTGAAAAGTTTAACGTGTATAAGTTCTTTATTTATATGTAATAAATCGCAAATTTCATAACGTTTTTCGTTACCTATCAAAATTTTTGACTTATCAAACAAAAATAGATTCTTGTTATTATTTGCAGCATGTGAGTTGTATGTTTCTTCTTTGTATCTATCTACGTATTTATCTTTTTCTTTGACCGAAGTATGAATAGAAATATTATTTGGCAAATATTTTGATGGATTATTTGATATTTTTAACTTCAAATAATCGTCAATTTCATTTTTAAAATCTGAACCAACACTTCTCCAGATTCCTGAGCTTAATATATAAAAGGTTCCATCAATCTCTAACTCACAATGTAAACAATTATATGCATGCATGGAAAAATATTTATCTTCTCCTCCTATATTATCTACACCATAAATTTTCCAGTTTTTTAATGTTTTGGCGGAAGAGTTGTCTCTGATTTTTTTATAACTTAAAAATGTATCTATATCTAGTTCATCATACTTAATAGCATTTTTATTTTCATTAGGATCGACATAAGAAAAATACGAAAATTCATCGCTTAGAATAAAGTCTGGAGATAAATATATATTATTTAAATTTTTATTCCTAATTTTATCAAACAATTTATCATCAAGTTTACTTACATCATCATTATCACTTACATAATCTAGTCTTCCATAAGTAGGAAACTTGTCCTTATATGATTTAAGATCATAGGCTTTTTCTAAACTAAGTAAAATTTCAACCAAGTTTTCATTATCAATAAATTTTCCTTTTTTTAAATTTACAGTAATTGAACTTCTACCAGAAAATGAATTTATAAAAGGGTAGTCTTCGTAAGTATTTCCTGCTATGGATCTAAAGAATTCTTTCTCATCATCAATATCAAATATATCAAGACTGGTCCCTTTGCTAGCTTGTCGATCTGTTAATGTCGAGATTGAAGAATGTGTTGTAGTATTTACTTTCTTTAAGCAATTTTGGTCACATATATTCATAGCTACTTTAATGCCAAAATCATTAAGAATTCTGTCAGAATTAACAAATCTTGAAGTATGCATCCCAAATGTTATCAAAAAGAAACGGCTTTCTTTTCCGGCAGGAGTAATCTTTACTCCTATAACTGCCCAAGGGGTTCTATTCTTTATCTTAAAGTTTGGTACTAAATCGTCAGACAGTTCCTTCAGCATTGTAACCCAAGGGTAACTGTGATGAGTTTTCTCATCTCCACCAATAAAACCAAATTTTACAACCCCTTCGACTTTACACTTACTAGCCTCGTATTCAAATTTTGGAAGTGGTTCAACTGGAGTGTCAAAAATAGCTTCAAACTTTTTAACAGAATTCTTTGCCTTAAAGACGGTCATTCTTCCTAGACTATTGCTCATACTAACCTTTTGATTTATTAAGAGAGTTCTAATGAAAGGATATAATACCTTTGGCTTGTTTATATTCAACTTTAATCAGATCAAAAGTTTAGCTCTGGGTGGGTGCTATGGTTTAGTGTTATACACATAGTACGTTAGAAAACACTAGGATCAACTCTTGCCGTTTGCTTATCGAATCTTCCCCCAAATTGAGCAAGTCCATCTCGTGATGATTGCGGCAGGTTTTTAGTGGATTTATGTCTCAAAGCTGCTTGCTTGTCGCCCCACATTCCTGAAAATCACACTCTAAAAACCTCATTTCCGAACAAACGGTTGTGTTCTCAGTCATCTTTTAAAAAGTAAGTTGCTAAAAGGCGGCGAAACACTCAGAATGTCGCACTTTTCTCGTCTCTGCATTTAGGCGAATACATTACTTCATCAACAATTGAGAATCATATATGGGTTTTACCTCGTTAGGTCTTTCGGCGCCAATCCTTAAAGCTATTCAGGAAAAAGGATACGACACGCCTTCTCCCATCCAGCAGCAAGCTATTCCGGTGATACTGGAAGGTAAAGATGCAATGGCGGCCGCGCAGACCGGAACCGGTAAAACAGCAGGATTCACACTACCAATTTTGGAACGGCTGGCGAATGGCCCTCGTGTTCGTAATAATCAGGTTCGAGCGCTGATCTTAACGCCAACACGCGAATTGGCCGCTCAAGTTCAAGAGAACGTCTTTATTTATAGTCGTCATTTGTCTCTAAAGAGCGCCGTAGTATTTGGTGGTGTAAAGATTAACCCTCAAATGCAACGCTTGCGTGCAGGAGTGGATGTGTTGGTTGCCACGCCGGGACGATTGCTGGATTTATACAACCAAAATGCGGTCAAGTTTGATCAACTGGAAGTGTTGGTGCTTGATGAAGCAGACCGAATGTTGGATATGGGGTTCATCCGTGATATCCGTAAGATCTTAGCATTGCTGCCTGAAAAACGTCAGAACCTATTGTTCTCCGCAACTTTTTCGCCAGAAATTCGCGAGCTAGCCAAAGGGTTGGTCAATGATCCAGTTGAAATTTCAGTTAACCCAGCAAACTCAACAGCCCGCACTGTAGAGCAGTTTATCTACCCAGCGGATGTGAAGAAAAAAGCGCCAATGCTGGTGAAGTTGATTAAAGATGGCAACTGGCAGCAAGTGTTGGTGTTTACCAAGACTAAGCATGGTGCAAACCGCTTAGCTTCATTCTTGAATGAAAAAGGGCTCGCGGCGGCGGCCATTCATGGAAACAAAAGCCAAGGTGCACGAACTCGTGCATTGGCAGAATTTAAATCTGGTGATATTCGTGTTTTGGTTGCGACCGATATTGCTGCGCGTGGTATCGATATCCCGCAATTGCCGCAAGTGGTGAACTTTGAGTTACCGAAAGTCGCTGAAGATTACGTTCACCGTATCGGTCGTACTGGTCGTGCTGGTGAAGTAGGTAAAGCGATTTCACTTGTTTGCGCACTGGAAGCACCAGAGCTATTCTCAATTGAGCGTTTGATCAAGCAAGTATTGCCACGCAATGAGTTGGATGGCTTTGTGCCAGCCAATCCAGTGCCAGAATCGAAACTGGATACACGTCCGATTAAACCTAAGAAGCCGAAAAAACCAAAGAAACCGAAGACGGCAGCGGATGGTGGCCAAGCCAAACAAGAGCCAAAGCAGCCTACGCGAAAACCCAAGCGTCGTTTCCAGTTTAGTGATGAAGCATTAAAAGATGCGGACAAGAGTAAAAAACGTAGAAAGCCAGCTTCTAATGGCCAACAACGTGGTTCCAACGAAAACAAAGCAGGCTCAAAACCTCATAAAGCAAAAAGAACGGGCGCAAAGCCACAGCAGAATAAACATAAGCCGCAACCTCAAACGGCTTAAGTGAAAAACAAAAGGCGCGAATTTCGCGCCTTTTTCGTTGTTAAAGCCGTTACAGTTTATACATCCTTGCAGTGCGAGCGGGTAGGGTGAAAGCGTGGTAGCGTGAGTTTACTGTTTCAGTTGCGTTGCTGAGTACGTCTTTGTATTCAACATACCAGTTAAACTCGTGCTGGTACGTATCAACCGTGATGCTACGTGGCTCGCCACATTTGTTGATACCAACAACGCCTTCTTTTCCTCGCTTAAACAATAGGGTGCATTTATCGCTGTGCAACATGGTCATGGTTTTACCTTGCATTGCATTGTGGAAGCTGAGCATGCCTTTCATCTTGCTGTCATTCCACACATTCGCCCAGCGGCCATTGTCTCGGTCTTCCGCATCTGACAGCTCATCACTGTAGACAAGTGGTGTGCCACCGTCTTTACCCAGAACGAAGGCGTACGCCAGTTGCTCATCCTGAGGGTCCATAATTTGGTAACGGAATCCGTCATTGGTTGGGATGTCGTGAGTAATCGTGAAGGTGATGGCGCGAGCATCTGGCAATGCTTGACCATAAGCCTGTGGATCATGCAGTTGGTTTAAGCCGCCGTTGAGTGAGAAAGCAGAACGAATCGTCGCAAAAAGTGGGAAGTCATAGGCAGCATGATTGGTTGCATTCAGGTAAGGCGCAAGAAACGCTTCGTAGCCACTGTCACCTTTACCGCCACTGGTGATCACTTCTCCAAACACATGCATTCCTGAGGTGATGTCTGATGTGAAAATCTGGTCTATCTGGTATTGGCTCATGTGTTTTACCGCATCAATTCTAAAGCCTTTGATGCCCATATTTTTCAACGTATTGAGATACAAGCGTTGCTGAGAAACAACCCATTGGTTTGGATCGAGATCAGGGAGGCCAGCGTCACCACTTCCACCACATAAACGCCAGTACTGTACGTTGCCTGGATCGCTCCAATTAGTAATGCATCCAGCAGGATGAAAATCGTTCGCTGAGAACAAATTATTGTTGAGATCACCAAATAATGTCTGGTTCTGATAGTAGCTTGCGCGGCTGCTATAGTCGTTTAGGACTTCAGTGCCGGGGTAGTTGAGATCGCTGCGCTTCCAGCTCTCGTTTGCCATGTGGTTTAGTACTACGTCAGCATACACATCGACGCCAACGTTTTGCAGTGCAGCGATCATGGCTTGCAAATCTTGTTTGTTGCCCAGCGGTGAGTCGATCACACGTAAATCCTGAGGCTGATAACGTGCCCACCATTCATTGCCACTTGACTTCATTGCCGGAGAGATAAGCACTTTCTTGTAGCCAGCTTGAGCGATGGCGCTGGCATTAGAGGTGACGTCGGAGTACTTCCAATTAAATGCATGCAGGATAGCATCCGCATTTGCGGTTGCCGAAAATGCACAGGTGACAGCAGTTGCAATTAACAGTTTATTTAGTTGTTTCATCATACACGTCTCTTGTTATTAATTTGCTTGCATAATAATTAACCAATCATCGGCGCAAACTGGCTTTTGTTTTCACCTGAATAATCATCACGATTTGTAGGGGTGAATTTTATAAATTTGTCGATCTTGAGCGTTTTGTGCACATGCTGAGCGTGTTAAAGGTTGTTTTCTATACACTGAATTTATTTCAAAAATTGAACTATCATTGTGGAGTTATATCGTGCACGATATATTTTGTGCGTACAGAATAAGGAGTCAGACAATGGGCCAATTTCATCAGCTATCAATTAACACGCTACAAGGTAAGTCGCTGAACTTTGAAGATTTAGAAGGCAAGGTGGTGCTTATTGTTAACACAGCTAGTCAATGCGGATTAACTCCTCAATATGAAGGGTTGCAAACGCTACATGAGCGGTATGCTAAGCAAGGTCTGGTTATTATCGGTTGTCCTTGCAACCAGTTTGGCCAGCAAGAGCCGGGTGACGCCAGTGAGATCCAAGGCGGCTGCCTGATTAACTATGGCGTTGATTTCATCATGAGTGAAAAATTGGAGGTCAATGGTGAAGATAGCCATCCGGTTTTTGTCTATTTGAAGCAGCAATTACCGGGAGTTTTAGGAAGTCGGATAAAGTGGAACTTTACTAAATTCTTAATCGGCAAAGATGGGTTGCCGATTAAGCGATTTGCACCAACCACGAAGCCTGAAGCGTTGGAAAAACACATTCAGCAAGCATTGGCAGTTTAATATGGAAAAGCACGTTCCTGAGGAGCATCAGAAGCTGGAAAACCAATTGTGTTTTCCGTTATATGCCGCGTCGCGCTTGGTTACACGGCTGTACCAACCACTGCTTGAGCAACATCGGCTGACTTATCCTCAATACATTATTTTGCTTATTCTCTGGCAGCAAGATGGGATCACTGTGGGGGAGATTGGTAAACAAGCGCTGCTCAATAGCAACACGCTTACACCAATCTTAAAACGTATGGAGCAAGCCGAGCTCGTGATGCGCCAGCGAGATGAGGATGACGAGCGTAAAATGCTCATTTTTCTTACAGACTCTGGGCGTGCGTTACAAAAGACATTGTCGTGTTTGCCCACTCAATTAATCGCTCAGGTGGACTACGATGCAGAAAAGGCTCGCCAGCTTAAACGGTTGCTGCACGAGCTCATTCAACACTTGGCTGAGTAAACTTAAGCATAACTTAATGTAAGAATTATCTGAACGCATCAGTCTAAGCGAACTTTTCTTCACTTCATGAGTCAGAACTTCTGACATCCACTAACCGTTTTGTTCATGAAGCTTTTGCTAAAAACCTTACCGCCTCTGCTTTCTTTACTTCCAACATTGGCGGTAGGCTCACCCACATTGAGCTACCAAGTTAAGGTCGATGAAAGTGACCCACAACAACTGATTATGTCTGTTGATACAAGCTCGTTGGGTGAGTTTTCCGTTACGCCATCTCGCACATTAAAAAGTCATATTCAACCACAGTTAGTATGTGTGAGTGGTGAACATGGACGTGGCGCTTTGCCGTATGAAAAACCAGTGACGTGCCAACGAGTCGAGTGGAAGAGCTATCTTTTTTCGGTTACCGATGCAGGTTTTGATGCATCTAAAAATCGCTCCGCATTCGATGAAAAGCAAGGTTGGTACTTTCTCAGCGAATGGAATAGCTTACCAAGATTTAAACGCGGTGAGGATACTGAAGTAGATAGTCAGGTTTGTGTACCGGGTGGGCAGTGTGAATCCTTGCCTAGCGCGGATCAACCACCATTATTCATGTTATGGGGGCTTGATAAAACACAAATCAAGCTGGGCGATAAGCAGGTTGATATTTACAGCGATACTCCATTAGTCACGGAGAACATGAAACGATGGAAACCGACGCTTGAGCGTCAGCTTCGCTATATTAACCAAGTGTTCCCTAATCACGAGCAAAAGCAATGGCGAATGGGTTTTTTAATGCGTGAGCGTTATGCTGGAAATATTGGTGGCGCGACAGGGAATACACTGATTTTGGTCAATGCGATGATCGACGATGGAAAAGTCACGAATGATTCATTGCAGATGATGTTGAAAATTGCAGCCCATGAATCTGTCCATATGCTGCAAACTCAGAAGACGCCACTTTGGGCCAATGAAAGCCTAGCGGAGTATTATGCGATTAAGTCTCTGAATGGCTCGCCGTTTGAGATGAAAAGCCCGCTTGGTCAGTGGCATGATTTTGCAACCAAATACCCATTTGTAAAAACAGGCCTATTAGCGGCTCACCACAAAGTGACGGAAAACAAGCAATATCAGTATTACCCATTGTTTTATCGCAAAGGTGCCGCATTTTGGTTTGAGCTCGATACGGCGTTACATCAGTCAGGTAAAAGCCTCGACATCTTATTAGCATCAATGAGGTTTGATGCCGATGGGGGATTTGATAAAGCTACAATCAGCCTAATTGAGCAACAAATTGGCACTAAAACATGGAGTGATATCGAAGGGCGATATCTGCGGTATTATCTTTAATATCATCTGATTCAATAGTTTATTGATGTAAACTTATTTACTAGTTATTGTTTGAGTGTATAGAATGGCGTCTTTAATAAAACTTAATGACGTCAACTCGCTATGAAACAACTCACAACCACTTCTGCTGATGTTTACCTTCGACATTACAAAGAAGATACATTTAAAGAAATTAAAGATATCCAAGACAAAAAGGAGTTAACTGTTGTTACTTATACTTCCGTAAACTATTTAATTTCCGGTCTGGATTATATACAGAAAAATTTCATTCAAGATAACACCAGAGCAACTATTATTTTCGGTATTCATGGATTGGAATCCAAAAATGCAGAAGAGCGTTTGAATCACTTCTATGATTATCTTTCAGATAATCAAGAAAAGTATTCTAATACAGATATTTTCTTTCACGCACGATGCCACATAAAGCTTATTTATTGTGATGGGGTTTTATTTGTTGGCAGCCAAAATATATCAGCGACTTCTGATTCGTTTGATTGCAATTTTAATAGATCTCTTAATAAAAATAATGAAAAAGGAGAAGAGCCAACGGTTTATAATAATAATGAATTGTTGATTCGATTTTCTGATAACGATAAGCGTATAACGAATACCATAGTCAATAATTTGATTGACGATGTGGTTCAAGTACATCAAGTTCAATTATCAGGTAAAACAACACCGGTCTCAATTGATAAGATAAAGAATAATTATGCCGCAAGCTTTATCGATGAGTTTGCAAGTGAGCTTACTGACTCTGTCCAGAATCTAAATGATATTGATGTGTTCTATGAACCAAAAGAACAACTTTTCGAAGTTGACTCGGTTGCAGAAACCGTTGCGAGATTGGTCAATTTATATGAAGCTATTGAACCGTACCAATTGCTAGAGCAAGGTTCAAGCTATTCTGATGTTCATAAAGCACTAACGGAATTTTATGAGTGGGCGTTTTGTGGAGAATGTCCAATTTGCAATAGCCCTGATTTTGAAGAACTAGAAGAAAAGGTAGAAGCATTCCACCAGATTAATAGTGACTTTGCTCTAGACCTCGACCTTAGCGCTATTTCATTAGAGAAAATTGAGTTCTTTTTATTACCCAAGCATGATGATATTGCTGATTTTGCTATCAGCATTAAAGAAGTTTTAGAAAGAAATGATTTAACTAGCCTGAAATCTTTTAGAGACGCAAACTTATTTGAAATTGTAAGTTACATAGCTTCTCAGCCTTCAGATTATGCTCTGCATAATTATATTGATGGTGATGGAAACGTTTCCAATAGTGATATTGAACGTGCAATTTATGATGATTGTATCTCTGAAGGGGAACAATTAGAAGCGCTATTAGATAACATTAAAGATATAGTTACTGAGGTCGGTCAACTTATTTATGAAGAATCGTTAGAGGCTACAAGGAATTATTTTAAACGCCGAATAATAAAGTTCACCAAGCAAATGAAGAAGTATCAAAATTAACAACTGTATTCTGTTAAATAAGGGCTACTGCGTAGCCCTTATTTTTTTTCATGGCCATGTAGGCAAGCACACCCCAAAACAAGACTTGAACCCAAAGTAAGTACCAATTTTCGGCGATTTGCTGCCAACTTGCACCCATTTGGTTTAATCCTAAGAAACTTTGGATTGCTGGTGTACTTGGAAACAGTTTGGACAAAAACACGATAGGTGTCGGGATAGCTTCTACTGGCCATATAAAGCCTGCACTGAAGACCAAAGGCATTGAGCTGATCAATACAACTAACGTGACAAGCTCTCTTCTTGGTGTGATGGCGCCGAGCCAAATACCAATAAAGCTAGATGTCAGTAAGAATGGTAGAAGGAGTGTTAGTAACTCGCTGGGTTTACCTAGAGTGCGAATGCCATGAAATGAAAAGCTTGAGCCGAAATAATACATACTCAATAGATAATAAATACCCACCAAGACGAAAACACGTACGCCAAAAAGTGCGGCGGGAGAAACTTGATTCCAATACCCTTTGCCGTGCTTTTGAGTCCCTACGATAAGACCAGCCGCCATGGCTAATGTTTGCTGCAAAATTAATACAAAGACCGCGGGAACAACGTAATCGACATACCCCATTTCTGGGTTAAAGGTCGGCTTCATATTGAGTTTCACTGGTGTGTATTGTTCTGACGCCAAAGATAACGGCTCGCCATTGATCATCAAACGAGAAACCGTCGCTTTTGCCGCCAGAGTGCCTCCTGCGTGCGCAAGTCCTTCAACAATTGTCCCGTACACTAAAAAATAAGAAGCATCACCGGCGTAAGAAAGTGTCGGACTTTTCCCTAGCAGCAAATCTTTGTAAAAGTGCTCCGGAATCACCAAAATCCCACTGATTTCGCCGCTTAAAAATGCCGCTTTCGCTTGTGCGAGGGAATGATCCCGACGAACCACTTTTACTTGTTGGGTAGCGTCGACCATGCGCTCAAGTTGGTAGCTTTGTTGGCTACTATCGAGGTTGACCACGCTAACGTGTTGCTCTGTCGGTGTTTGCTGGCTGTATGGCAGCGGGTAGAGAAAAGAATAAAAGGCCACGCCACCGAATACGGTGAGTACCACAACGGGATTAGTGAATAGGGCTTTGAGTTCTGCTTTAAGCAGTTCAAACAGAGACATGAGAATCCTCCGATTGCGATGCTACCGTGAGGTGTTTTTTCATCAATAAAACAACCAAACATGCTGGGACAAGGTAACCAACCATAGGAAGTAGGTGTGTGAAAGTGTTGAACGTAGTCGCACCATAGCTTACTTGGCTCACTTGTACTTCAATATAATGACTAATAGGCAGTAGGCTGCGCCAAAACTGCGCTAACGCATTCATATCGCTGACAGGGAAGGTGATGCCCATAAAGGCAAAGCTTGGCGCGGTGAATGCACCTGCAAAGCTCATCGCGCGAGCAGGATCAAGTGTTAAAAAGAAGAAGAAACTTCCCATTACGATACACGCGAGCATGGTGATGAATTGTGCAAACACAAGCATCAACATGTTCCCGTGCCATGGCCATTCAAAACCAATATAAAACCAACAGAGAAAGCCAAACCCTTGCAACATAAACACGGGCATGTAAGGCAACAAGGTGTTGAGTAGTGTTCTGATAGGTTGTTCAGAAAGCCAAGGTAACAACCCTTTAACTCTTTGATTAGCTGCGAGAATAAGAATAGTGCTCACGACTATCACGATTTGCCATAACGCAGGCACGATGGCAGAAACCAAAAACTGTGCATAGTTTGAGTTTTTGTTGAAAAGAGGCGTGATTTGACTACGAATGGGAAGTGCTTGGCCCATCGCCGATTGAATGGTGCCACTTCCTTTTGCTAAATGATGAATGGTGGACAGTTTGGCATTAAAAGTCGTTTGTGCACCAACAAATGCAGAGTTGCTCAGCTTACCGACTAAGATCATCTGGCTGTTATAGAAAACAGAGATCTGCGGAGAAAGCCCTTTGATCACGGTTTTATCAAAATCTGTCGGAATGACGGCATAAGCATAAATGTCGCCTTTCACTAAAGCTTGTTTCGCTTCATTAGCACTTTGATATTGATGAGTTACTGCAATCGTGGGGCTTGCATCGAAATGTCGTGTCAGACTCACAGACATGGGACTGTGTGAGAGGTCGACAACTGCTACCGGTAAATCACGGGCAATACCTTGGGAAAATACGGCCCAAATGGATAGTGCAAGTGCAAGTGGTAACCAAGTGAGACACGACAATAACCATCTATCGTGTCTTAATATCTGCCATTGGGAGTAGGGTGCGCGTGTCATATTACAACGCAACCACTAAGCTCATGCCCATGCGTAGATCGTTACGTGGCGTCGTTGGACGTGCTTCGACTTCGAAGGTACGCAAGTCAAACCCTTGAGAGGCGTCGGTGGAACGCCAAGTCGCAAAATCTCCCATTACGGCAATATGTGACACTTCAAACTCAACGCTTTGATCGAGCGCCGGTAAGTAAGCAGTGAATTTGTGGCCTTTCTGAAATTGTTTAAGCTGATCTTCACGCACATTCAATACTGCCCATGAATCTTTGGTGTCGACAACCGTGACGACTGGGAAGCCTTGTGGTGCCAGCTCGCCACTTTGAAGCAATACTTGAGACACTTCACCGTTAAACCAACTTTCAATTTTGGTATCTGCGGCATAGGCTTCAACTTCTGCCACCGCACCAGCGGCCATGCGCGCTTTTTCTGCGGCAGCAACTTTGGTTTCACTGCGAGCGCCTTCTTTCGCCATTTGATACATTTGGAAAGCGGCGCTTTCAGTGTATTTAGCTGCGTCCCATTGGGTTTTAGCCTCATCACGTTTTTGCTCAGCGACAACACCATCTTGATAGAGGTTGTTCACGCGCAGGTAGGTTTTTTCCATCAGCTCAGCCGCTGCTTTAGCTTTTTGCCATTGGTCTTTGGCCGCTTGAATTTGTTGCTCACGAGCGCCTTTTTCTGCTTCTTCTGCGAGTGCTCCTGCTGCTTTTTGACCAGCAATGGCTTGTTCAAGCTTGGCATCAATCTCAGGGCTGTGAAGTGTGAAAATGAGCTGGCCTTTTTCAACTTCATCACCTTTACGCACTAAAACTTGATCAATTCGCCCCGGAACTTTAGATGAAATACTGTATTGCTGAGATTCGATTTGGCCTTGTAAGCGTAGCGGCTCGGGTTGAGAAGCTTGATAGAAGCTGTATCCAATCCATGAGCTCAAAGCGATGGCACCAGCGACAAGCACAACGGGTTTAGCATTTTTCATCATGGATCCTTATTTAGTTGCCGCACTGATGGCGGTTTGCTGGTATTGAGTGAATGTGTTCATTTCATTGGATAGGGCGAGCAACTTGGTTAGTGAGAGCAGGTAGTTAAACTTCGCTGCGGATTGCTGCGTTTGAATGCTTGCTAGGTAAAGCTGCGCATCGATAACGTCTGTTGAAGTGGATAGCCCTTGTGAAAAGGCTTTGTCGCGCAATTTTAAGTTCTCGTTGGCCAGTGCGAGGCTTGAGTCTAAACCTTGCACTTCTTCTTGTGCCTGTTGGGCTTCAAGATAGGTTTTTTGTACTAAAACGCTGAGGTCTTGTTTCGCCTGTGCCTTAAGATATTTCACTTGAGAGACGGCACTATGAGCAGCTTTAATTTGGTCACTGCGACCTGACGATTCAATCAAAGGGACATTGACGCCAATGCCGACGAGCCAGTCAGGCTTCATTTTGGAAGCCAAAGAGTCTTCTTCATAAAGGCTGTAATCACCATATAAATAGACTTCAGGGTAATATTTACCTTGTTCCGCTTTGATAAGGCTAGAGGCCTGTTTTTCTTTGGCGTCCAACAAATCCAACCCAGGATAGGTAGTGAGCGTTTGGTCGACGAAGGCATCCAGTGGTGGGAGAGTGTCATTAATAAACAATGAATCACGCGGCTCAACAACAGCTTGTTGATTGAGTACTTGTGTTAGCGCTGCTTGAGCGATATCGAGGTTTTTCTGGGCTTTTTTACGTTCGACGACCGCTTTATCCAGTGCCGCTTCGGCCTGAAGGCGCTCAACACGGGCAATTTGTCCTTGTTGCTCTAATTTAATGGCATTGTCGCGATGTTTGGTTAAACCTGATTCAACGAGTGTTCGTGTTTCCAGTACGTCTTTCGCGAGCAATACGCTGAAATAGTATTTACTCAAATCTTCGAAACGTGCCTGAGTATCCATCGCAAGCTGGCTCTTGGCTTCATCCACTTTGCCTTCTGCTGCGGATTGCGCTGCGCTGATGCGCCCACCAGTAAAAATTGGCCATATGGCACGAATTGATGAAGTGAAAATATCACGCTCTGTGATGGTGGAGGTGACCGAACCAGCTTGAGCTAACACGGGGCCAAGTATCGGCGCTAGATTTGGCGGCACATGCAGGCTTTGACCTGTGCTCTCAAACAAGTCTTTACCAGATAGTGTGATATCTGAATCTAAGCGAGTGTAGTTGGCACCAATGGAAACCGAGGGTAGGTTAAGGTTAGACGTAGACGATTCAATATGCTGATAGCGCTCAACATTAGCACGTTGAGCAGCTAGTGAGTTGTTGTCTTTTTGTAGTAGCTGCCAAGCTTGATCAAAGCTGATGGTGGCACTTAGAGAAAGTGGTGCGTATAAACTCAGGCAGCTAAGTAATACAGATAATGGTCGTAACGTCATAGCCGGGCTCGATGTAAAAAATGACTTTAGAGTATATGCTCTAATTGTTTTGGGTGCAATTATCGAACAACCTTATAGGCGACGCGGTTTGTATACAAAAAAAGGAGCTCATATGAGCTCCTAAATTTAGGTTGAAGACCTAATCATGCGGTAGTAATTATCGAGGTTGTTCCATTTTTGCAGGCGCCGGGCGCAGTTTCTGGACAATTTTTACCAATACTGGACTACATAGAACTAAGACAGCAAGAACAGTAAAGATCAGTGTAATTGGGCGTTCCCATAGGAAGCTGAGCTCGCCATCACTGATCATTAGTGCTCGGCGTAAGTTCTCTTCCATCAAGCCACCTAAAATAAAGCCAAGTAGCAATGGAGCCAGTGGGAAGTTGGCTAGCCTCAAGGCAATGGCGCCCATCGCAATCAACAACATGATAAATACATCCATGGTATTGAAGGAGACCAGATATACTCCGGTGATGGAGAAGAACAGGATCATCGGAAGCAGCACAGTTCTAGGGACTGCCAGTAACTTGGAGATATATGGGATCAGCGGCAGGTTTAAAATAACCAGCACAATGTTGCCAAAGTACATGGAAATAATCACTGACCAGAAAACATCTGGGTGTTCAACGAACAAGCGTGGCCCAGGCTGAATGCCGTATGCGATCAATGCACCAAGCATAATAGCGGTGGTGCCCGAACCCGGAATACCTAACGTAAGCAGAGGGACAAACGAACCACTTGATGCTGCATTGTTAGCCGACTCCGGTGCCACAAGGCCACGAATACTGCCTTTACCAAACTCTTCTTTTTTCTCTTTCGGAGCAAGGTTACGTTCCATACCGTAGCTAAGGAAAGCCGCAATGGTTGCGCCTGCACCCGGAAGGACGCCAGTAAAGAAACCTAAGATTGAAGAGCGGATAGAGACTGGCGCAACATCTTTTATTTCTTCCTTGGTGACCTTCATGGAACCGATATTGCTCATTCGGTTTTGTTCTTCGTTACGGGTGTCTTTTTCGGGTTTCAAGATCCCCATTAAGGTCTCACCGAGTGCAAAAGTCGCCATGGCCAATAGTAGGAAACTAAAACCATCCATCAAATCGGTTAGGCCGAAGGTGAAACGTTCCACACCGACGCCTTTATCAATTCCTACTGTAGACAGCATTAAGCCCAATACCGTCATCATCCATGCTTTGATGACTTGGCCTTTACCAGCAAAAGCAGCAACGGCAGACAAGCCAAGTAGCATCAGTGCAAAGTAATCAGATGATTGAAAGCTCAGCGATACAGTTGCCAGCGCTGGCGCTGCCACGAGCAGCATAATGGCGGACAAAGTGCCCCCAGTAAACGATGAATACGCTGCCAGTGCTAATGCTTTACCTGCCTGACCTTTTTGCGCCATTGGATAGCCATCAAATGCGGTTACTACGGTGGATGAGCAGCCCGGCGCATTGATTAAAATCGAAGAAGTTGAACCACCAAATACTGCGCCATAATAAACGCCTGCCATCAAAATAAGACCAGAAGAAGGCTCTAGGCCATAGGTGATAGGGATCATTAGCGCTATGGCGGAAATGGGTCCAAGCCCCGGCAACATGCCAATAAAGGTGCCGACGAAACAACCGACGATCACCATCATCAGGTTCATTGGCATCACTGCGGTCGATAGACCCTGTAAGATTCCATCTAACATAATCCAAGTCCTTAAATTACGATGCCCAAAGGGTAAAGATCAGCCCCGGTTCCAGATAAATATCCAGCCCCTGAGTCAGAAGAAGGTAGAAGGCGATCACGAATGGAAATGACGCCCCAAAAAGAATGCTTTTACGGCGCTCTCCGAGTAAGTAGAAACCAGCAAGAAGAAAGAAACCTGTCGCTAATACAAACCCAAGGTAAGTCAGCCCAACACCATAGAGCGCCATCAGAGCAAGAAACCCACCAAGCAGTTTCCAGTTAAAGCTGACCACTGCGCCGCTTTGCTTGTCTGGTTGACCAGTGACCAATAAAAGTAGTGAGAGCCCAATGCCTACATAAGTAAGCAGGGTAGGAAGCGTTCTGGCCGTAAAGGGTTCGTACTCATCTCCGGGGAAAAGAGGTATTTGTGACGTTTGGTAGCCGTAACATAGGCATAGAAGCAAGAATATCATTGCACCGACACGATCGCGGCACAGTAGGTACTCTTTACTCATCAATTTCGTTGGCAGATCCGACATATCCAACTCCATATGAAGTTCTGAACCATGCTGCTTGAGTTGTTGGTATTAGCGACAAACGCATGACCTTATTCGCGGTGCAGATGGTTGGGTAAAGAAAAACCGTACTTAAGAAGTTAATGAAAATATTTTCAGGGTGGCCATTAACCAAAGGGTAAGCGGATTGCTGCTAGTCAATTTACTTACCTGTTTATTTCGCAATAAACAAAGGAGTTTTGAATGTAATCTTAAGTACGGCAAAAACAGGGTTAACCACTAACCGGAGTGACCGGTCAATGTGAGGACTGGTGCAAGTCAGCCCTCACTGGTGGGTTATTTCAAGAAACCAAGTTCACGCATTAGGTCGCCCATCTGCTTCTCTTGATCTTCCAGAAATGCGTAGAAATCTTTGTCTGCTTTGTAGTTGTCAATCCAGCCATTGCGGTCACGTACCACTTGCCATTGGTCTGTCTTGTACATTTTCTTCAGAGCCGTATTCCACTCATCAATTTTTTCTTGGCTTGCCCCAGGAGCGGCGAAGAATCCACGCCAGTTAGCGAATACAGTCTCATTGCCATACTCAGCAAGTGTTGGGATATCTGGAGCGGCGGCTAGACGCTCTGGTGCAGTGACGGCAAGAATTTTAACTTGGCCGGATTTTGACATCTCCAATACTTCACCAAGTCCGGTAGACAGAAGTTGCGTTTCACCAGAGAGCAATGCTGCCATTGCTTTACCGCCTGCATCGTATGCTATGTAGCGTACTTTCTTGGCATCAAAACCTTCGCCTTTAAAGGCGGCTGCAACCACAAGGTGATCCATGCTGCCACGCGCTGAGCCACCTGCAATTTTCACTTTGCGAGGGTTGCTTTCAAAATCCTTCACGACGTCTTTCCACGTGCTGTATTTTGAATCAGGGATGGTCACGATTGCGCCATAATCTGCAATGGTCGCGGCTACAGGGGTCAAATCACGGAAAGACTGAGGGAATACACCTGTGAGTGAACGAACGACGATAGGAGTTGAGTTCACCATCAGTGTGTCTTCTTGTCGTTGTGCTGTTTCAATAAGGTGTGCGATGGCTTTACCGCCGCCGCCGCCGGAGAGGTTTTGGAATGAGACATTTTCAACGATGTCTTCTTTGACCAATACATCACCCGTACCACGAGCGGTCATGTCCCAGCCACCGCCAGCGCCACCAGGAATTAGAAAGTGGATTTTGTCGAGATCAGCTGCAAAAGCGTTGAAAGAAAATGAAGCAGCGATGATCGAAGCGGCCAGTGTTGGTTTGAGTACCTTAAACATGTTTCACGTTCCTTATGTAGGCGTACATCTCTTAGTGAAATGCACTTATCGTTATATGTTTGGTCTGCTTGGAAGGAAAGATTCAACCTTGCAGATGTGTTTAAGGTTAAAAAGGTGTTAAATCTTTGTCTTTAAAGCGTATATAAAAAGAATATTGAGCATAAAGAAGGTTTTGTTCATAAAGTTCACGGTTGGTGAGAAAACAGGATGACGGTTGATTTCTCAAATGGTTATCCAGCTCATTTAGAGCCTGTGTCTTTTAGAAGCAACATTTGATAACAGGAAGGAAGCGATGAAGGAGTGGCTAACGTTGCGAGTGTGCGCGCCAGTGCAATAAAGTCATCTATGGGTTTGGCCAATCCGGTTCTGGTGAGTTGAGCTTGTGACGAGAACTTTGGGCTGGCAGTTAAACTTTGATGAGATTGGTATGCTGCGCCGATAGGAACCAAACTACCAAAATCGATGAGCGTCACTTGTTGCTGGTCATTTACGAGTAAGTTTTCAGGTTTAATGTCACCGTGGATATACCCTTTGTTATGTATGCTTGTCAGTATGGTGGCAACCTGCTTCTCCAATTGGTAAATATTGGAAATATTTTTCTGGGTCGGCCGCTCGCCACAAAAAGGCAATGTTAACCAATCGATGCCTTGTGAAGAGTGGTAATCCAACAATTCCGGCCAAGATTCAGCACGGTGTTGAGTGAGAAATTGCGCTTCTTGCAGGAGCTGTTGCTTTTTGGCTTGCGAGAAAGCGATTTTGATTACCACACAACCGTAGTTTTGGTGGCTGGCTTTAACGCTATGTTTTGTAATGAACTCATGAACCTGATAACCGGATCGCCGAAGTAAATGGACGATCCGGTCTCGTTGAGAAGTGTTGGTCATTATCGTTAATGTCATCTCAAATCAAATACTGCTTGGTAACGTAAAGCCAGCAAAGAATCCCGGCACAAATGGGTTGCTTTGCCCTTGAGTTCGAATCGCAAGTCGAACCTTGCTTCCTTCGTGGCTGAACTCAATATGAGTATCTTGTGATGTCGCATTTTTCACTCTTGGTTCGACCAACCTGAACCAATTCCAATGCCCGCTGTATTGCTGATTATCTAATGATTGCTGTTGGGCTTTCAGTTCAAAGGTTAGGCTGTCTGTAAGCTCATTTTCTCCTGTCCAAGAATGGTTACTCCATAGCATAGGCCCGTGTTGATAGCTGAATATCGGCTTTTCGGCAAAGATAGAAAATTCAGTGATGTCTGCGCTCATCTCCAAGGCTTTGATCTGAAACTGAACGGTTACTTTACTCGGATCACTTAAAAATAGTGCGCTGCGTATGTCGCTTGCTTTCTCGAGCATTTGCCACACACTTGGGTCCAGCGCTAAGCCTGAGTTGGGTAATAAACCCGGTAGGTAAGGGCTATGATCGTCAGCTTTAATAAAACTCTTTAGTTTGCTGTTGTAGTAGCTGTCCAATGTACCGCTGGATTTAAAAAAGGTTTTTACATCAGCAATGCTGGCTTCCGACGTCGCACCGCGACTGAAGGGATAAAATGCTGCAATGGTTTGTTGATAGGGTTGATAGACCTCTTTTTGCCAAGTTGTGTTGAGATATTGATGGGCAAGGCTTAATAGCATCTCATTGCTTTGTACTGTGATGTTTTTCAGAATTTGCGCCAATAAGATATGTTGATTGTCATTGAGCGAGGATAAGGTTGAGATCGGATTACTGGCTTTCAGTGACGCTGAAAGGGTTTGATAAGCCAGTTTTTGTGGGTCATTACTGCTGTAATAGTTACTGAGCCAGCTTTGAGTTTTAGTGAGCAGGCCTAGGATGGTGTCAATGGGCTTTTGACCTTGCTCATCTGTGGCAACAAGTTTGTGGAATTCTTGAAAACTCAGCTTAATTTGTCTTGCTGATTCGACTTTGTCGTTATCAATATCAGCTTGCGACTGTGTGCTTTCATTTTGGTCCTGACTTGGTGTCATGAGCTGGACTGCAGTGTATTTGCTGATGATGTTATACAGATTTGATACCGGGTTATCGCTTGCTGCAGTGAGAATATCTAAGGTGTTATTTAAAGCCGCTGAATTGTTGATCTCTACAACACTGACATTCGCGATGAAATCACGCCAATAGTTAATGTAGTCATTTTGATACATCTGTTTCAGGTCTCGACTGATGCGATACATCTCGAGTGCGCTTGGCGCTGTTCCTGCGACCCCTTCATAGGCAGAAAGGGCTTCTTTTAATACTGGAGAGTCGACAGACAGATCCAACTCATTGAACCCAGAAGGGGTATATAGGTAGGGAACCATATACCCCACGTACTGGGGTGAGAAATGGAAAATTTGTGAAAACTGGTTGCCAAGTTCATGGCGAACATCAATGCGTGAAGCGTACTTGGCTGAGTTCAAAATGTGATCATACAAGAGTGTCTCAACACCCGTTTGATTGATTACTTTCTTTGCGAGCTGCTCTAACTCGACATTTGCCTTTACGGGGACCAGATCTTTTGTAAACACATCATCTAAAAGGACCTGCAATTGGGCAAGGTTGACGCTGTCTGCTTCTCCTTGCTCTTGTAAGCTGTTGATAAAATAGCTCTTGAGCTCTTCAATATTCGTCCTTTCCTTATTGAAGAGTAAGCGATAGCTGTTAAGTAGAGAGAGCGTTTTTGCCTGATCTTCTAAGTTTACGTAGACAAATAAATCTTTCTCCAGCGTATTCTCCATAGATGGGATCAACACTTGCTCTAACTCATTGAAATATGCCTGTTCTACCTCTTGTTTAATGCTAGAGCTGGGGAAGAAAGGCAAGGAGTACCATGGTTCTGGTTGGAGGTACAACGCGTAGATCTTGTGCAGAGAATAGAGATTAGGAATGTTGTCAGCCATATTTTCAATATCATATGGTGCTGCGGCAATGGCTTCTTTATATCTTTCCAGCATGTTATCCGCACGAGCTTCACGCAGGTTTTGGTAGTCAAAATCGAATTTGATGACAGCCAAAACAAAACCAAGGATCGCTAACCACGTGAACGTGTAGGCGGTTTGAGCAAAAAATAGGAAGTTCTGTTTGCGCTTATTCACGCCAACTAATGTGTGTTCATTTAACACCACATGACTCATGAGGTGCTGTGCAAACAGTGTTTGTTGGACTGGTATTTGAGAGTGATGCTTGTAGTGTTCATGCCCCAAGGCAAGATTGACGGCACTTGCGAGTAGATCGTTGGTTTCGCCTTCTTGCCCGGTGTGAGTAAAGTAAAAGCCTCTAAATTGAAGGCCATCACTAAGCTGTTCTCCTCGATACAATCGTTGTAAGAACAACCACAAGCTTTGCTTCAATAGGCCAAATTGGTAGGGGGCGCTGGAAATGGCCGTTCGGTAATCTTGGTTTAATTGCCCTGAGAGTGCAGTGCTCATGTTCGCAATGAGTTGCGATATAAGATGGTCATATTCATCATTAAACCAGTTAGCATCGATACCGCCATGTTTTTGATGTGGCGATGTGGCTCCGAAAACTTCATTTCGTTTTGCTTCATCAAATGCAGAGAAAAACTGACAAAAATCGGCGATATTGCCCATATTTGTGATGATATTATAAATCGGCAAATTTAACCCAAACACATGATTGAAGGTTTTTATTTGCGATTTTTGCTGATCAGCGTGTTGGGTAATCGCTTCGCTGCTTTTTAGTAGGCTATCTACGTTGGTTGAAAGCAACAAGCCATTAATGGCTTGTCGAGGGCGCCATTTCATCAGACAACGGCACAGTGTTTGGATATATTCAGGGTGTTGATCCTCTCCCTGACTGATAGAAATGAGAATCGAGTGCTCACTGAGCCAGAATAGAATCGGGAACTCAATATCATTCCCAAAATCGTCAACCTTATAGGCTTCATAACCCATCTGAGTCATGATGCTTCGATCTTTACTAGGCTCTTCACTCAGCAGTAAGTAAATAGGCTGATCATACCGACTGGTCAGGCGTTTTTTACGCTTTTGTGCATTTAGCATACGTTTAAAATGCAGCGCAAGTAGCTTTTTACGTTTCTGAACCAGCAAATGTTCATGTGTCGCCTTTGGCTTATTTCGCTTCCGCCAAAGTAGCCAGAAACAAAGTCCACAACTGAGCATTCCGACAAATAGCGCCGCAATTAAGCTTTGGATCCAATATGTGGGAGAAAACAAAAACCAAGCGCTGATAAAAACAATTCCTGAAAGAAGGATGAAAACAAGCAGGCTAATCACTGCTAGTTTGCCTTTCGACGGTTTTTGAGTGTTTGGTGCTTCCGTAGCCATAGTTAATTCGATTCTTCCTTGCTGTCTACTGAACCAGAGGTCTGAACAATAATGGGTTTAATGCTCGCTTTCTCGCTGAACCAGTCTTTTATTTCACGAGCTTGTTGTATGGATTCTGTTCTAATGATGACTCTGAAATAAGCACGATACTGATCAACTTGTGTGTGATAACTCGATGGGGGGAGTTGATTGACATACGCGCGTGCATTTTTTTCGGTTGAAAAAGTCGCAAGTTGAACCAACCAGTCTGTTTGGGAAGGCGCAACCGTAACAGTTGGTGATGCGATGGCTTCCAACTTACTCCCACGTTGAGGTGCGCTTTGTAAATCCTTATCGCTACTAATAAAAACGATGTCACTTACTTCACCAGAGAGCACATATCGCTGGCTGTAATCGGTTAAAAAACTAAAATCACGTGCGCGCTGGTCATGCGTTTTGTTATACCAAAATTGGGTAAGTGCAATGGTGGTTGTGATAAGGCAGACAAAAAATAGGGTAGTGATCCAGTAACGCTTTTTGCGTGAGGGTTTACGTACTTTGGGTAAGGTGACTTTTGTGTGGCAGAAAATTCCACCGATTTGCCGATACTGGCTAATGATTTGTTCAAGCTGGTGGATAAATAACTTTCTTTGTTCACTACCAGCTTCTTGATATTGACCACGAAATCCCACATTAAGAAAAATGTAAATGATTTCGAGTAGGTCGATCAGTTTATGGGGTTGACGTAGTGCTTTGTCGGCGACAGTAAAAAACAATTCACCACCGTTACGCATGCCAAAAAGCTCACTTAAGAGCGTTTTGTTTTCCCAACCTCGCTTTTCTCCCCAGTCTGTATAGATGATGAATTCATCTAATACTACGGCATATAGAAAACACAGCTTGTCGATAACCGCGACGGGATAAGTTAATTCGGCACCTTTTGCTTTGATCTCGTTAATGCTTTTAACAAGCTGATGTCTTAGTGTCGAGAGGTCTTCTGGTTCTGGGAGTGTCTGGACTTTTAATGTGATCGATAGTAATTCACTACTAATATTAATGAGCTGATTCTCAGCCTTATCAAAATGGCGAAGAAATTCGATTTGCTGATTACCGACCAGTACGCGCTTGTCTTTAGGTTGGTCTGTTGTGCTATTAGGGGCAACGAAACTCTGTTCGCCGCCATCCCAAACCAATGTGTCTTCGTCTAAATAGTCCATTGGCTACCTCAGCGCGTACAAAACGACATCCAATTCTGCTATGCGGGCGTCGATATGCAGTGCAATTGCATCTCTGTTTTCAAGCATTTCCGTCCACATGCGATCGGAGGTGTCGATTTCAAAATATGCCATTCCCTGCATTGGTTTTAGCTCGCTAGGCGCTAACGGTAATGGTGTCAATTGGATTCCAGACAGGGCATTGCGCACGATATCAACGATGCGGTTGTTGTTACTAAGCTTGGCTGATATCGGAAACAACTCGTTGAGTTCAGAACTGCTGACGTTAGATTTAACACTCAGCACAAAGCGACGATTAGCTACACTACTTGGGTCTTTGATCATAGTGCGCAATAGGCGGCGTTTTTCGAATAATGAACTGTCCCAGTGGAATTCGATAACAGAGTCTTGCTGAACTAATGTCAGTAAATTTCTAAGGCTAGAAAACAGCGGATTAAAATTCTGATACAGCTTGTGGTATTGCAATGTTTGGCACACATCAGGAATAGCGGGTGTTAACGCCATCACTTGTGCTTCAAACTGTTTCAGCTTTTCATAGAGTTGGTGTGTTTGCAGCTTGTCATTGCTGATGGTTAGGTCAAACCAAGGCAACCAAGTATTTAGAGTTTGAAGCCAGAGATAATCTTGCATCATGGACTGGGCGCTTTTTTGCCCTTGTCCTGCCTGAATTCGTTTGAGTAGATTGGATGCACGATTGCTGGTTAGGGCATGGATCTCTTTCACTCGCTCAGTGAGGAACTGTGATGCGCCATAATGTAAGCAAGCCGGAATGAAAGCGCGGTCAAGAATGACGTCTCCCGATTCGGTACTTTCAAGAATCTTTGCGACAGGAATGAGCGTAAAGCCTGACATATCTTCGCCTTCCAACTTAATACTGATATTTAAGTGAGCAACATCAATTTCAACGCTAGCATTGTCTGTGGTGGCAGTATCGAACACATCGATAGACTGAGTGATATAGCGAGACTGAGCAGATTCAGTATTGCTGTAATCGTTGTTCCCCTGAAGTGAAATTGGCAGGGCTAGATACGCGTTTGACTCGATGGTTCCCTGCGGGATATCAATGGCAATTTCTCGTTTTAAATCAAAGTACGTACCATCTGGGAATACTCCTGAACATGTTGTTACTGACAACTTGCCGATTTTCAGTAAATCGTGATTAATGGTGAGTTCGGTGATGCCGTAGAATGGAGCAAAGCCCGCCAGTGTTTCTACGTTCTGACGAATGTAATTTTGAACGTATCGGTCTTGTTGTTGAAAATGTTGTGGGGCAATGAACATACCTTCTTGCCATACTACTTTCTTAAATGCGTCCACGTGATTTCCCTATCTACTAACGGTGATTAAAAGATCTGCCACCAACTGGAATCAGGTGTGATGATTTCTAATGTTGCGTTCAAACCTGAAACGGACAGTTGTAAATACTGGTCATCGTTGCCTGGAAGTGTTGAGACCGACTTCGGCTCACTTTTCTGATAGTTGGCAAACTCGACCAATACGGCGAGATATTGAGTGTTCTTGTTGATGTCTAATGTCACATCAGTGGTTGTTTTCGGCAATGCAACGGGCAGTACTTGTTTAGAGACAAGGTTAGCCGCAAGTAGCTGAACATCGTTATTGTACAAATCGATAAAAGGCAGCTGGTTGAACATTTGTTGGTCAGTGAGCTGATAAACTCGAATGACAACTGGGTTCGCATCGTTATAACCCGTTGGATTTATCGCATCATCCGTGCTGATTTTTAAACGGTATTGCGATACGACGGGAGTCGAGTCAGACGAGCACCCCGAGATCATGATGGTGAGAAACAGTAATAATCGAACCATTACTTTTCCTCTCGTGTTTTTTGCATGTTTTCCATAAACAGTGCTTTAAACTGCCTTCTGAAATCTCCACTGTCTTGACGGCGCTTAAAGTGTTTTCGGTAGATCCGCCAGTAACGTTTCTCCTTACTAGAGAACAAGCTGCCAGACATATACTCATTAAATTGGTGTTCTAGTTGCGAGGGTTCAAGTTCAGCAAGAAATTGATCAATGGTTTGTTCAAGTGCTTGAAAAAGAACTTCATGTTGCAACATGGGGTTACGAAGGTATTGTTGGTTTTTTTCTGTGATGGTGATGAGTTTATCGATGGATGCTTCGATTTGAGTGTCTTTACCTTCAGAAACTGGCAGGTATTCGTGTTGCTTTGGATCGCGAGAATCTTCCCTTGGTATTGCATCGCCACTCAATTCGATGTTTGGGTCAATTTTTTCTGCGTCTATGTCTTCAAATGGATCACTAGAAAATGGGTCATCACTCAGTACATTTTTATGTGAAAAGGGACTTTCTTCCACGATATCGGGAGACAGGGAGACCGTTTCAAGAAAGTCTGCATCTTCATCTTCTAAATTTAGAGAGAATGGTTGGCTCATAGATGGTTCTTCATGTTGAGGTTCTTCTTCTGTGCTTGTTGAATGAGCAAAAGTAGATACCAACATTGAATAGTTTTCGACCTTGATGATATCCCCATCACTAAGGGGATAATCCTTGTTTGAAGTTAATGGCTTATCGTTAAGCTGAAGAGGGTTTTTTCCCATGTTTTTAATGGTATACCCTTTACCATTACGCGTAATCTGACCATGAACACGGGAGATCCGCTTGTGTTGATCGGGTAAAGCGATATCACATGAAGGTGCCCGACCAAGCTCACCTCCTTGCTCTGGTAAATAGATCACGCGTGAGGTTACGACCTCTTCAGCGGGTACAGAAATCAAATGAATACTGATTGCCACTGGCTATCCCTCGCACTTAGTTACAGCTGAATTGAAGGCTTCTAGAAAGCCAGAGTAGTTTTTTAGGAAACGATTAGAGAAATAAACACCCATTTGCTTTACTTCAACCAGTTCACTTCGAAAGTAATCTTTGGGCATAGCAGCGGTCTCAAGCTCAGTCTTGAACACCAGCTCATCCTCCAAGGCAACATCAATTTCCCTTTGTTTTAAAAGCCTTAGTAACACTCTAGCATCTCTTGGTTGTTTCACTACGTTGTAACCATTACGTTTAAGCCAAAACCATTTACTCGACCCAAACTTGGCAGAAAACTTAAGATTTACCTTTGACAATTCGTCGATTTGAGCTTGTACGCCGGGGCCAAAATACCAGTTTAATTTTTGCTCAGCGATTGGCGCTGAAAGGGTGGCGTATTCATCACGTTCTTGTGTTTGGCTTGCAACGAAAAAACCATGTTGTGTGCCGCTGTGAACACGAAGTTGAGCATCTGACCAACCTGTCATGGTGATTTGATAAGGCTGGCCCATGTTACTTAAGGCACATTTGACAAGATTTAGAGCGAGTCCTTGCATCTCACCATCTTGATAAGTTTGGTAAGGGGCCCAGTTTTGTGTAGTTAAAAGTAGGCGTGAAGGCCCAGTCGCTTGTTGAGCGCTTACCGATTGGCTCGCACCAAGCAGGGCAATGAGAAGATATTGATGATGTTTAGACAACCAATTACAAGACAACATCATGGTGTATTACCTATTAGTTCGGATATTTTAAGAATCGATACGGGAGGATAGTAATCCAGCTGTTTTGCCGCATCGATATTGACGATATATGAGTACTGACTTAGAGATTCGACAGGAACTTCAGAAGGTTGTGACTCTCCACTCAAGATCTGTTCGGCTTTATGCGCAGAGAACTGTCCCGCGTTGTAATAACGGCTAACGACACCAAAAAGCGCTTGATGCTTTCGTAGCGGTGTCTCGGTAGCAGAGAACGTAAGCAACTGGTTTTGATGCAGTTGACGAACGATAGTTTCTCCATTCGAGATGATGTAGGAGTCTGGTGGCAAGTAAGCCATTTGTATTTGATCCGCTTTCATCGCAGTGATGACTTGAGGTAGTGCAGCTAAATCGGGTTGATCTTCAACGATAGGAAGCGGGTATAGCGAAACGGTATAATTATGTTGTTGAGCTAACTGTTGCAGCTTGTTGGCGGTTAGTACGGCGTTGTTCTCTAATGGATTGTAAAGTACACCAATACGATGGATACCTTTCAGTTGTTCGATAACATTAAGTTGAACAGATATCGGCACAATATGGCTTACGCCAGTAAATGAACGAGGTTTACCTTCTTCTAACAGTTGTGAGCCAACAGGGTCGGTGACGATATTGAACACGACAGGTGTTTGTTTTTTTAAACGGAACTTGCTGGGTTTATCTACGGTGCCAAGCAATGCGAGTGTGGTTGTTGTACCAAATGTATACACCAAGTTCGGTTTGAGCTCATCAATGTGGCTGAGATGCTTAAGTAAGGCTTGCTTATCTTTCTGGGCATCTAATTGTGTGTATGTGACTGCTCGCTGTTTCGACAAATAATCCATGAATCCGCGTTCTGCATCGGTGACACCACGCCAAAGCAACATCACAACGTGCTTACTGTCTTCATTGGCTGATATTGGCAAAGAAAATAGTGTGCTGAATGAAATGAGCGCGAACAGAAAATGTCTTATCATTTTATCGCCTCCAGTTGTTCTCGATCCCTACGAGTGAAGAGTAAATAGAAGGCGGTTAGGGTTAATGAACTGACAAGTAGTGCAATCCCAAACATCATGATGGTTTTTTCGTACTGGAACAGACTTAAAGCCAGTCCGGCCAACATTGGGCCAGCGATATTTCCCAGTCTTTCAGTTAGGCGGAAAATACCGATGATCTTTCCTTTATCGATGTCTTGATTTGCAAGTAAATCGACCAATAAAGGTACCTGCGGCGATATACAAATCCCATGTGCAATACCAATCATGATAACGATAGCGAGTAAGCCAACCGTTCCGGGGAGGAGAATAATATTGAGCAGTGCAATTGCAGAGATCATCCCGCCAAGAACAATAAAACTGATTTTTCGATCCCACTTGTCGATCAAAATGGCACTGAGTGGGGAGACAACGATGATAGCAAGTCCGTATCCCATCATAACGCGCCCAGACACGGCGCTGCTTTCACCGAGGTACTGAAGGTAAACAGGGCAGATGTAATAGAGAAAGCCCGTCAACACTACCTTGGCAGGTATTGCACTAAAAAGGGTGATGAGTGCAAAGTACTTATTGCTGAACAGCAATTTAAAGTCTCTCAGTTGTACTGGCCTACTTTGTTGGTTGGTTTGGCCTTTTTCAAAGAAACTTGCGACAAGAAGGACGCTGATAAACCCGAGAATTGAGGCTAAAGCAAATGTCGTTGCGTAACCTAACTTGTCCGCCAGTATCCCTCCTATTGCCGCGCCACACAGAGAACCTGAGAAAAAAGCAGACAAGAATGTTGCCATTCCCTTTGTTCGATTGTGGTCGCTGGTGGTATCGGAAACATACCCTTGAGCAGAAATAAAGACGATACCGTAACCAATGGCAGTGACTGCCCGTGTCACTAACAAAAACTCAAGATTGGATGACAGAGAAGTTGCGAGCAAACCTAAGCTGGTAATGATGCCGCCTGTGATCAGTGAACGGCGGCGTCCTACTTTGTCTGACCAATAGCCAGCGAAGGGCAGTGAAATAGCCCAACATAACATGAAGAGCGAAATAGGGAGGCTCGTGATCAAGCTTTCTGGTAACCAAGTTTGATTGGTAGGTAGGCTTGCTACGTAGTTGGGGAAAAAGGCGAGGGATGCGGCTTCTGCAAAAACCAAGATAAACATTGGCAGACGAATAAAATGGTAGTCCTGACTGTCTAATACATGTTTTTTCTGAGTTGGGTGAAAGCTTACGATCAATAGGCGCAAACTGGCAATGAGCCTTCCTATTTCATCAGTACTTCTGATATTACTGACGTGGCTAACCATGTCTCTGTTCGCATTAACCAGCATCTGTTTGATGTGATGCCATGGCATGCGGATCATATAGTTACACAAGAATAGAATAATTTCGGCAACAACGAGGCAAGAGGCAACTAGCACAGTTAGCATATCCATTGCACTGTCTTTCATTAACTGGATGATTAGGTTGTCATCGGTGGCGACATTGAGCTCTATTTGGGTATCAGACGTGCTTTTGAGCGTATTGTTTACTCCCTGATTTACAGGTGAGATATGCTCTGGAAAGTGATAAAGCGTTTGGTGGTTCTGTTGCAAGGTTATGGCAATCAGTTCCGGGTGATGTTCAATATATTGAGCAAATTCTTGCTCAAGACCATTGAGTTTATCTAATGGAATACCGTGTCCTAGCAGTCTCTCAACCATGGTGGTGAGCGTATGGCCTATCAAACTTGATTTTTGTTCTAGTTGCTGTTGATAAACAGATGAGAACAACTGCATTGATTGGTATGAACTACCAACGTTGGCAAATATCGTTAATGTAATGGCTAAGCAAATAACCAACAGAGGAAAGGATTTGGTTTTTGCCGATTGCCAGCGTTTGCCTTTGCTCGCGTGTAGAATGAGCTTTTGTGTTGCAAGCAACTTATCTTCTTTCGCTATGTTGTGGTTATCTAAAATATGTTGACCATGAACAATCACCGATGAAAATGAGTTCAATAAATACCGAAGAGTGACATAACCAATAAGCCCTGTGGCAAAGATCCAAAAAACAGCATAACTCAGCTGGTGTTGAAACAAGGTATCGGTAAGTATCGAGAGCTGTGAAGTGGCGTAATGAAGCTTTAATTCTCCAACCACGATGTTAAAGGTGTTGACGATAGGCTTTGATAAAACACGCTCTGCTTCATGTGTTTGCTCTCCAATCGCAAAGAGAGCATTGCCATTAATATCAATGACTTCAATCGCTTTAATGCCTGAGACAAGAGTCGAGCGGCGTTCAATCAAGGATTGAATATTGGTGATGGAAGCGAGGGGGAGGCCAAAACTTAACGCTTGTGATATATCGCTATAAGTTTCCTGTAGAACAACTTGGTAAATCGAGTCACTTGTTGTTGTGAGCCGTTTTTCAAAGTTCAGAAAACTTAAGACCGTATTTAACGTAACAGAAAATAGCAATACGGACACAATAGCAAGCGTCAACTTGCCTCTGAGAGACAAATTAATTCCACGTTTTGATTGCAGCTTAGCTTCCATTGTGCCGTATCTTCCTGATTAGTTGATTTTTAACTCAAAGCCTTGATGAGAGCTTGGAGAGGTAACCGAAACCTGTGAAATTGGTTCTTTTCGGCTAAGTCTTCCGATGCACTCTTCTGCCAGTTTCGGCATTAACGAGCGATTAATGATCTGCTCTACTGCACGTCCACCTGTTGTAGGATCTGTGTTTTTAGCAACAACGTATTGGACAAAGTTTTCATCCCAGCTAAAAGTCGCTTGGTATTGCTCTGCCAGTTTTTTCTTAATGCGATTAAGGGCAATTTCCGTGATCTTTGCTAGTTCGTCATCATTGAGCGGGTAGTATGGAATGATGGTGGTACGGCCAAGGAATGCAGGTTTAAAGTAGTGCTGTAGCTCTGGTCGAATGGTTTCGAGCAATTCATCATTATCGATGCGCTCTTGTGTGGCATCACAAGCATCGCAAATCGCCTGATCGGCAGCGTTAGAAGTCATGATGATGATGGTATTTTTAAAATCAACGGTACGGCCTTCACTGTCCTTGATATGGCCCTTATCGAAAATTTGATAGAACAGATCATGGACACCCGGATGGGCTTTTTCCATTTCGTCCAGCAATAAGACAGAATATGGATTGCGGCGAATTGCTTCGGTTAGTACGCCACCTTCACCAAACCCAACATAGCCTGCTGGGGAACCGAGTAGCATTGAGATTTTATGTTCTTCCTTAAACTCAGTCATGTTAATGACAGTAAGATCGTTACTGCCACCGTAGAGTTGTTCAGCCAGCGCCATTGCGGTTTCCGTTTTACCAACACCACTTGGGCCACACATAAGGAATACGCCAATGGGTTTTCGGTTGTCAGTTAGGCCTGCTCTGGAAATACGAATTGCTTTTGCGAGCTCTTGCTTGGCAACATTCTGACCGATAACGCGATTATCTAACACTTGTTCAAGGGTAAGCAGTTTGGCAATCTCATCGCTCATCATGTTGCCGACGGGGATACCAGTCCAGTTGGCAATAATTTGTGCAATGGTGTTGTCATCAACCATTGCATTCACAAGTGGCTCTTCACCTTGAACGTCACTTAACTCCTGCATAGCAATGTTCAATGCCTGTTGTTTGCCTTCATCCACCTCATTGGCTTCTTGTTGTTCCGTTATTTCTTGTTGCAACAGTTTGATCGCTTCAACAAGATCTACCTCTTTTTTCCAACGTACTTGGTAGTCGCACAGCTTTGCTTCGTTCGCTTCAATTTCCTGCTGTAGTATTTGGATTTCCTGTTCTGAGATGCCGAATAGGGCATTTTCTTTCTCAAGTGCCGCTTTTTCATTTTTCTGGTAACGAATCGTCTGCTCGAGAGTTTCAATGACTTCGGGTTTCGAACCTTGAGTTAGTGCGATGCGAGCACTTGCGGTATCTAACAAGCTGATGGCTTTATCTGGTAACTGACGGCTAGGAAGGTAACGGATAGAGAGATTAACTGCGGCATCAATTGCCGATTCTGCAATAAATGCACCATGGTGTTTTTGTAGAGAAGCAGCGATGCCTCTCAGCATTTGCATTGCATCTTCAGCATTTGGTTCTTCAATCGTAACGACTTGAAAGCGGCGTGTTAGGGCAGGATCTTTCTCGAAATATTTTTTGTATTCAGCCCAAGTTGTAGCAGCAAGAGTTTTAAACTCCCCCCTAGCCAAAGCGGGCTTTAACAGATTCGCGGCGTCATTTTGTCCCGCTGCACCACCAGCACCGATAAGCGTATGGGCTTCATCAATGAACACAACAATTGGCTGCTCTGAGTTTTTCACCTCATTAATGACATCTTTTAAGCGATTTTCAAACTCACCTTTGACGCTAGCGCCTGCTTGCAATAGGCCGAGATCTAATGAATGGATCTGAACGCCTTGTAATGCAGCGGGAACTTCATCAACTGCGATCCGCAAAGCAAGTCCTTCAACGACGGCTGTTTTCCCGACCCCTGGCTCTCCAACTAAAATAGGGTTGTTCTGGCGTTTTCTACATAAGATATCAATGGCTTTGCGTACTTCGGCGTTGCGCCCAGAAATAGGATCAATTTTTCCATCAAGGGCTTGTTGAGTAAGGTTTATGGTGTATTTACTCAATGCATCGTTGCCAGCGGGTGTTGCATCGACACTTCCTGATACTGAGCTTTGTTGGGAACGAGCAACTGGCGTTTTGTTGATTAATCCTTGCAGGGATTCTAGCGAGAGTGACTCCAGTGTTTTGAGTTGAAGAGAACTTATTCCCATGACATTTTGTTGTAAGAGTGCCTGTATTAAATGAAGGCTGATGACTTGTGCATGTCCATAATTGACCGATGCTAGCATCCAAGCATCTTTGATTAACTCAGTTAACTCATGACTCAGTGTGGGTTGACCTTCGCTGCCTTTGGGCAAGCGGGTGATCTTGTCGGTCAGTTCAGCAATCAACTGCTCTTGAGGCAAGTTTTGAGAATTCATAAGCTGCTGAAGTTGCGCGTCGTTTTGAGTGATGAGTTGCAACAACCAATGTTCCACTTCGATGGCAGGAACGCCTTGATTCATTGCTGCACCTGCAGAAACTTCAAGCGCCTGTTTCAGCTCTGTTGAGAGTTTGCCTACTAAATTTGTTAGTGTTACTTGAGTCATACTGAGTTCCTTGTATCTCGAAAGCTGTTTTTGTTGTTATCTAAGTAGAATTCGTACGGATTGTTCGGGTTTTCTTTCCGGAGCCATGCAGTCAACCTCACCAAGTTTGGCCGCTATTTGTGCCGATGAAGACAAAGTAGGGCGTTGAAGGTAGGCACGTTTCACATTCAGATAAATGGATATCGACGTGTTATCTCGAAGGTAATGTTGGATGATGTCCATCATTGTTTGACCAAGATAAACATCTTGTTCTATCTGCTTGAATTCCGAACGACTGGCAGGGGTAATTGATATATTTAAATGATTAAATTGAGCCAGACATGTTTTGCCGAGCAGAAAGCCTTTTCCGGCCCGGCTGTTAAACTCTTCTCTAGTTCCAATTCGAGTTAAAGAGTTATGGGGTAACTTCTTACGTTGATGCAGTTGACATGTCACATCGATGCTGTAGGGAAAATAGTCATTTAGGATTTGCTTGATGCTGCTTAAAGAGCGACTCTGCTGCCCAAGCAGAAATGAATATTGAAAATATGCTCTATGCTGTGTATGTAATGCAGAAAGATGATTGAGTAGCTCAAATTTCTGATGATTCTGTTCTTTTTCCAGTAACAACCACTTCTGTGATTCCACACGATAATCTATTTCAAAGTAACGCTGATTAAACACATCGAGAAAGTCCTTAAGTGCATGATCCTCGTTGTGTAGGGCGGCTAACAACTCTTCATAAATATAATTGGGGATAACGCCTTGAGAGCCAAATAGCGCTTGCTTCGCTAGCCGGAGTTTTGCTTTATTCCCTTTCAGTGAGAAATGTTGAATTTCGTCACCATCACCAATAGGCATCGCTTCCGCTTTGAGTTGAATGGATATCTTTTGTTCGCTATGACTTTGCAGCTGTAGCAAATAACGCATCGCCTGAACAAAATCATATCGCCCTGTATTGGCCGCGATATCTTGCATCACATGCATAATTGGCTCCCGTGTAGTTTCGGGTATTGCTTGGCAATGCCGTCGCGACCATAGATTCGGATGGTGAGCTGGATATATCGGTCAAAGCTACAAAATTGTTGAAAAAACCGATTCAGAACATCACTAAACGCATGAAAAGGCCCTGTCGTATCCAATGTGATGTCGATTTCTGTTCCGGGAGAAAAGATATTATTTCCCATGACCCTTATTGCCGCGACTTGAGACTTAAACTCTACTGCACGAATCATCTGTATCTCCGAGGATGAAACGGGCTCACGTGTACAGAGTTTAAGCATTTGTTTTAGTGCTTGTTCTGGGTGCGGCACTTGGAGCATAGAAGCAAAATTGCAGTTCAATAACGCGATAAACTGCCAATGAAGGTTATGATCGCGCTCTCGCTCAATTGGTGCGGAAGGGGGATACAACAGTGCAAATTCACCCGGTAAGTCGATGTTCGCAAGGCACTCGATAGCGCCCTCTATACCACATGCTTGTTTTCCATTCGAACAAAGCAGTTCGGTGTTGTAGATCTTACCAAAGCTTGGCTGTCTATTGCCTTGCAACGATACCGTAACTTTAAAATCACCGTAGGTATCACGCGTACTTTGCCAATAGTCTGCTCGTTCATCTGAATGATATTTTTGCTTGAGCAGTGGTGTTAATGGTTCTGTACCCGTCGATGTTAATTCGTATACGTGTTTTATCTCTATAATTTCAATATTACTGTCACTGTGAGAGTCCGCTTTGACAGGAAGAGTTAAGCTCCTTTGATCATAAGTGACAGGTTCACCAGCTTGTTCGAATAAGTTGATGGCAGGAATGACGTTGAGTTTGAATACATCTGTGTTAAATAGGCGAATAAATTCTGTGGGAAGCGCTGACATGAACAGATTGACGATAATTTCAGATTGTTCAAATTGACACGCGACATCTGCAAAGCCTTTCAGTCTGAAAAACTGCCTTTTCTCTTTAAAAAAGAAGAACTCGTTGATCAATTGGTAACCAATAAACTGGTTTCCATGTTGAGGTAAAAAAGCGAATTCTTGGTCACTAATTCTGCTTTTTAGCCGGTTTGGCTCCAGTGAGACATGCTGTTTTGCTTCAATATCGGAGATTGAAATGGCCTTTGTTTGGCTAAGCAGCAATTCAACGAGAGAATCCGCATTATTCTCAAAGCCTTGAACAAAAAAATCGAAATCACTTAATGATAAATGGCTAAAGTGAAGAGCTGGATCACCTGTGGTTAAGGTCAGTTGTATTACCGCTGTTGTCGACTCAGCTGATTTTGGTCGATTAAAGCTAAATGGCGCACTTTGAGCATTTACATCACTTAATAAATACGGTGATATTTGTAATGTGTCTATGGTAGAGAATAAGCATTCCATACCATTAGACATAGCACTGAGTTGGGAACCATTGGGAAGTGTGGTTGACTCAGGCTTTTCTGGTGTTAATTCAAAGTAGGCAACACTCGGGATTGTTTGGGTATATGAGGGGTACAGAACATTGAGTAACCCTTCGATGGTTTCTGGTTGCTGCTCTGCAAGCTTTTGCTCCAACTTTGCATTTAAAAGTGCAACGCCATCAAGCAATCGGGCAATGCTTGGGTCTTCAATTTTGCCCTGATGAATGTTGAGACTCTCAGCGTGTTGCGGGTAATCAGCTCCAAATTGACCAAGTGAGCGACGCACCAAAGTCAGTTCTTGTTCAAAATATCGTAATAGAGGATCAGTCATAGCTGTCTTCCTCCATCGAGGTTGTTAGATCACTGAGTGAAATTTTAGAATCGAAGATAAGTTCCTTTTTTCCATTTTGAGTATTGGCTTGAGCAATGATATGAAATGCCAATGCGTTCTCATTTTCCTTTCGTTCAATCAGTTCGACCATGACACTGCTTAGCCTTGGCTCAAAGTGCTTAATCCAGTCGGCAATGCGCATAGAAAGTTGTGTTTGGTCAAGGTTAGCACTGAGCAGCTGAATGTCTTCAATGCCAAATCTTAAGTTGGATTTTAGTGTTTGAGATAACCGATCATCGATATCCATTAATGGAGCTTCAGATTCAAACAATTTGGTTAGGTTATATTTAATATCGTCGATTTCCGCATCTCTCGTTATGGAAGACTGGGCAACAAACGTTCTCCAAAAACTCATTAGGCTACCTCGTCCAATTCTGTTGTTAATACCACCTCTCCACTAAAGTGGTCATATTGATATTGAGGAACCATTCGTAATGTGCATGCAAAACTGCCCGGAGCGGAGTGGGATTCCTCCACAGAGATCTTGGCAAAACTCAATGGATACTTTGCTAATGTTTCTTCATTCGCGTTGGTTACATTGCTAGAGAATTTCTCAATCCATTGAGTTAGAAATAGTTCACATTCTGCTGCTGTATTAAAGCTACCGATCATTTCTCGGACTTGAACTTTCAAATAATGTGCAATTCGACAAGACATGAGCGTGGTTTGAACTTGGTTCAGTACTTTATCGTTGTCGTTGTTACCATTTCGCCACACCGAGTTGTTACCATTAAAATAATACGTATTAGTTTGCTGGCTTTTGGTGAGTGGAATGAAGCCATACTGGGCGTAAAAGGTTGATACTTGGCCAAATAACGTGATGTCAGTGACTGGCTTTGACAGGTATTCACTTTGTTGTTTTGAATTGGGAAGGTTTATCAATGCACCTTGGAACTTGTCGTTCCAGCGAGATTTGAGAAAGCCAAACCAGTTAACTCGGTGATGTTCACGCATGATGCTTGCAATAAATGCAAAACATGCATTCCCCCATAATCCGTTACCACTTTCGTTATACAAAAAGCCGACTTGAGCGTTGTGGTGAATAGAGCGCATCCGTATCCTAGGCATGACCAATGCGGTAAATCGAGAGCTGGCTTTCGCCCTTAATGCTTCCCAAGCTTGGTAATCCGGACCTGAAAGGATTTTTTCAATCCGTGTGATATCAGAAATCCAGTCAGCTCCACTGTTCACGAAAAAGTGCTCGTCAGGTGAAAGCACCATTGGACATAGTGTTGACTCTCCTAATTTTCCGAGAAGCTCAAGAGTAAAGAGATCATCGAAGTCGGCGTCGACGTCAATATCCATTGATACAGCGTGGGTGAACATGATGCAGCCAAAGGGATGCCCCCCAAGGGTGTTGAGCTCTTGATTTCCGATTTTATTGTAAAGCTCGCAAGCACGTATGTTGTACGCTTGATTCATGTCTGATGAGACTTCGTTCCACGACATATCAAGTATCTTAAGCTGCGTTCTTTGAGCGTTGATTGGGAGTAATGCAAGCCCCTGAATACCACGCCAGTTGCTTTCCATATGTACAAAATCACGATCATGCATGATGTTATCGAGCTGCTTAGAAAGGGCGCTGTCGAGTTCCGTAATTAACCTAGAAACGGCTGCAATAAGTTGTTGTTTGTTAGTTAGGTCTAGATTGGGAATACAGGCGAGTAAAGACAATGCTTCTGCTAAAAAAGCATTGTCTTTACTGTCTAATTGATTGAATTTTTCTTGCCAATTCGTGTTTAACATCATACGAATTTAGTAGCCGGATTGCTCCGGCTACTCTCATGCTTAACCTGGGATTTTTGCAACCATTCGAACTGAGGTTGTCAGCTCTTCCAATTGCAACCAAGGGCGTAAATGAGCAACAGCGGAGTATGAGCCAGGGCGGCCTGGCTGCTCCACAACCTCGATTCTGGATTCTGCTAAAGGCGTCTTTGCTCGTTGATCATTACCAATTGCACCAGCATTGGTGTATTGATCGATCCATAGCTGTAATTCTCTTTGAATATCTGGTGCTTCTAAGTTCGAACCCAGCTTGTCACGTCCCATCACTTTCAAATAATGGGCGATGCGACTGCTTGCCATGATATACGGTAGGCGTGCTGAGATTGCAGCATTAGCCGTGGCATCAGGATCGGTATATGTCTTTGGTTTTTGAGTTGTTTGTCCACCAATGAACACGCCGTAATTTGAGTTTTTGTAGTGAACTAGTGGTAGGAAACCAAGATCACTCAACTCTTTTTCACGTTCATCAGTTAGATTGACTTCCGTTGGGCATTGTTGAACAAGATCACCGGCTTCGGTTTTGTAGATGAGGTTTGGTAAGTTTTCGACTTTACCGCCATTGTCTAACCCACGAATCGCTGTACACCAACCGTAGGCAGTATAGGCTTGGGTCATTTTCAGTCCTAACTCATATGCCGCATTAGACCAAACAAGCTCATCGTTATTGCTTGGATTAGGGTTGCCATCCATATCAGTGTCTAACTCTTCATAGTTAAACAAGTTGGTACCCAAACCTTTATCTCCGTATGGTAGACGGGCAAGTGTGCGTGGCAAGGTTAAGGTCACGTAACGCGCATCGTCACTTTCACGGAAAGAGTTCCATGCAGCATAAGCAGGGGAGTCAAATCCAGCCGCGACTGGTTTACCTTCATCGAAAGTAGTGAAGTCATTAAACTCAAACATTTCAGCATTGGCTGCTGCGATAAATGGAGCATGGCATGCTGCGGCAACTTCGCCCATGTAGCGTAGTAGTGCGACATCTTCATCTTTGGCACTAAATTCATAGTCGCCAATAAACGTCCCATACGGTTCGCCACCTGCCGTGCCGTACTCACCTTGGTATACCGCATTGAACAAGGGGCTGCGATCGATTGCAGGTGCATCTTCAAACTGCTCAAGTAACTCTTCTTGGCTGAAGTCGACCATTTTGATTTTTAGATCACGGCCTAATTCACTTTCTTTTACCAGTTTTTGTAAGCCTCGCCATGAGCCCTCGAGTTTCTGAAACTCATTTTGTTGCATCACTTCAGAAAGCTGCTTCGATAGTTTTTTATCGATTTCAGCGATGGCACTTTCTATTGTCTTAGTGACGTTTTTATCCCATGCGACAGTGCCAGAAAGTGCCTGTTCTGCAAGCACTGAAAAAAGTTCTTTTGTTGTGTCTGCGGGTGTTTGTGTTGTTGCTTCTATTGCTCGGTCAAGAAAACTCAGTGTTCCTTCCGCGGCTTCAGTCTGGGTTTGAGTATCGGTTTCAGTGCTCATTACTCAGCTCCTTCTTGATTAATTCCAAGCTCTTCAGAAAGGGCGTTAATGGTGTCTGCGCTTTGTAGAACTTCTTTGAGCAGTTTTTCCAGATCACGAGAACGATCCGCTTTTGAAAGAAGAACTTTGAGCTGGTTACGAGTTTCGACCAATTTCTTCAAAGGTTCTACTTGCTCAACGATGGCCTCTGGTTCAAAGTCTTTCATCGAAGAGAAGGTTAGATTTGCCTCAAATTGGCTGTCATCATCGGCAAGAACGTTATCAACTTTCATTGAAAGTTCAGGACCAACGCGTTTCATTACGTTGTCAAAGTTGTCTTTGTCGATGTTGTAGAATGTACGATCTTCCACATCTTCTTTGTCTTGTTTATGCCCTGAGTAATCGCCAATTACGCCAACAACAAACGGTAACTCTTTGGTTTCGACTGCGCCGTTTGTTTCAACGTCATAAGTAATACTTACTCGGTTTTTACTTACGCGCTTATGCTGTGAATTTAGTGCCACAATCTATCTCCTTAAACGTTATGACGCAGTAGACGTAACCTTCGCAGTTGTTGCGTCAAATCCTACTTCAGGGCCTTTTTCAATCTTGCCGCCTTCGCCTTCGATGTAGTAAGCCTTAGATATTTCTGTGTAAGTGAGGCTAAATGATTCATTTGGCAATGTGCCATCGCTTACGCCCATGTTGTAACTCGACATACGCGCTGCTTTCAGAGTAAGAATGAGATATGGATCAGCGCCAGAGCCCTCGCGGTTTGGTTTTGTCATAACGATTTCGACTGTCTTACCTTCGCCGCCAGGTGCATATAGGAAAGTGGTTAGGTAGGGTGTTGCACCATCACATCCGCGTGAGATGTTAACTTCGCCTAGAGCGACCATACCTTGGTCTGCGTTATTCGCATTACCGACATCAATGCCAACGCCACGTACAGCACTCCAGTTAACGCTGTCTACTGCAAAAAAGCCGTCCTTACCGCCAATTTTTTCAACAGTAGCGGCACCCTTTGGTTTTGTGCCGTCAATTCTCATAAATATAGAAGCCATTTAACTCTCCTTGGTTTGATCGCTCTGTATGGTTACCACTCGAAATCTTGAATACTGCCAGATGATTGAGTGGTTTCTGTTATGGGTGAAGTTATCGGTGATTCTGTTTGTTTAGGCTGATTTTCAACCGGGGGAGCAGAAACTGCCGTTGGAACAGGAATTGGGACTTGTTTGTCACTTAAATCGGTTTGGTCTAAGTTATCCATTCCTGTTAATTGGTTGATATAACTTAGAACATGCTTTTCATTGCCGATCATTTCTTCTAACAGCTCAGGAAGACTCATGTATCCCCAACGAATGGCTCTTTCCAGAAGAAAAGAGATAGGGCTATGTGGTTCCGTTTGTTTAAAAAACTCTGCGAGTTTACGTAACTCTCCAAATGCCTGATCTCGATTGGAAATGGCAGAACTTGTGACTGTTTGTTGAGCTGAATTCGATAAATCCATACCATTTGTTGCCGTATGTATTGCGTCCTGCGTTGTAGTGCTTACTTGTGCTTGAAGTGGGGTAGTGGACTCAGTTTGGGCTACAGGATCGGGTACGATATTATTTGTTGATGTTTGATTAGCTGATTCTGTTTCTGTGATCAATTGATAATTGCTATCGAGGGGCCAGTGAGCGCATATATCGCGAACTAGGTATTCAATGGCTTTTAACAAGTTAACTAAATTGGATTTAATGAACTTGAAACTTACGGTGGAAGCGCCAACTTCTTTGCATTTTGCTGCAATTAGAGTTTCGGTTGTTGTTAGTGATTCAAGAGATTGGGCGAGATTCTGTAACGTATCTTGAAGCTCTTGCTCGTTAAAAGCTTTCTGGGTGCTCTCTTTCAATACCGCTAGTGAGCCATCACGCTCAGCTAGGAGAAAATCTCCGTATGTAATAGTGCTGATTAGCGGGGTGAGTTGCAATGGGACGTAAATGGCAGTGCTATCATCGCTTTCACCGACCAATTGTAGCAGCGGTTTTATCCTAAACTCCGCCCATTCTCTTGCCGCAGATTCATCATCAGTTGCTTTGAGTTTTTCTCTTGGGGGCATAGGGTTGAGTGTTGGCCAGTATAATTCAACGTACTGCTTGAGCACATCTAAAGACTGGCTTAAATGCAAAAAGGGTGCATCGGTAAAAAGCTGGCTTGCTATATACCATCCAAGGATTTCTAAGTCTTTGGTTGACTGGCGAAGCGTTTCATATGTCGTGCTATTGAGTGCCTGCCAGTTATTGTAATTGGCTTCTAGTAGATCCTCATTCTTTGAAGCATCTGGTGTTTCTACCAGCTGCCTAAAGGATGACTGGGCAGTGTTATAGGCATTCCTTAAACTACGATATGTCGTTCGGTCTAGCTTTAAATATGCACCACAAGGTGCTTGCTCAGAGATAGGAGAGAGCAAACCTTCAACATCAATCATAAGCAATCCGTTGCTAATATAAATCCATCTTATAGAACTTACGAATTATTCGTATCTTGTTTGTTAAGTATTATTAATTACTCTTGTTAGTTGTTAATGGTAGGGTGTTTTTGTAAAAAGTCTCAAACAAATTAATTATTTGACCTAAAGTTTGAAGCGCCTCCAGAAAACTGGACGGATGACGGTATAAAACTATAAATAACCTATTTAAAAATAGGGGCTTATCCCCCGATAAGTACTGTGGGCATTCCTAATACAATGCTTCCGCCATGTGCAGTTGTATCTCCCATTCTCGCAGCAGGTTTGTTTCCTATCAGTACTGTTGCACTACCTTTAACAATACTGTCGGGCGGGCCGACACAAACGCACATGTCGCCCATTGTTGCTGCGGGCATATTTCCGATTAAAACAGTGGGGGTCCCCGGGCCAGTTATAGGGCCACCTACGTGAGGAACTGGGGGAACCGCTGGGGTCTGCATAGGGCACACATGCATATCAGTGAGTCTAGCTGCAGGTAATGTCATTTAAGTCTCCTTACCATTACCACCATTAGCGATGTTTAATGCCGTGGTGATCGCATGTTCGTAATACGTATCTGTTTCGCTCCACGCAGGTAAAACGGCTGCATGGTTAATTGCACCAGCAACGGCTTTAGCATAGATAAATGGGTCTGGGAGTACTACAGGTAAGTCTGGTGCCACAATACTGCCTGAGCCATTCCAAAACACCGCTTGTGACAACCATGATGGCCCACAGTTTAAGTTAAGTCGTTGAGCAAATAATTCGCTTTTACGGCGTGACTCTTCGGATGGTTGCAAAACCCATTGATGTGCGTTTTCGATGCATTGTTTTTGCTGAGAAGACCATACGTCAGCTCTGCTGCTCAGGCACCCTATAGCCCACCAAATTGATTCTCTTACTGGTAGCGCGTGTGCAAAAAACTGAATTAAGTCATTGTAATAGTGGCCATCCTGCATTGTGGAGATGGCTTCATCAATACGCATTTCTTGGCTGATTAATGATTTAGCTTCATCAGACGCCGGAAATCGATCCAACACCTGAGCGGCATATTGATAGGGGATTTTCTTGTATGTCATTAGTTTACCTTTACAATTGCACCCTTAACTTCACCCATCACTCCGCCATCAAATGTGGCTTTGAGTCCAGATTTAAACTCAGCACTCAAGGAGCCTTCAGCAGATAATGTTGTGTCTGCTTTGACTGAGACACTCATCCCTTTGATGCTATTTGAACTTGTCGCCTCGATAGCCGTTGTTGTTCCTGAGACCTTATTGGCAGACGTAGCCTTACTGGTTACGTTGGTCCCTTCGAGGTTAAGTGAGCTGCTGGCCTTAATATCAATATTGCTGGCCTCGATAGAAATGGATGAACTTGAAAGGGTGATTTTGCTCGAACCTACCTTAAGTTCAATACTGCTATCTGCTTCTAATGTTATTGATTTTGCTTTTTCAGAGAGCTCTTTTGTAACAGTTAGGGTGTAGTTATCTTCTGTTGATACGTTTATGGCTTTAGTCACAGACTGAGACAGTTCACCTTTAACCGTTTCAGTGTGGTTATTTTCAACTTCTTGTGTAAGGTCTTTTGCGGCATGTAAGTAGAGCAGTTCATTATCTTTCTTATCATCAAAATAAAGCTCGTTACTTTGCCCAGAAAGCTTGGTTTTAATACCCGTCTTAGTACTATTGGACTCCTTATAGGGAGGCGGGTTCTTACTGTTGTAGACGCTCCCTGTAATAATGGGTTGATCTGGATCGCCATCGATAAAGGCGACTAGAACTTCTTGCCCAACGCGCGGTATAAACTGGGTGCCATAACTATTGCCTGCCATCATTTGGGCGACTCGCACATAACAACTGGTTTTGTCGCCTGTTGTTTCTGTGTCCCAATGAAACTGTATCCTGACTCTTCCTTGTTCATCTTGATTTACTTCGCCATTTGACGAGCCCGCGACAAGTGCACTTTGCAAACCGTGAACTCGTTGTTTTTCAATTAATTGAGGGTAATGAGTGACAGATTTTGGGATGAGTTCTATTTCGACATCGCATTCGACAGATTCGGTGTATTGAGTTCGAATGGAGACTACCGAATAGTCTCCTTGCTGGGATTTGTCTAAATGATTAGCTAATGAAAACCAAGTACCCAACTCAAATGCATCCTGCTTCGCGGTTGCAATAATTTGTTGGTATTGTTGTTCGATTAATTCGATGCGCCGCTTCGCTAAATTACTAGCGAGATCGGTTCGATCACCATTAATACCAAGTGGTGGGTAGTGAGTCTGCGTCAGTTTAGAAGCATTTGCTATCGAGTGGGTGGTTTTCTTGGGTTTGCTGGAAATCAATTTTGTTTGGTTGTAATCGAAACTTGTAAGTTCAATACTTGAACCATGAAAACAGCTCTTGGGCATCCACCTGTCAATTAGAGGATTTTTCCCTTCTGGAACTTCGATCATATCAAATTGATTGATTTCTGCTTTATCAAAAGGAGATTGAGCATCTTGGCAAAGCATGGTGTGTTTTCCGTCGGAATGTTGGAAAAAAAAGTGGATCCCTTCTTCCGCCATCAATCGGCAGACAAAGTCGAAATCGGATTCGTTATACTGTAAGCAATACTCTCGTTTTGTTGCTGGCAAATTATTCAATTGGTACTGGCCACTAAAACCCGCATTGTTGAACACATCAGTAATAATTTCTTTGGTTGATTGATTCTGATAGACCCGAAATCCATGTGTGTATTTGAGCAAATATAACCATGGGCGTAGGGTGATTTGATAACTCGAATATTGAAGATTTGAATCAATGGAGAGATGCAGGACTTCCGTAATAATCCCATTAAATGTTTTTGATTTAGTTAAGTTACCCGATTGGTTGGCAAAACGCCGTAACGTCAAGGATTGCCCTAACTGGTCTTGTAGATCAAACGAATTGGAAATGAGAGTCACTACAATCTCAAATGGTACCGAGAGTGAATCGATGACTTGAAAAGAAGTTACTGTATGTCCTTCATTTTTATAATCTTTTGCCGACATTGTGCTTGCAGAAGCAGAAAACTGTCCAGCCATATCTATTCCTTAATCATGTGTGAAATAGCAATTGGTCCCTAATTGTTATTTATGTCAGTAATTACTAGGTCTTATGTGTTATTTAATTGTAAATAATTAATCATTATTTCTTAGTGTATGAATATTTTGTGTTGGGATGGAGTAAGGAGAGTGTGATGTCGAACGCAAATACAAAGAAAACTAAGGAAACAACTACATACGAAGACAAACCTCAAAGTTGATCATCAAGTGTTTATCACGATGAACCAGAAAAGATCTTGATTGACGCTAGCTTGATGGATCAGAGTCAATCTGTACTTATGTTTTCAAAATGGTTTTCTCTTCGCGTGTTAAAAACGCCTGCTTTATTTAGGTGCTTTTTAACGACTATCGACCAATAAGAGTCTTGCGTTGTTGTAGGCAAAATCCATTGCCTTGACTTCATTTTGGTGTTCAAGAATATGGTCCACTGGTGGTAAAAATACAAAGAAAACCAGTGGTTCACGGTATAAGCGTTGCCAAGGTTGCTGAGATTCTGGTTTGTTATAACTATCTAAGAAAATGGTTAAAACCAAATCCCTCGGGTTAACTTTACTCGCAGGGAAGTACCCAGCTTCATGTACAGCTCCCCATACGCTAGTTAATGGTTTCTCAATTCCGGACTTTAAATATAGCTCGAACATATGTGGCTGCTGAGAGGATTCATAGTAGCTAGATAAGCGCTGTGTTAACCAAACTCCCTCAGTAAATGGTAGATAATCAAGATTATTTAAAACCACTTGATTGGACGCAGGACAAAGTTGAATGGTGTGTGTTGGTTGTCGTGATGCATAGAGTTGACACGAAAACTCTTTCACAAGTTCTTCTAAAGATCGATGAAACTCTTGGCTTTCCAATGCAATTTTTGATGAATCATCATAAGCTTCAGCAAAGACGACGGGCATCGACTGGTTAATCATATCAGTGGCAGTAAGTGAGACGAGACGATTGTTGACAATCGCACTTCGCAGCACGTTATTCGTCTCTTTTACAGTTAATTCTTCCTTTGAATAGGTCGCATCGGATAGAGAAGGGTAACGGTGTTCTTTTGCACTATCAGTAAATGCAATACAACCAGAAAGCAATGTCGTTATGGCTAAAAAGCCTAGTAGCTTGCTCTTCAATCTTGACCCTTAAATTAACTTTTGAATGATTGGTCGTTAATGGTAGTGCCGTACGGTTTACATTGCTTAGGGATTTGTCACAAATATGAGTCGTGATGGGTATTGGTTTTCGGTGGTTTCTTATGAAATAGGAAAGAATGAACTATACCTTAGTCTAAATTGTCGACAATATTCTTGATTGTCGACACTTTCATAGCCTATTTTATATTCATTAGAGCAAATTGTAGACACGTTGGTGTCTTCTAAGCGAGTGTATTGAATATGAATACGGAACTAAAAACTCATCATAAAGTAGTTGTTTCTGAAAAAGAGAATACAAAGTCAGAAACGCTAACAGAATCGTTAATTGAAGCGATCGTGGGTGGTGATATCAAGCCGGGAAGTAAAATCTCAGAACCTGAATTAGCCAAGAAATATCAAGTAAGTAGAGGTCCTTTACGTGAAGCCATGATGCGTCTTGAAGGGCTTGGCTTGATTGAGCGTATTCCGCATGTTGGTGCTCGTGTTATTACTTTCTCTCCAGAAAAGCTCATCGAACTGTATTCCGTCCGCGAAGCATTAGAAGGCATGGCAGCAAGGCTCGCGGCTCGCTATATCACTCAAGAAGAATTGTTGAGTTTGGAAATGCTATTGTCGACACATTCCAAACATATTGACGAAGTAGAAGGATCGTCTTACTTCCACCAGCATGGTGACTTCGACTTTCATTATCGAATCATTCAAGCGAGTCGAAACAGCAAGCTTATCTCTTTGCTTTGCGACGAGCTGTACCACTTGTTGCGCATGTATCGTTACCAATCACCACGTGCGCAATCTCGTCCTAACGAAGCACTTAACGAGCACAAATTCATTCTGCAAGCGATTCGCAATCGTGATGAAGAGTTGGCAGAAATGCTAATGAGAAGGCACATCTCAGGCAGCCGAAAACTTATCGAATTACAGATTCTACATTCTGAAACTTTACCCGAAATAATTGGAGCTGCAGCGCGGCAACAAGACAATTCAGCCCTATGAGCATAGCTGTTCTATGTGATTAGGGTGGGTTGTCGCAGTTAACAAAACTGCGGCTTCAAGTATGAAGGGTAAACAAGACTAGAAGGACATTGTCATGCGCTTATCTCCGGGGGCGAAGTTCAGACTCGCCATTGAGCAAAACAACCCGCTGCAGATCGTCGGCACCATTAACCCATACTGCGCCATGATGGCGAAAAATTTGGGTCACCAAGCTATCTATTTGTCGGGTGGCGGCATCGCCAATGCATCTTACGGTTTGCCAGATCTTGGCATTACGACATTGAACGATGTTTTGGTGGATGTAGACCGCATCACCAACGCGTGTGATTTGCCGTTACTGGTTGATATCGATACCGGTTTTGGTGGTGCGTTTAACATCGCACGCACTATCAAGGCGATGGAAAAAGCGGGTGCGGCGGCAGTGCATATGGAAGACCAAGTAGCACAGAAGCGCTGTGGTCATCGTCCAAACAAAGCGATTGTTAGCCAACAAGAAATGGTCGACCGAGTGAAAGCGGCAGTGGATGCGCGTAATGACGAGAGCTTTGTCATTATGGCTCGTACTGATGCGTTAGCGGTGGAAGGCATGGATAGCGCGATTGAACGAGCGATTGCATGTGTGGAAGCGGGCGCAGATATGATCTTCCCAGAGGCGATGAATCAGCTAGACCAATATCAACAGTTCTCGGCAGCGCTCGAAGACGCGACAGGGAAGCATGTGCCGACTCTTGCCAACATTACAGAGTTTGGACAAACGCCACTATACGGCTGTGAAGAGTTAGCCCAATCCAACGTGGACATGGTTTTGTACCCATTGAGCGCATTCCGTGCGATGAACAAAGCTGCCGAGATGGTTTACAAACACTTGCTTGAAGTTGGCAATCAAGAAGTGCTACTTGATTCGATGCAGACACGAAAAGAGCTGTATGAGCACCTTAATTACCACGACTACGAGAATAAGTTAGACAAGCTGTTTTCGGAGGGTAAATAAGGTCAACAAAGAAACAAACGGAAGCCCAAGAAAAAGATAGATAAACGGAATCTCTAATCCAATAACGTGAAACTTGTCTGATTCAAAAGAGCCCATTAAGAGAGCCAAATCAGACAGAAAAGGAGTTCAACAATGCCTCATTCTGTAGAAAAGAAAGCTGAGATAGGTGGCGCAGGTCTACGCGGTCAAAGCGCTGGAAGCACAGCTTTATGCACTGTCGGTAAAACGGGGACAGGTCTAACGTATCGTGGTTACGATATTACGGACTTGGCAAATCATGCTCAATTTGAAGAAGTAGCACATTTACTATTACGCGGTCACTTACCTAATCAACAAGAGCTAGACGCCTACAAGACACATCTTTTGAGCCTACGTGGCTTACCAGCGGAGCTTAAGCAAGCGTTAGAGCTTATCCCTGCTGATGCTCATCCGATGGATGTCATGCGTACAGGTTGCTCTGTGCTGGGTAACTTAGAGCAAGAGATGGATTTTGAGCAACAGCTGCATGCTACTGAGCGAATGCTGGCGCTTTTCCCTGCGATCATCTGTTACTGGTATCGATTCAGCCACGATGGCGTGCGAATCAAAACTCACGATAACAGCGAAGACTGCATTGGCGGCTACTTCCTAAAACTGCTTACCGATAAAGCACCAAGCGAAACGCACAAAAAGGTGATGCACTGTTCTTTGATTCTTTATGCAGAGCATGAGTTTAATGCCTCAACATTTGCGGCGCGCGTGTGTGCTTCTACGCTTTCTGATCTTCATTCTTGTATTACTGCTGCTATCGGAACGTTGCGTGGTCCACTTCATGGCGGTGCAAACGAAGCGGCGATGGAGATGATTCAAGATTGGCAAACGCCGGATGAAGCAGAAGCCAATATTCTGAAGATGCTTGAGAACAAAGACAAAATTATGGGCTTTGGTCATGCGATTTATCGTGAAAGTGACCCTCGCAATGCGCTGATAAAGCGTTGGTCAGAAGCGTTATCGAAAGAGGTGGGTGACACACATCTTTACGCGGTCTCTGAGCGTGTGGAATCCGTCATGAAGCGCGAGAAAGGTCTGTTCTGTAATGCCGACTTCTTCCATGCTTCGGCTTACCACTTCATGGATATTCCAACCAAATTGTTTACGCCAATCTTTGTGATGAGCCGACTGACAGGTTGGGCGGCGCACGTGTATGAACAACGCGCGAACAACCGAATCATTCGCCCAAGTGCGGATTATACCGGACCGGATCATCAAGACTGGGTGCCAATCGAACAACGCTAGCGCGTGACGCCTCTTTGTGAGTTTCATCTTGCATGGCATTCACAAGGGGCGTCTCTTTCACCGCGAATCCATTTCAAAAACAGTATCGCGGTGCGTTCAGGCACACGATGTACACTAAAGCGGAAGCAAGCCCATGAGCATCACCACAAATATAAATACTCAATATCGTAAGCCGCTCCCGGGAACCCAACTCGATTATTTTGATACCCGAGAAGCAGTTAACGATATTTCTCCTGGAGCCTATGAAAAGCTCCCATACACCTCACGCGTTTTAGCAGAGCAGTTGGTTCGTCGCTGCGATCCAAGCACGCTCACTGATAGCTTAAAACAGTTGATTGAACGCAAGCGTGACCTTGATTTTCCTTGGTATCCGGCGCGCGTAGTTTGTCATGACATCCTTGGACAAACGGCATTAGTCGACCTCGCTGGTCTACGCGATGCGATTGCCGAACAAGGCGGTGACCCAGCGAAAGTAAATCCTGTGGTTGAAACGCAATTGATCGTTGACCATTCACTGGCAGTTGAACATGCAGGCTTTGACCCAAAGGCGTTTGAGAAAAACCGCGCGATAGAAGAGCGTAGGAACGAAGACCGATTCCATTTTATTGAATGGTGTAAAACGGCTTTTGAGAACGTCAGTGTTATTCCTGCAGGTAACGGCATCATGCACCAAATCAACTTGGAGAAGATGTCTCCGGTGGTGCAAGCCAAGCAAGGCATTGCTTACCCAGATACCTGTGTCGGCACAGACAGTCACACTCCTCACGTTGATTCACTTGGTGTGATTGCGATTGGTGTCGGCGGTTTAGAGGCGGAGACGGTTATGCTTGGTCGTCCGTCGATGATGCGTCTTCCGGACATTGTTGGCGTGAAGCTGACTGGTAAGCGTCAACCGGGTATTACCGCCACCGATATCGTGTTGGCGATTACCGAGTTTCTGCGAAATGAACGTGTTGTTTCTTCTTATCTCGAATTCTTTGGCGAAGGGGCGCGAGACCTAACCATTGGCGACCGCGCGACCATCTCAAACATGACGCCAGAATACGGCGCAACCGCAGGGATGTTCTACATTGATGAGCAGACCATTAATTACCTCAAACTGACGGGGCGTGACGAACAACAGGTCGACTTGGTAGAGAAGTACGCCAAGCAAACCGGCCTATGGGCGGATGATTTAGATACTGCCGTTTATGAACGCGTGCTTGAGTTTGATTTGTCCCAAGTCGGCCGCAATCTGGCTGGTCCATCGAATCCCCATCGTCGTTTGCCTACTTCAGAGCTTGCTGAGCGCGGCATTTCTGGCGAGTGGCAAGAGAATGAAGGCAAACTTCCGGATGGCGCGGTGATCATCGCAGCGATTACTTCTTGCACTAATACCAGTAACCCAAGAAACGTTGTGGCGGCCGGTTTGGTTGCTAAGAAAGCGAATGAGCTTGGCTTGGTGCGCAAACCTTGGGTGAAATCTTCATTTGCACCGGGTTCTAAAGTAGCTCGACTATACCTTGAAGAGTCTGGTTTGCTCCCTGAATTGGAGAAGCTTGGTTTTGGTATCGTCGCCTATGCATGTACAACCTGTAACGGCATGAGTGGTGCGCTTGACCCGAAAATCCAACAAGAAATCATCGACCGAGATCTGTATTCAACGGCGGTACTTTCTGGGAACCGAAACTTTGATGGTCGAATTCATCCTTACGCAAAACAAGCATTTTTAGCATCGCCACCTTTGGTCGTTGCTTACGCGTTAGCTGGTACGATTCGTTTTGATATCGAACGTGATTCTTTAGGAATAGACAAAGACGGCAAGCCGGTTTATCTCAACGATTTGTGGCCAACGGATGAAGAAATTGATGCTGTGGTGGGTGAGTACGTTAAGCCAGAGCAATTTAATCAAGTCTACATTCAAATGTTCAAACTGAATGATGAGGCTCGCAATCCGAATCCGCTCTATGATTGGCGTCCGATGAGTACGTATATCCGAAGACCTCCTTACTGGGAGGGAGCACTGGCTGGTGAGCGAACTCTGTCTTCAATGCGTCCTCTCGCCGTTTTAGGCGATAACATTACGACCGACCATTTGTCGCCATCGAACGCAATTTTGGCAAGCAGCGCCGCAGGCGAATACCTCGTGAAGATGGGCGTGCCAGAAGAAGACTTTAACTCATACGCGACTCACCGAGGCGATCACTTAACCGCGCAGCGCGCTACTTTCGCTAACCCGAAACTGTTCAACGAAATGGTCAAGGAAAACGGCGAAGTCGTGCAAGGATCGCTGGCGAGAGTCGAACCTGAAGGCAAAGTGACACGCATGTGGGAGGCGATTGAGACTTACATGAATCGCAAGCAGCCGCTTATCGTGGTCGCAGGTGCGGATTATGGTCAAGGATCGTCGCGAGATTGGGCGGCGAAAGGCGTTCGCTTGGCGGGTGTAGAAGCCATTGTCGCTGAAGGGTTTGAGCGTATCCACCGTACCAATTTAGTTGGCATGGGTGTACTTCCTCTGCAATTTAAAGATGGCGTAAACCGAAAGACACTCGAATTAGATGGCACTGAACTTTATGACGTTATCGGCGATATCACTCCTGGTGCTTATTTGGCGTTAGTGATTACTCGTGCGAATGGCGACAAGGTTGATGTGCCGGTGACTTGTCGACTCGATACCGAAGATGAAGTTCACGTGTACAAAGCGGGCGGTGTGTTACAGCGCTTTGCTCAAGATTTCCTCTCGCAATAGATAGCGCAATAACGGAGCAGGATATGGATAGCAAGATGCAAAGCCAAATCAAAGTCCCGGCGACTTACATGCGCGGCGGTACGAGCAAAGGTGTTTTCTTCAACCTTGAAGATTTGCCACAGCCAGCGCAAGTCGCAGGTGAGGCAAGAGACAAGCTGCTACTTCGTGTGATTGGTAGCCCAGACCCGTATGCCAAACAAATTGATGGCATGGGCGGCGCGACTTCCAGCACCAGTAAAACTGTGATTGTGTCGCGCAGTCAGCGAGTCGATCACGACGTTGATTACCTGTTCGGGCAAGTATCGATAGATAAGCCATTTGTCGATTGGAGTGGTAACTGTGGCAACCTTTCTGCTGCAGTCGGACCTTTCGCCATTCATACAGGGTTGATCGCCGAAGATCGTATTCCCGAAAACGGCATCGTTACCGTTCGTGTATGGCAGGTAAATATTGGCAAAACCATATTGATTCATGTGCCAATCGTAAATGGTTTCGTTCAAGAAACAGGGGCGTTTGAGCTTGATGGTGTGACGTTCCCAGCGGCAGAAATCCAAGTTGATTTTGTCGACCCTGCTGATGGCGAAGGCAGCATGTTTCCAACGGGCAATCTAGTAGACGATTTGGTCGTACCGGATGTTGGGACGTTCAACGCCACCTTCATTAACGCAGGCATACCAACGATCTTCATTGATGCAGAAGCACTTGGCTACCAAGGCACTGAGCTTCAAGATGACATCAATAACGATGAATTTGCGCTCGCGAGGTTTGAGTCTATTCGTGCTTATGGCGCGCTAAAAATGGGGCTTATTGATTCGCTCGAAGAGGCTCAAACACGTCAACACACGCCTAAGATTGCGTTTGTTTCCCAGCCTAAATCCTACTTATCGTCGAGTGGTAAAACCGTAGAAGCAGGTGAGGTCGATATTCTCGTCCGAGCGTTATCTATGGGCAAACTTCACCACGCCATGATGGGTACCGCAGCGGTCGCCATTGCCTCGGCAGCATGCGTTTCGGGTACTTTGGTCAATTTAGCGGCTGGTGGCGGAGAGAAAGAATCTGTGACGTTTGGGCATCCATCAGGAACACTTAAGGTGGGGGCAAAAGCCAAACAAACAGAACAAGGTTGGGTGGTTGAGAAAGCCATCATGAGCCGAAGCGCGAGAATACTGATGGAGGGCTTTGTGCGTGTTCCCTCCAATGTCTTTGAATAGCACAATTGCATGGTAGTGATACTTAAGAAAAGCAATGTCAGGACATACTGGAGGAAGCAATATGTCTGCATATCAAAAAGAATACCTTTGGGCACAGAACGAACCGGAAAACTTTTGGCGTGCTCAAGCTGAAAACATCGATTGGTTTGAAGCGCCAAACACCATCTTACAAGCTGACGAACATGGGATTGAGCGTTGGTTTCCTGACGGCGTGTTGAACACGTCATGGCTCGCGTTGGATTATCATTGTGAGCAAGGGAGAGGCGAGAAAACCGCACTGATTTATGACTCGCCAGTGACGGGGCAAAAGCAAACTTACAGCTATCAAGCTTTGCGTGACCAAGTGGCAAAAATTGCGGGTATGCTTTCGAACCAAGGTGTAACCAAAGGCGATCGTGTGGTCATCTATATGCCAATGATCCCAGAAGCGGCAATGGCGATGCTGGCGTGTGCTCGATTGGGCGCGATTCACTCGGTGGTGTTTGGCGGTTTTGCCCCGAATGAGCTCGCAGTTCGAATTGAAGACGCAGAACCCAAAGTCATCATGACGGCGTCTTGTGGCATCGAAATCAATAAGGTAATTCCATACAAACCAATGGTTGATAAAGCCATTATGGACAGTCGTTGGAAGCCAGAGAAAGTCTTTGTTCTTCAACGCCCACAGTGCGAAGCGGAGCTTAATCTTGAGCGTGATTTAGATTGGCAGCAAGAATACGCGCAAGCTTTGCCTCATGCGTGTGTCCCTGTGTTAGCAACAGATCCTCTTTATATTTTGTATACCTCTGGCACAACAGGTAAACCAAAAGGCGTGGTGCGTGATAATGGTGGTCATGCCGTAGCGATGAAATATTCGATGACGTCGATTTATAACATTCCTCAAGATGGTGTGTTCTGGGCTGCATCGGATGTGGGCTGGGTTGTTGGTCACTCTTACATTGTGTACGCGCCGCTAATTCATGGCTGTACAACGATTCTATTCGAAGGCAAACCGGTGAGAACACCAGATCCGGGTGCATTCTGGCGTGTTTGTGATGAATACAAAGTGGACGTGCTTTTCTCCGCGCCAACCGCTTTCCGTGCAATTAAGAAAGAAGACCCAGAAGGCGAGTTCATTAAGCAATACGACTTGTCCAACCTCGATTCTATTTTCATGGCAGGCGAACGCCTTGACCCACCAACACTAGAATGGGTAGAAAGCAAAGCAGATAAGCCGGTTATTGACCACTGGTGGCAAACCGAGACTGGATGGGCTATCGCGGGCAATCCGACTGGTATTGAGATGATGCGGGTAAAAGCAGGCTCCGCTACCAAGCCGATTCCTGGCTATCAGGTCGAGATTCTGAACGAAATGGGAATACCCGTGGGCGCAAATCAGCAAGGTTTTGTGGCATTGAAACGCCCATTACCACCAAGCTGCCTACCGACTGTCTGGCGCAACCATGACCGCTTTGAGACCGGTTATTTAAGTCAATTTCCGGGCTACTACGTATCGGGAGATGGCGGTTACCTAGATGAAGATGGTTATCTGTTTATCATGGGTCGTATTGATGACGTAATTAACGTCGCAGGTCACCGTCTGTCTACTGGCGAAATGGAAGAAATCGTTGGTGGTCACCCAGCGATTGCGGAATGCGCGGTAGTCGGTATCCACGATGAGTTAAAGGGTCAGCTACCGCTTGGTTTCGTGGTTCTTAAAGATGGTGTGAAGATTGATGATCTAACGCTAGAGGGCGAGCTAGTTGGTAAAGTACGCAACGAGATTGGCGCAGTAGCGTGCTTTAAACATGCGCTTGTTGTTGACCGTTTGCCAAAGACTCGCTCGGGTAAGATCTTGCGAAGAACCATTCGTCAAATAGCCGATGGTGAACAATACGTGGTGCCATCCACTATTGATGACCCAAGCAGCTTAGAAGAAATAGAAAAAGCACTTAACCGTGAATAAATACTAGTAAAAAAGCCACTTAAACTGAGTGGCTTTTTTGATCCTAAAAGACGATGATGCTCACAACGATGTATATCCAGTTGTAAAAACTTAACCAGAATTTGTGATGAAGTTAGTTATTGATTTTACTGGTAAATCTGTGATGACAATATAAGACTCGTTTGCATTTGTTGTCTGAATGTCTTGTGTGTTTGCTTGTATGTTCACATTATGAGTTCGTTTTCATAATCTTTGCTTGGAAAAGACAGGTTATCTGCTTGATTAAAAGTTGACCGCAAAGGTCACCTATTAAAAAAGAGGATAATAAATTGAAATCAAAATGGACTATTTCTCTGTTGGCTGTTTCTGTCACATCAGGCATGGCTTTCGCAGAAGACATTACACAAATCGAATACACAGAAGTGGAACCAAGGATTGTAGGAGGGGGACCAGCTGCAGCACAAGATTGGAAATTTTACACCCAGATTGTGAGCCGCAGCAGCAACCGCTCCTATTGTGGTGCTAGTTATATCGGTAACGGATATGTCTTGACAGCCGCGCACTGTGTTGATGGAGATACCCCTAGCCAGATAGCCGTTAAAATCGGTGGCGTAATTTACAATGGAACGGATGGAGTCCGTGAGAATGTGAGTGAAATACATGTTCATCCATCGTACAACAGCATTAACCTCGACAATGATATCGCTTTATTAAAACTTGCGTCGATCCCGCAAGGTGCTGTACCTGTTGAAATTGCAGATGGAAGCCTTAGTCAATATGCAGTGGTGGGTGATTGGTTGACTGTGGCTGGTTTAGGAAGAACAAGTGAAGGTGGAAGTTCTCCGAGTGTTCTTCAAGAGGTCGATGTACCACTTATCTCTGATGCAACTTGCCGTCAAGCAGGAGGTAGTTATAGCAACGTAGGTGCGGTGTCATTTTGTGCTGGCGTCCCTGAAGGCGGAATTGACTCATGCCAAGGTGACAGTGGCGGTCCGATAGTCATCAACCGTTCTGGCGTTGTTACTCAACTCGGTATTGTCAGTTGGGGAATTGGTTGTGCTCGACCGGGTAAATATGGGGTATACAGTGACATTGCTGCATTACGTAGTTTTGTGAATCAAGTGACGGGTTCTAACCCTCCATCAGAAACCGTTTCAGTTGGTTACACCGCCAACCAAACATTAACGTCATTTAAAGTTGGCGAGCTTAAGCAACATGTCTTTACGGTTAAAAACAATGGAACTGCGAATTTTACGGTAGATAATGTTTTATTAGTAGGATCAGGTGTTGCGTTGAATCCAATGATTGCACAAGATCGCTGTTCCATGACGACACTATCTTCGGGGGCACAATGTGGTGTTACAGTTGAGTTTGGAGCAAGTGCAGTGGGTACTGCAAACGTACAAATGAACTTTGGTATTGATAAAACGACCACCACTTACCGTGCAAACGTTTCAGCTACCGCAAATAGTGACCTGCCTCCAACGGGCAGTTGCCAGAATGAGTGGCTACCTTCACAGGTTTATCAGACAGGAGAACAAGTTAGCTGGAATGGTCAAACGTGGCAGGCTCAGTGGTGGACTCAAGGGGATAATCCTTCAGAATCCGGGCCATGGGGTGTTTGGCAAACAGTGAGTCCATCTGACTGCAGTTCGACGACTACTCCACCACCTACTGAACCACCAACACTGCCGCCTACAGATGGTACAGTTTATCAAGCCGGGACTAGCTACTCCGAAGGAGATGTTGTCACTAATAATGGAAGCAGTTATCAGTGTAAACCATGGCCTTATAGCTTGTGGTGTGCTTCGACCCCCAGTGCTTATGAGCCGGGAGTTGGTACCAATTGGCAAGATGCGTGGTTACAGCTTTAATGAAGAAATAAGTGCGCTTTGGATTTGAGACAGCCATTTAAATCGATGAATTCTTATATCTTTAGACACAAAAAAGCCCCAGTATAAGGGGCTTTTTTTTATAGCAATTGTTAATATAGCGAAAACTTTATTCGTAATACGAAGATAGATATGCCAAATGTCCAAGTGAGAGCGGCGAATACATCAGATTTAGAGCAGCTAAATGAGTTGATGTACTTGCTTCATGATGAACACCATCAATGTGAACCGGAACATTTTAAAACGGCTGAAGAGATTGAACAGGAAAAGAGTATTGCTCGGTATATCGACGGTCCCGACAGTGTTGTCTTTGTAGCAGAAGTGGAGAGCATCATCGTTGGATTTGTTACCGGGCATTTTTGTGAACTGGTCTCTACAGTAAGTAAACCTGTCCAAATGGGCAGTATTGATGAGTTGTATATTCTACCTTCGTATCGGAAGCAGAGTATTGCGAAAGAATTATGCCAGAAGATAGAGCAAAGATTTGCTGAGTACGGTGTAACTCAATTGTTTGTTGAGGTATGGAACTTCAACGAAAGAGCATTGAATTTTTATATGGAAGGTGGCTTTGCTCACCACATCCATTGGTTAAGAAAACCAATTTAAGTATTTAGTAAGTTGTATCAATGAGTTTATTTTTTAGAGCTTTTAATTTTCTAGTTACTGCAATCATTATCAGCAGTGCAATGCCGGCGATAGCCAACACAACAAATACCCCCGAGCTTAAAGGTGCATTATGTCTTGTTAAGGCAAATGATAAGCTCGTTATGGTCAACGAGATCTTAACAGGCAAGTTATCCCTACCTGGTGGCACCATCATTACAGGTGAGGAACCAGAAGTCACCGCGCAGCGAGAAACATGGGAGGAGACGGGTCTCGTTGTAACAGTGAAAGAACCACTTGGTTATACCAGAAATGCGATAGTTTATGGTTGCATATCGGATTCAGACGTGGTGGCATATCAATATAACAATGTTTACGACGGCTATGAGTTACCTATTTGGTTTGCGCCTCATTATGGGGTTGAGTCTGCGTCAGCAATGTTGGTTGAGCCAGACTTACTAAGTGCCGATTTATACCGCTATCCACGAGAGTGGAGTACGGTTACGTCATTATTTGAAAAAGCGGAAGACCAATCCGTCACATTTGTTAACAACCTTGTTGAAGCTGCGCCTTCATTCAATCAAGTTGAGCTGGGTTGGATGATTGAACTCCAGCACTTTATGTCAAACTTACCCAATGAGATAGGGAATGTTCTAAGTAGTTTTCTATTAGCGGGTGAATTTCTTTCTGCGCCTAAGATGTTGCTTATCGTGTTGCCTTTGGTGTATTGGCGGTTTGGTAGAGAGTTTTTCTATACTCTGCTTTTCTCAATCAGTGTGACTTCATTATTGGTGTTAGTTGCCCAGCAAGGCTTTCATCTCCCTCGGCCACATGTTTACCTTCCATCCGTGGACTTAATCAGTAGCTATGGATATAGTTTTCCGAGCCTACCTGTTGCAGCTTGGTTCTGTGGTGGCTTTTTGATATTGAATATCTGGGGAAGGCTTCAATTCAATCGATACGTAACAGGCTTTTTAATCATGATGGCGTGGATGTGTAGTGCTAAGTTTTATAGCGCTAGCGCATTTGGAATTGATATGTTGGTCGGTGCCTTGTTAGGTATTTTAGTTGCGTGGCATGTCATCAGGTTAGATGGTAAAAAAGAGGTCGAAGCTTCAAAATTGCTTGCATCTAAAGGTATTTGGATTGCGTTAACTGTGGCAGCAGCAGTCATGGTAACCGTTTGGAGTATTCCTGTATTTACCCTTTGGTTAGCTATTTTGGCTACGATCGCCGGGTTATTGTTCGCAGTACCTCATTTCGGTACAGTGCACTCTGCAAGGCATGTGACGTTTATTATCCTCGTACTGTTGCTCGTTAATGAGCTAATCAAATATAGCGCGGGGTACGTGAGCTACAGTGGTTTATACTCGTTGATTGCAGAAGCATTAAGGTACCCACTGTTATTATTAACGTTTGCAGTTATTGTTAGGAAGTCTCAGCGAGCTTAAAAAAACGCCTCATCAAGAGGCGTTTTTTATTGGCTTTTTAAACGACTTTAAATTGTGATACTTGATGTTCAAGTGTTTCGCACTGCTTCGCTAAATCGATAAGTACGTTTTCACTCTGGCTGACCATATTAACCATGTCGCTGCTGTTATCAGCAATGCGTTGGACGTTGGTATTAACGTCTTCACTAACACTGGTTTGTTGGGTTGCAGCAGTTGCTATTTGTGAGTTCATATCGTTCATTAAGCTAATAGCATTAAGGATTTCATTGAGAGAAGTCATCGCACTGCCAGATTGTTCGATGGTTTGCTCGCCACTGACTTTACTTGCTTCCATTACACGTACAGCTTGTTGAGCTCCTTGTTGTAACTTCTCAATCATATTTTGAATTTCACCCGTACTTTCCTGTGTACGGCTGGCTAAAGAGCGAACTTCGTCAGCAACCACGGCAAAACCGCGGCCCTGTTCACCAGCACGGGCTGCTTCAATCGCTGCATTCAAAGCAAGCAGGTTGGTTTGTTCTGCAATACCGCGGATTACATCAAGAATAGATGCGATATTGTTTACATCTTGATCCAGTGTATGGATTACTTGACTCGCATTATCAATGTCTTGAGCGAGAGCACTGATGGAAGAGACGGTCGAGTTGACGACTTCGCTTGTCATTCGAACTTCATGATTTGCACTTTGGCTAGCAACTGCTGCGTCATTGGCATTACTGCTGACGGTTTGGCTGGTTACCTGCATTTCATGCACTGCTGCTGCAACAAGCTCACTTTCTTGTTGTTGCTGCTCAGTAAAAGAAGAGATTGTTCCCGAAATCTCTTTCATTTGCTCCATTTGTTGACGAACTGTTTGAGTGGTAAGAACAACACTTTCGATCGTCATTTGGATCTTTTGGACAAATTGGTTGAATGCTTTTGCTAAATGGCCAATCTCGTCTTGAGAAGTTGCTGGAATCCGTTGGGTTAGGTCGCCATCACCTGAAGCGATTTCACTCATCGCAGATTCAATATCCTTAATAGGCTTAACGATGATATTAACAAGGAACCAAGCAGTAAAAATCGCAAGTGCGACAACTGAAATTGTACCGCCTTCAAGCGCTAACTCTGCTCGTTCAGAAGCATTGTTTATGTCTTTAAGCATCTTGCTCTGTCTATCTTCAATGATGTCCTTGACGACGTTGAGCTGCTTACGAACGGCACCAAACTGGTCTTCAAATACCTGTTTGTTTGCGTGGTAGTAATCCGCCTGATTGCTATTAGGTAAAGAGATAAAAGTTTCGTAGCTATTTAGCCAAGTTTTAGCAAGCGATACTAGTTTATCGACTTCTGCTTGGGAGCGGCTACTGAGTAAGCCAGTTTGAATTAGAGAATTTACAGATTCCATACGTGGAATAGCTTTATAAGCATTGTCTTTATATTCAAAAAGGTGGTGTTCGTGTTCTTCTGGTGAACTCGCTAATACCAGACCTTGAATCGCAGAGGTAGCTTGATACAAATCCCTGTATGCATCTTCAATATTGAAGATGATAGGCTGGATCTCTTGATGCAGTTGATGGGTTAGTTCACGCTGTATGTTTGTTTGAAATACATTGAACATTGAACTTGCTGAAAAAAGGAAAATGATGAGAAGAATTGGTGACGATATTTTCCATTTGATTGGCATGTTTTTAAGCATTTAGTTAATACCTTTATTTATTGCAATGGTGCCAAAGCATTATCTATGAAATTGGTACTAAATGTTTATGATCTTGCGCGTAAATGCATGTTTTTACGACAAAAGTCATTTGTCGTAACCATATCTGTTTGCAATTATTATGGATCTATTGGAACGGTGTTCTCATTATTTTGGGGAGATGTTACTGCGTTGTAATTAACTAAGCTGACGAGAAGAACAGTGTTTTTACTATCAATAAATTTGACGTTCTAGTTGGAGTCATTTAAGGTCTCGTTCCTGCAAATTTTGAAGATAGCTTGGGTTGGGCAACGTTGTACAAAATTAATGAAATGTTCGAGACCATTCAGGGAGAAGGTGTGTTTACTGGCGTACCTGCAGTGTTCGTCCGTTTACAAGAGTGCCCTGTGGGCTGCGCATGGTGTGACACCAAGCAAACATGGGATGCGACTCCTCAAGATGAACGTTCCGTTGAAGAAGTTCTCACTAAGACGACTGATACACCTACATGGTGTCGTATGAGCGCTGAAGATATCGTCGAACAATATCGTCAACTCGGTTTTAATGCTAATCACATTGTTATTACAGGTGGAGAGCCTTGCATATATGATTTGCGTGCTCTAACGTCCGCATTCGAAGCGATAGGTTGCTATTGCCAAATCGAAACCAGTGGTACTTATGAAATTCAGGCAACTGATTCAACTTGGGTGACAGTGTCACCCAAAGTGGCAATGAAAGGTAAGTTGCCTGTTTTGGATATTGCGCTTCAACGAGCAAATGAAATAAAACACCCAGTAGCAACAGATAAAGACATCGAGCAGTTAGACGTGCTTATACAGCGTGCTAATGTTTCTGAAAAGACGACGATCGCTTTACAACCTATTAGCCAAAAGCCTCGTGCAACGCAGTTGTGTATTGATACATGCATAAAGCGAAACTGGCGTTTGTCCATCCAAACTCACAAGTATTTGAGCATCGCTTAGGAGAAAGAAAAATGTCAACGGCGGTAGTAGTTTTCAGCGGTGGTCAGGACTCGACCACATGCTTGGTTCAGGCCTTAAAACAGTATGATGAAGTACACGCGATTACTTTTGATTATGGACAGCGCCATAAGTTGGAAATCGAAGTTGCACAAAAGTTAGCGACGAAACTTGGTGTAAAGGCACACAAAGTAATGGACGTGAGTCTGTTAAACGAGCTTGCTATCAGTTCATTGACGAGAGATGACATTCCGGTATCTCATGAGCTTCAAGAGAATGGTCTTCCAAATTCATTTGTTCCAGGGCGCAATATTTTATTCCTTACTTTAGCAGGTATTTACGCCTATCAAATCGGTGCCGACTCTGTGATTACAGGTGTGTGTGAAACTGACTTTTCGGGATACCCAGATTGTCGTGATGACTTTGTTAAAGCGATGAACTCTGCTTTAGTTAAAGGGATGGATAGGGAACTAACGATTAAAACGCCATTGATGTGGTTAAACAAAGCCGAAACTTGGGCTTTAGCCGATCAGAATGATGCGTTGCAGTTGGTTAGAGAGGAAACATTAACCTGTTACAACGGCATCATCGGAGATGGGTGTGGTGATTGCCCTGCGTGCGACCTTCGTTCGATCGGCCTTCAAGATTATCTGGATAATCGTGAAGCTTTGATGGATAGCCTAACTAGAAAACAGAAGCAGAATGACTAATAGGGTTGTTATCTGCATCGATAATTGTGTTTTTCCCATTCTTTTTCGCTTGGCATAGTGCTTGATCAAGAATGGAATAGAGTACGTCGAAGTTACTCAATGCTCTTGGTGTTGTTAAGTAAGACAAGCTAGCCGTGACATTGAGTGACTTGCCAGTCTCTGATGTAAAGCATGTGTTTGCAATGATATGGTGCAAACGTTCCACCCGTTCTACTACCTCGATTTCATCGATTCCCGGTATCAATACAATAAACTCTTCACCACCGAAGCGGCCAAGCATATCTAGTGAGCTCAATTCAGTGTTGATCGATTCAGATATTACTTGTAGGGCTTTATCTCCAGTAGAGTGACCATATAAGTCATTAATGTTTTTGAAATCATCCAGATCAAACAAAACTAAGAGATGTGTTTGGTTTGCGTCAGACACTTTCTGTTGTTTCTTTATATGCCTGATTGCCGCTGTGCGGTTGTATGAGTGTGTTAATGCATCCAATTTGAAATGTGCATTCTCTCTTCGTCGGATCGCCACCAAAGCTGCGATACAGAGTAATGAGACAATAAACAAGAACAAATAAAACTTGTTTAGCTTGTCTGCATTGCCTAATTTATTATCCAGAATGATGTTCTGCGCTTCTAAACGGCTTATTTCAAGGTTTTCAGTAAATTGTGTGCGTTCTGATTCTAATGCTAGAAAAGCAAGGTTATGGTGATTGTCTCGACGGAGCAGCTCTGACTTAGCAAAATCTTTATAATATTTGAGCGCTTGTACATGATCGCCTTTTTGTTCCGAAATATTAGAGAGCAATTCCAGTGTCTGTGCTTCCAGCCGCTCTATGTGATTAGATTGAGCGATTTTGTATGCTTGATTCGCATAAGAACTTGCAGTAGTTAGCTCAGCACGTGCTTGGTATGAGCGTGCTAAGGCCATGTAGATATCTACTTTAACTTCTGCATTGTCTTGTATTAGTGCATTTTCTAGCGCATCTAGCAGGTATTCAACGCCTTGACTGAACTGTTGATTTGCGATGTATGCCTTTCCAAGTCCTAACAATACATAGGTGAGGCCTATAGGGTGGTTATGCGTTTCAACAATAGCCTTAGCTTGTTCGAAGTGGTAAATAGCCAGCTCATATTGACCATCCGAGAGCATGATATCACCAAGGCTGTGGTGGGACTGAGCCATAGGTAATGGAGTACCGATGGCTCTGCGTAGCGTTAGCGCATGAGCGAGATATTCTTTAGCAAGCTCTATTCGACCAAGTGTCTTTAACAGTAAACCTGCATCGTTGTATATACCTGATGGATCTTCATAAGATGGCAGGTTTTTAATAATAGTTTGATACGTTTCAATAGCCTGCTGGTAGTTGCCAATATACTCTTGGTTATTGGCGTATACTCGCAATGCCAAATGTCGTGGCACGATAGGGTCGTTGACCAGAGTTAAGTGTTGATTCAGATTATTACAGTAAAACTGAGCTTGTTTAGATTTTCCTTGTCGATTAAGCAGTCGGCACAAGTGGTATTCAAATAAAATCTTGCCATCTATGTCACTGGCTGATTGCAACAAGGCAGTGAGCGCTTGTTTGGCTTCACTAATATTCAGTTGCTCTTCGTTATTCAGTGCTTCGATGAAGCTTTGCTCCAGCGTGGTATATGATTCGTCATAAACTAGCTTATTGCCGTAATAAGGTTGTCCTCTCACCAACATAAAGCTATGGATTTTTGAGCTGATGTAGAGTTTTTCATAGCCTGGTGCTAAGGATGCGTAATGGCTTTGTAGCAGTGAGAGAGCGTTGTGCTCATCAATACGTAAGGCAGCAGCATAAGTTTCTTCCCAGTGAGTTCGTTCACTAGCACTGATGTACGGGGTAAAACCAATAGTGATAAGGTTAAAAACCAATAAAGTAGTAAAACGGAGAAACATATAAATTTGAAGTGCTTACTGATATTGCGATGTATTGTAAAGGAGAGAGCATGGAAGCAATAAGAGAATATTGTGTACGCTGTACTGAATGTGAGCTACTTCGCGAATACTAAAGCGCCCTTAAAGAAGGGCGCTTGTTAATGAATTAGTCTAGGTACATTTTTGCAAGATCTGAAGGTTCCACTTCTTTCCCTTCAAGCTGAGCATTCCAGTTTGTACCAACTAAGACGCCATCTTCATCCAATGTTAGAAGCCAGTCTTCAACAAAAATGTCCAGTGGGATCTCCAGTACGTTAAAATCTGCCCACTCTTCTACATTGTGTGTTTCTGCATCTTCTTTAGAAGACCAAAAAGGCATAACTTCGCTATTTTCAAACTCAGTAGAGTCGCAAGATAACCAACCCTCTTCATTTCTTAAACCCCAAACTAATTGGTTTTGCTTTGTCTCTTCAACAAACAATGCTAGGTTTGCTTGTAAATCAGCAGTTAATTTGCTCATGTTTTCTGTCTCTAAAGTTAAATCAGGCATAGAGTATCACTTAGTGTTTCTCTCTGGAAACAAATAAAGGGGGCAATGCCCCCTTTATTTTCTCTTAAATAACGGTTATTTCGCTTTCTTCGTAAAGATAGTCCATTCTTCTTTTACGCTGCCTTTGTGGCCAACGACAGTCGCAGTAACCTTTCGGTTCATAGCATGGCTGACTTCGTCATCTCCTTGCTCTGATAACTTGGTATCACCAAAACCCACAATTCGAACTCTAGAGCTACTGATGCCATTGGCAATGAGCGTGGCCTCAACAGCATTTGCGCGGCGCTTAGAAAGAGCAAGGTTGTACTCTGCGGTACCTACTTTGCTAGCAAAGCCTTGAATTTCAATAGAGGTTGAAGGGTATTCTTTTAAGAAATCCGCCATTTCTCTGATTTGACCAAGAAAGACTGGTTGGATTTCTGAAGAGTCATTGGCAAATAGAATATGCAGTTTGACTTCTTCTTCGGTTTTTATATAGGTGCCACAACCATCATTATCAATCTCTGCTTTTAATGGCGTTTCAGGACAAAGATCGCGAGCGTTAATCACACCATCTCGATCATCATCTTGTAGATCCGCGATTTGGTTGGAGGTTGGTGTTTCAATATACTCGTATTCATCATCGAATTTATCTGCAAATACTGGAGCAGACAGCAAAGATACTAATGTTGTAAAAGTGAAAAGTTTCTTATTCATTTAATTAGTACTCCACCGGCTTTGACCAATTTTCAGGGGTATCCACAAGCAACGCATCTAACAGACCACCAGTTGCATTCATAACACGATATTTCGCATATTGCTCGTCGTATTTTGCATCAAGGTAGCCTTTGCGAGCTTCGAACAACTCATTTTCAGTGTTGAGTAAATCAAGGAGAGTTCGTTTGCCTAACTTGTATTGCTTTTCATAGGCAATAACGGTTTCAGATGCCGAGTCTACATGGTCAGCTAAAAACTCTTTCTGTTGGAGAGTTAAATCTAACGCGCTCCAAGATAAACGTAGGCCTTCTTCTACACTACGGAATGTTCTGTCGCGAAAGTCCTTTGCTTTATTAAGTTGGTATGCAGCACTCTTACTACGATCTGCATCTGATCCACCATTGTACAAGTTATAACGCATGCGTAGCATTGCTGTTAACTCGTCACTGCGACCTTCAATACCTGCGGCATCATCACGCCATGTTTGAGCGGCTTCAATTGAAAGTGTAGGGTAGTTTACCCCTTTACTTTGATCATACTGAAAGCGAGCAGAATCAACGTCTGCGTGAGATATTTTGATCACAGGGTGGCGTTCAAAGGCTAGTGTAAGCGCGTCGTCAACACTGTATGGAATCGCATTTTGATCAGCTCGAGGGAAAATGAGCCCTTGAGGCACTTGTCCTACAATACGTTTAAATTGGGTATGGACGTCGAAAAGGTTATTTTGAGCCGCAAGAAGGTTTCCGTGTGCTTTGGCTAATCGAGCTTCAACTTGAGAAAGATCAGCGGTTGAACCTAAACCTGAGTCTACACGTCTTTTAATGTCTTTAAATATCTCTTTGTGAACAGCAAGATTACTCTCCGATAAGGACAGTACTTCGTATGCTTTTGTTGCATCGAGATAGATTTTAGTAACTTGAAGTGCAATGTCTTGAGCATCTGCTAATAGTTGGTAACGAACGGATTCGGCGTCTGCGGCAGTTCTATCCATATCGTTTAATGTGGCAGAACCATCCCAAATCAATTGGGTTAGTGACAAGGTAGCTTCTTTTCGGGTTAGTTCAGTATCTGAACCGTTAACTGGATCTATTGCTTCATAACCAATGCCTGCATCCAAATCAACCTTAGGTAAGTACGCCCCAGTCGACGCATCAGCGTCGTACCTTTTACTTATAAACTCATTGTATGAGGCACGTATCTCAGGGTTACTATTAATTGTATAAGCGACTGCTTGTTCTAAAGTTTGACTATATGCCGGCAGGCAAAGAGCAACTAAGCAGCTTAACGTTATCTGCTTTTTCAAATTCACTTTGTCTCTCCTCGAGATTCTCCTAGACAGAAAATACTACTTCCTATTCCATCTCATTACTGAGAATTTTCATTAACTTCATCAATAAATTCTATTTTAAATCACGGTTTGTCTTATTGATTTTAATGATTCCTGAATCCGTAACGCTTTTAAAACTGGCTTTTGCCAATTTATTTTCATGATTTTATTACTGTTTAACAGTGATTATCAATCATTAAACTTTGTGATGTTCATCCAGTTTAATAACTGTTCACTACTTCAAGTTGTGTTAATTGAATGTGATATCTGTTCATTAAATTGCTTCAAATAACATTATTCAAGCGTTGTTGGTTTACGGAATCTCATTCGTTGTTAAGTCTTTTGATTTAATGCAATTTTGACTAGTTAGAAAGCTTTTTATGGTTTCAAGAGTGGTGCTTTGGTTTTGTCTTTATGGGTTTTGAGTACGCCATGCTAATTACTATGAGTAGAGGTGAACTTTTTTATAGCGAGTGTTTTTAAACATTTGGTTTGTCTCAAATCAAGCAAGCTTATGAGTCAAACCCTATCGAAAGTTTTGAGTCTGTGCGCGTTATATACCCATTCGAAGTAGATCACACAACGTAGTCAGTCTTGTTTTTCCACAAGTGAGAGAATTGTTAAGTGTTTTGAAGCAGCTAATTGATAGCGCTCAGAGGAGTATTGTAGTGTTGTAATTTTGTGTGAGTGGTTCTTTTGTTTGTGTCTTGATGGTAGGGAACTAGAAATGTTGATAAATTTCCCATTTTCTTGAATTTGAGAATAATTGTTAAAAATATCAACATTATTTTGTCTTTTCGTTTTTTATTAATGCTTATTTTTTCTATATTTGCTTCTTTATTATGTAAGGGAATTAAGAAAGTTTTCTTTCTTTATTGTTGATTTTATTGGGATTTGTTCTCATTTTGGAAGCTTTAATGTAAGGTTGGTTATGTATTTCAAATATGTATTTTTATCATATTGATTGCACGGAAGTGTTAACTGTATGCAAAAAATACCTTTGAGTGTCATGTTAAGGGTGTTAATTTATAAATAGGATAAATGTTTTATTCCAAAACTTTATTATCAAATTAGTCGAAGTTAATAAGGTCATCTAGAGGTTGTTATGAAACTTGATACTTTGGTTTTGTCGGGAAGCCTGGCGAATATAAACGTAGTAATAATAAATGCTACAGGTGAAATACGAGTCTTTAGAGAAGGAGACACCCTTTTACCTGGAGAGGTGATTCTATATCCTAATGGAGAAACTGAAGAAGCATCAGTGTTGTCAGTAGCTCGTGTTGATAATGCTAATGAACCTCAAAATATTACTGATGATGTGAATGTGATACTCGCGGCATTAGAACGGGGCCAAGACTCCACATTACTAGATGGAGAGCTAGCTCCAGCTGCAGGTGGACAAAGCGGTTCGAGCTTAACCTTGTCAGGGACAGTAAGTCGTGATGGAAGTGAAACTATTGCATCGACCAATTTTGTTACCGAAGGTTTCGCATCATTAGGCCTATCAGAAACACAAAGCCTGACTTTACTTGACCAGTTTCGTCTAGCGCAATTACCTCCAGAATTTGTTGATATTAATGAATCCCCGCTTGGGGAAAGTATCACTGTTTCGACCGACGAAGATACTTCTATAAGTGGTCAATTGACCGCAACCGATGTCAATGATGATGAATTAACATTTAGCACAGCTACGCCTCCCTCTAATGGTCAGGTGACAGTGAACCCTGACGGCAGTTGGACTTATACGCCAGATGAAGATTTTGATGGCAATGACTCATTTACGGTTGTCGTTACAGACGGTGAAGGAGGCAGCGACGAAATAGAAGTTATCGTTGTTGTAAATCCGATACCTGAAATTTCTGTCACTGGTGGTGGCAATGTGAGTGAAGGCGATGATGCAATCTTCACGATTGAATTTGATAAACCATCAAACCAAGACACAACTTTAAAGCTTGATATTACGCCAACAACTGCTGAGTCAGACGATATTGGCAATATCATTGTTACGACAGATACTGGTATTCAATTAACCGTAGCACCCGATGGGACAGTCGTTGTACCCGCTGGGGTAACCAACCTCAATGTAAATGTAGAAACCGTACAAGATGATACATATGAAGGGGATGAGTCCTTTATCTTAACGGTTGATGCTGTTGATGGACTTGTTAATTCAGAAAATACTGATGCTGACGCGACCATCACCGATGGTGGTGAGAATGGCGGCAATGATGATCACCCAACTGTCTCAATTACTGAAACGGTATCTGTGAGCGAAGGCGATGACGCGGTCTTTACCGTGAGCCTATCACAAGCGGCCGATACCGATGTGACGGTCAACTTGGTAAGCCAAACTGGCTCAGCAAGCAGCGACGACTTCGGTGCTATGGTAGTGACTACCGCTGATGGCACGGTTGTGAATCCAAACACCGATGGTAGCTACACCATTCCAGCGGGTGAAACGAACCTGACGGTGACCATTCCAACCACGGATGACACCGTATTCGAAGGCAATGAAGACTTCACGGTAACGGCGACGGCTGGCGACGGCACTGTCGGCAGTGATACCGGCACGGCGACCATTACTGATGGTGGTGAGAATGGTGGCAATGACGATCGCCCAACTATCTCAATTACTGAAACTGTTTCTGTGAGCGAAGGCGATGACGCAGTCTTTACTGTGAGCTTGTCACAAGCCGCGGATACCGATGTGACGGTGAACCTTGCAAGCCAGACTGGCTCAGCAAGCAGCGACGACTTTGGTGCTATGGTAGTGACTACCGCTGATGGCACGGTTGTGAATCCAAATACAGATGGCAGCTACACCATCCCTGCGGGTCAAACCAACCTAACAGTCACCATCCCTACCACCAACGATACGGTGTTTGAAGGTAATGAAGACTTTACGGTCACTGCGACGGCTGGCGACGGCACAGTGGGCAGCGATACCGGCACCGCGACCATTACTGATGGTGGTGAGAATGGTGGCAATGACGATCGCCCAACTATCTCAATTACTGAAACGGTATCTGTGAGCGAAGGCGATGACGCGGTCTTTACCGTGAGCTTGTCACAAGCCGCGGATACCGATGTGACGGTCAACCTTGCAAGCCAAACTGGCTCAGCAAGCAGCGACGACTTTGGCACTATGGTGGTGACTACCGCTGATGGCACGGTTGTGAATCCAAACACTGATGGCAGCTACACCATCCCAGCAGGTCAAACGAACCTAACAGTCACTATCCCAACGACTAACGATATGGTCTTTGAAGGTAACGAAGACTTTACGGTAACGGCGACGGCTGGTGACGGCACAGTGGGCAGTGATACCGGCACGGCGACCATTACTGATGGTGGTGAGAATGGTGGCAATGACGATCGCCCAACTATCTCAATTACTGAAACTGTGTCTGTGAGCGAAGGCGATGACGCAGTCTTTACCGTGAGCCTGTCACAAGCGGCGGATACGGATGTGACGGTCAACCTTGCAAGCCAAACGGGCAGTGCAGAGGCTGATGACTTTGGCACCATGGTGGTGACTACCGCTGATGGCACGGTTGTCAATCCAAACACTGACGGTAGCTACACCATCCCAGCAGGTCAAACGAACCTGACGGTGACTATCCCAACGACTAACGATACAGTATTCGAAGGTAACGAAGACTTTACGGTAACGGCGACGGCTGGCGACGGCACTGTGGGTAGCGATACTGGCACCGCAACCATCACCGATGGTGGTGAGAACGGCGGTAATGATGACCGCCC